>NZ_JYNQ01000001.1:1390833-1739166 GCF_000934685.1 Lacinutrix sp. Hel_I_90 | reverse complement strand
GGCAGTACAATTCCAAATTCGTCCACATAATAAGCTGTATTTCCTGTATCTTCTGTTAAAGGGGTAAAAATACTTTGAATAAACAGATTATGACTTCCATGAAGTATTACAGCCGTCCATAAGCTTCCAGATTTTATGCGAAACCATGTGTATACAAAACTTATACTGATTATCATTACCATGAAGCATGGCATTGCAAACCAAGATGGTGTTCCACTATTATAATCTGCAAACAATAAAATTGGTAAATGCCACACCCCCCAAATAAGTCCAGTAATCAAGGAAGTTTTTGAAAAACCCTGACTTTTATAGAGCTCTGGCACCAAAAATCCGCGCCAACCAATTTCCTCTCCTAATGCGGATGACATACTACCGATTATACCAAAAACGCCAACAAAAAGGAAGTATAATACTATGCTAAATGCATCGCTAATTTCGCCAAGTCCAAATGATTTTGTTATCCAACTTACCGTTTCATCATTGTAAAATTTTCCCCAACCAAAACTCCAAATAATTATATAGGCAATAAAAGCATAGAGTAATGGAATCAAATAACTTTTAATCTGATATTTTGTCTTTCCCCACTTCCAACCTAGGTCAGAAATGTTTCTTTTCAAGATTTTCATCGTAATCAAGGCAGAAATCCCAGGGCACCACATAAGTCCCATTACATATTGGCCAGCGCCTCCGCCCAATTTTCCAGAATAGATAATGAGGAAGTAGAAAATTGCGCTTAAAGCAAAAGTGATTGAAAGAAATATTCCAATTGGCTTAAGTTTATTCTCGGTTTGATCTTTCATGATTATTTGGTTTATTTTAGGTCAATTGTCCCGTCCTGAAATATGGCTACAGTTTAAAATTAATTTACCCGCCTGCCTGACGGGTAGGTAACCCCTATTTGGTGTTTAAAAATCTAAAGATAAATGTAATCTTATTTCGTTGTATGAATTAATGGCGTTTTTTGTGGCTTTTTTCGCGTGGGCCATATTAGAAAAAGTGTAGTCGCGATAAAATGCGTCTTTAAGCATCCCGTTAACTTTTTCTGCCATTGCCTTTTGTTCATGATTTAGTATTTGGTTTTATAGGAATTCACGAATCTGCGCTTTGCTACGATTTCATAGCAATGATTTTCTTCTGTCAATACTAATTGTTTAAAATGATGTGGCCTTTATTTAGGACGGGTCATTTGAGACACAACAAACTTTTGATATTAGATTTAGATGGAGTTTTAATAACAAATCCATCGTGGAAAGCCGACCGAATTGACTCGGATGGATATTCTGAATTTAATGAATCTTGTGTTGAAAACTTAAACCAATTTCTCACTCTTACGGAATTTGACATTTGGTTAAGCTCAACTCGTCGAACCGTTAAAACTTTGACTGAATTCAATTTGATTTTTAAAAATCGTGGAATAAATAAAGAAATCGTCGGATTTTTGCCTGAATATGCAGATTGCAAAAACCGAAAAGAAGAAGTCCAAAAATTTATAGCGGAATATAAGCCATCTGATTTTCTGATTATCGATGATGACAAATCTCTAAACGGATTGGAAAATGGAATAAAAGAGAAACTAATTCTGACTGATTTAATAAAAGGGTTTGACTTAGAAAGGCTAAATGAAGCGACTGAAAAAATGAAAAATAGGAAAACAGTAGTTACGAATAGGTTTATTCTTGGAAATGGTAAAGATGGTATTTACTCTGATTTAACTATAGAGGTCGAATTATCAAACTCTGCAATATTAAAAAGAGGAAAAATCATTGAATTAAAAGACAATAAAGTTTTAAAGGATATTGAATCTGAAATTCAATCTTGGATAAATGATTATAAGGAAAAAGGCATAAAACTAAAAATAACAATTCTGAATGTTGGCATTGACTCTGAAGGTAGAAGGTATAAAATAATGAATTCTGTAAGAGGAGCTATGCACGATGCATTACCAAATATTGGAATTGAACCACCACAAATGTTTAGCATAGAATAGCAATTAATATTCTGAAAAACAAAAAACTGTAGCTAACAATGTGTAAATATAATTGCTTGGTCCTCTCTTACTCGGAAAATCCTGCGGATTTTCCTCTGGATCGTTCCATTTTTACTATTTTAGTGGCTTATAAACGCAACTATCCTTACACCAAACGTTACAAGCAAGCCAAGAAAAACATTCGTACTTAATGACCGAATTTACTGAATTATACCAAAAGCTGTCAAATAGCGAACTATTAAAAATTATTTCGGAATCGGAAAAATATAATCCAATTGCAGTCGAAACAGCCAAAACGGAAATTGCAAGCCGACAACTTACCGAGCAGGAATTAAATCAAGCTAAAGCCAAAATAACCGAAAAAGAAAACGCTAAAAAGCGTGAGATTGAGAAAAGAAAAGAGTTTGAGAAAAAAATCGGAAAGAACGCTTCTACTCTATTTGATACGATAAATCCGATACAAAATGGAATTCAAACACCAGAAAAAATTATAAGGCTAACAATTCTGATTTTTGGTGGTTTAGCAATTTATCGACTTTACCAACAGTTGGGAATGTTCCAAATAATATTTCACGAAGGAATTTCAGATTGGGATTTAAGTATGATAGAATATTTCTTCCCGATAATTATATTGCCAATAGCAGTAATTCTATATTGGAAAAGAAACAAAATTGGATGGATTTTGCTCTCAATATTTCTGACTTATTCTGGATTTAATGCAATTGTCCTTTTCTTTATGAATTTAGGAAGGCAACCTTCTGGAATACCTGCACTCGAAAATCTTTTCCCAACGGTTTCGCCAGCTGTTTATGTAATGACTTTGCTCTTTTTTGGAGGATTTCTATTTCTAAACTGTAAAGAGGCAGTTAGAAATATTTTAAAGATTTCTAAACAGACAATGCTTGCAACAATTGGATTTACATTAATTGTCAATTTGGTCTTCATTTACTCAATATTTGGATAATGAACTTGATTTTGAACATATTTAAATGGATTTTAATAATATTATTTTTTCCGTTGTCATTGATATTTGTTGCATATTATCGACAGAAAAAAACGAAAAAAGAATACTATAAAACTGGAAGAAAGGCCAGCTTGTAACAACGTATATAGCTCATATCTAATCAGTTGCTTAAACGAAGTTAAGGCATATTTGGAAAGTCGCCAAATTTTTAAATTTGACGACTTTCCAATAAAAAAGATAAATAGTAAAAATTAAAAATCCGGCTTGTGCTTAATCCGAAAATAATTTTCTAATTTACACGCTACGAGCCATATACAATCACGTTACCCAACATTTGAACGCAACCTTAAACGAAATTTTACATCTACAATAAAACCACTTTATTTATGAAAAAAATATTATTCTTAATTACAGTTACTTTACTATTTTATGGTTGTGGATGTGAAGATGAAATAGTTGAATCGTATAGATTAAATGAGTTTGAAAAATCTCTCATACCTTATGAATCATATCAAGAATTAAGCTTTATAGATGACGAAGGAAATACATTTATCGCCAACAGTCAACCGAAAGAAAACATAATTGATACGAACAGAGCTGGACCAGAAAGCTGTCGATTAACTGAATATGAGGAGGAAACAAATTTTTTAAACTTTCAATCTAAAGACATTCTAATCAAATTAGAATTAACTGCTGACAATTTCACTTACTTTTCTTTAGGAATAACAAGCGAAAATTCAGATAATAATGGGCTATTCGATTTAGCTTGTGAAGAACTATTTAACTTATCTATTCAAGAAAGATTAACTGATATATCAATTAATCAATTTGAATTTCAAAATGTATTAGTTTTTCAAAATTGTTCTGAATCCACTGAAATTGAAAGAATAGTTTATTCTAATATTAACGGAATTGAATTTATAGAGTTTTACGATGGAAAATGGCTTAAACTGAATGAATAAAAACGTTGGGTAACATCGTATAAAAATAATAGGGCAATTGTAGCAAAACCGAATGGTTCGTGCGCATTTGCAAGGTCGCCAAATTTTTAAATTTGGCTTATTGAACAAAAAGATAATAAGAAAAATTTAAAAATTAGGCTTGTGTTTCATCCGAATGGTTAGCGCACTTTTTCAGCCCTACTATTCTTATACACGACCGTTGTGTACAATGCCTCACTCGGCTCACAAAAAAGCAAATTCTCTTAAACCCAAATCAAAACGGCATTAATTTTTATCAAAAAAAATTAACGCGCAATTATTGCGCAAAATAAGGGCTTGTAAACGGATTAAAAAGCAAAACGGAGCAATACAACGGATTTACCACTCAATCCTTTTCTGACAAGTTAAATGCGCAACTGTTGCCGACTACTGCTCTACTCCAATTACGGCTAAAAAACAGGACTCTAAAACTGCTGCTTAAAGCAAATTGCAATGTTGCCAAAAGCTGACTTTCAGTGCGGTAAATGGAATAAAAAAATATAAAACACTGTACACAACAATGTGTAAATATAATTGCTTGGTCCTCTCTTACTCGGAAAATCCTGCGGATTTTCCTCTGGTTCGTTAATATTTACTATTTTAGTGGCTTATAAACGCAACTATCCTTACACCAAACGTTACCTGCAAGTGGAACTAAAATTAACAATTAGAACTAAAAAATAAATGAGTGGACTTTTTTTAAACTTTTACCAAGTAGAAATTGACTTAAAAGAAGTCTCTGCAAAAGCACTGAATTACTCTGATTATCAAAGCAAACAAGATTTTGTAAGTTTAAGAGATTCTAATAAAAAATGTACTTTTTATAGAGAAAATGACAAAATACTTGTTTGGAGTGTCAATGAGTTAAATAGTGAGTTCAAACAATTACCTGATTATAAAATCAATTTAGATGATAACCCGAAAATACTATCACGTATTATTGAAAATGGCGTTATTGATTTATTGAAAGAAACTGATTCCTATCGGATTTTTAAAAACAAATACTCAAATACTTGGGAAATAATTTCTTCAAAAGATGTACTTCAAAACTCAATTAATGGGTTAGAGATTAATCGTGTCGTGCATTTTTCACCATACTTTTGCTATAAAGAAGAGAAGTTACTATTAGGTTTCACTCTATCTAGTTCATTAAAAAATAGATTTACTTGGACTAAACAAGAATTTGAAAAGAATGGAATCGACACCAGTGGTTTAAAAGGAAAAGAAGATATAATTTTTGCAAATAGACATTCAATCAAACGATTTTTAGAGTCGAGAGGTGCTACAGAAAATTATGAATCTACAAGAACGAGAGAGAATCAAAATTCTACTTCTTTCCAAATTATAAACAAATTTTATAATTGGCTAGAGAATAGTAAGAATAGAATAGAGCTCCCATTTGGATTGAATATATCATCAATAACTAGAAGGTATCTTCCATTTGAAAATGATATCATTAAATCAGAAATCATACATAAACCACAAAGGTACTTTTATAGCAACCGAAAAAATACTCAAGGTTTAAGGTATTATGACCAAATGGTTAAAACTTATATGCCATATTCTTTAGAGCAATACCAAAATAAGAATATTAAACTAGGTATTATTTGTCCTTCAGAGTACCAAGGAGAAACAGAAGGTTTTGCGAAAAAAATAGAGTCAAAACTTAAGGAAGTATTTCACTTTAATCACTTAAGTTTTTATTTCCTAAAAATCCCTGATTCAGACCTAAAGTCATATGAACACGCTATTTATGATAAAGAATTACTTGAGTGTAATTTGGTATATGTAATTGTAAACCAACTTCAAGAAAAATTATCAAATAACCTTTCTCCATATTTCAAATGTAAAGCGAAATTAATAGGTAATGGTATTCCAACCCAAGACTTGCAAATAGAAACAATCAGACAAAATTTAGGTGCATTTACAATGACTAATATAGCTCTGAATTCATATGCTAAGTTAGGAGGAACAGCGTGGACTATAGAAAAAGAAGACAAATTAAAGGATGAGTTAGTTATTGGAATTGGTTCAACTATTTCAAAAGATGGACAATTTGTTTTAGGTATTGCGCAAATTTTTCATAATGATGGCCGATATATGACAGGTAACTGTTCTCCTCTGTCTTCATTTGATAACTATGCAGAAAACTTAGAGAATCATTTATTTGAAACTTTAAAACCTCTAGTAGAAGAAATGAAAAATTCAGGAACATTTAGGTTAATTTTCCATTTATTCAAATCTGCAAGTGAAAAGTATGAAATCAAGGCAATTAACAATCTTAAAGAACGCCTTTCTGATTATAATTTTGAATTTGCTTTAGTACACTTAGCCTATGGTCACAATTTTCGACTATACTACAATGATGGCAGAAACGATATTATGGCAGGTTCTTACATTCAACTTAGTAAGCATTCAGCAATTTTACATTTCGTAAAAAATAGCGACCTTCCATTAAAAATAGATATTGACAAACGGTCAACTTTTACCAGTATGTTTTATATCGCAAAGCAAGTATATTGGTTCTCCCATTTATCACATCGAAGTTATATGCCATCCAAGAGAACAGTAACGATAATGTATCCATCATTAATGGCTAAAATGACAGAAGAACTTAAAAAAGTTGATAATTGGGATTACGATAGATTAAAATTTGTAGAAGATAAATTATGGTTTATTTAAGAGAAATAATAAAAAATAATAAAACACAAATTTCTCAATATAATAATATTGAAACTGTTGCATATTTATATGCTTCATCTTCAATTCAATCTACTCAAATAGAAAATATCAATTTTGAACTTTCTCCTGAAGAGTCTGTAGCATTAGATGGTTATTTAAATAAACCTGATTCTCACGAAAAAATAATTTCAGTTATCTCTAAACCACCAATAAAAGGTATTGATGCTACTTCAAACATATTTAAATTTGCAGGATTATATTTAGGAGCAAAAGACCAATTAGAAGATAAACTAATTGAAAGGTTTAAAAGAGGAGACATAAAAGAGCAATTTTTTCTTAGCAAAATTGAGCCTTCTCTAAAAAACTTATTAATTGAAAATCTAAATATTGATTTAACAAACCCATTTTCAGTTTTAGCAAATAAATTGTTTGGAATTAATGATGTTTCAGATAAAAACACAAATAATGCATTAACTGCAATTATTAATACTGACCTTGACATACATACTTTACTTTTACTAGAAGATATCGAAAATCAACTTTTGGAAGTTATGTTTATCTCTAAGAGTCCAGAGGAAGTTTTACGCGATATATTTTATAACTTTCCAAATGCAGTACAAAAAATCATCAAAAACAGAAGGAAAGGTCATCCCGAATTTGAAATAAAAGATGAATATGATGTACAAGATATTCTCTATGTAATAGTTAAGTCGTTTTTTCCAAATATGAGAGACGAAGACCCAATTCCTAAAGTTGGAGGTAAGTCTACAAAAATAGATTTAATACTAAGAGAGGAAAAAATTCTAATTGAGGTTAAAATGATAAAAGAAAAGGATTCTAATGAAACACATTTTATCGAAGAACTTAAAGTAGATTTTGAATCATATCACAAATGTATTTGGCTTGAAAAATTATTTTGTTTTGTATATGACCCATTTAAAAAGACAAGAGACATATCGAATTTTAACGACCTAAATGGTGAACGGACAAAAGGAGAACACAATTACAATGTCGAAGTTATAGTTGTAAACTAAAAGAAAACCTGCAGGTAACAATGTATATAAAAAATAGGCGATACATCAATAAAATTAAGGGTTTTAGCTCGCATGAAAATTTGTGTTTAACCGTAAGATTAGTCCATCTAAATCGCCTACTTTTCATATACTAAACGTTAGGCACAATTTGGTACGTTATACAAACATCCTTTACAAAGTTATAGATACATCGTTTACACTTTTTAACTTGCAATTTGAACCAAAATTCAGATTGCTATGCCTTGGAAAGACACAACGATTATGGAACAAAAAATTGAATTTATCTGTGAATGGCGAACTGGAAAATACACCATTACAGAACTATGTAAAGCTTTTGAAATATCACGGCCAACTGCTTATAAAATCATAGCCAGATTTGAGAAAGATGGTTATGAAGGGCTACGAGAATTATCGAGAAAACCCAGAGGGTTGCATCCTAACGCAACCAATGAAAAAGTAGTAGAAAGCATTCTCAATTTGAAAGAGAAGTATAAGCTGTGGGGTGCAAAAAAAATATGGAAATTGTTGTATAACGATTATCCAGATGAAACTATTCCAACTATTTTGACAGTGCATAACATCCTCAAAAAACATGGGTTAGTAAGTCCCCAAAAACGAATGCGAAGAGTCAAGCCAGTCTTCCCTATTTTCGATCCAAAAGCATGTAATGAAGTATGGAGTGCAGACTACAAAGGAAAGTTCTTAATGGGTAATAAAATCTATTGTCATCCATTAACCATTGCTGACTCTAAAAGCCGTTTTTTGTTTACTGCTAAAGGGCATTATAAAGAAAATTTGGCTTCAGCAAAAGCAGAGTTCACAAGGGTTTTTAGGAAATATGGTATTCCTAAACAAATCCATACAGACAATGGTAGTCCCTTTGGTTCTGTAAGAGCCATCCAGAGATACACACAGCTATCCTATTGGTTTATTGAACTTGGTATAAATCCCGTGTTTTCCGATCCTGCTCACCCAGAACAAAACGGAAGACATGAACGCATGCACAGAGATTTAAAGGCAGCTTGTGCTAAACCTTCAGCCTTTGATTTAAAGGCGCAACAAAGACGTTTAAATCACTTTGTAAAGGAGTATAATCATATTAGACCACATGAAGCTCTGGGAATGGAAACACCTGCTTCTGTGCATGATTTTTCTGCAAGACCTTTTCCTGAAAAAATACTTAATTTTGACTACGAGTCTAACTATAAAGTGATTAAAGTAACTCAAAATGGTGCTATAAGATGGAAATCTTATTATTGGGTGTATCTAACAGCTGCATTAAAGGGAAAACATGTAGGAATAGAAGATCAAGGAAATGGTATTTGGAAAGTATTTTATAGAAACGTGTTTTTAGGTTTCTTTAACGAAAATGAATTAAGAACAAAACAAAAATCAATAAGGTTAGAAACCAATTTAGTGTAAAGTCTAATCTATAACTTGTGTAAACTATGTATCTTAACGAACATTTAAAAACCAACTATGAGAATAACATTACCAACAAAAAAAGGACTGGCTAATACTAATCCAGAGATTGATTTTGAACAATTAGTTATTGTAGGTGCAAATGGCTCTGGAAAGACAAGATTTGGCTCAAGAATTGAAGAAAATAATCTAAAAAAAGTACATAGAATTTCTGCTCAAAAGTCACTAAGTTTCCCAGCAGAAGTTAGTCCTAAATCCAAGGAAAGAGCAACAAAAGAATTTTTGTATGGTTACTATCAAGAAAATAAAACTGAACAACAACAATTAAATAATAAATAATCATTTAGATGGGGAAGTAATTTTAGCACATTTTTATTAAATGATTATGAGAAACTTTTAGTATTTTTACATACCGAAGAGTACGAAGAATCGCTCAGTTATAAAGAAGGTCGTTCTGAAAAGCCAACGACAAAATTAGATATAGTACAAAAAATTTGGGAAGCAACATTACCCCATCGAAGGCTGTTAAAAAAAGCAGGAGTAATTGAAACCTATCCAGCAGGTCAAGAGCGAAATAGTTACAATGCTACAGAGATGAGTGATGGAGAAAGAGTTATTTTCTATCTTATAGGAGAAGTCGTTTGCGCACCAGAAAACTCTATATTAATTATAGACGAACCCGAAATGCACATTCATAAATCTTTAGTAAAAAAACTATTTGATTTGATTGAAAATGAAAGATTGGATTGTTCATTTGTATATTTAACTCACGATATTGATTTTGCTTTCTCTCGTCAAACTGCAACTAAAATTTGGGCAAAATCATATGATGGCTCTAATGTTTGGGATTATGAAATTCTTGCTGAAGAAACACCAATTCCAGAACAATTGTACTTAGAAGTTTTAGGTAGTCGTAAACCTGTAGTATTTTTAGAAGGCGACAATAGTAGTATCGATTATGAACTTTATAATCAGATATATTCAGATTACACATTAAAATCCTTAGGAAGCTGTGAGAAGGTAATACATTCCGTTAAATCATTTAACGAACAAAATGGATTCCACCACATAGAATCATTTGGAATTATTGACCGAGATAGAAGAGTAAATGAAGATGTTGTTAGATTAAACGCTAAGTCAATTTGGGTACTTGATGTTGCCGAATCAGAAAATCTTTTGCTTCTTGAAGATGTCGTGAAATCTGTTTGTGAACATATGGGAAAGAATGCAAATGAGGTTTTTGAAGCTGTAAAAACTAATCTGCTATCCTTTTTTAGTTCTCAACTTGAGAGTCAAGTACTTTTACATTTTAAAGAAGCTCTAAGAAGAAAAATGATTGAAGCTTCAAATTTCGAGACAAGAGAAATTGGAGAAGTTATTGGAGAAGTAGATGCTAATTTCACTTCCATAAACAAGCAGGAAATTTATGACGGAATACGACTAGAGTTTGAACAGATTATAAACACTAAAGACTTCGTTAGTATGCTTCGAGTATTTAATTTAAAAAATGCACTAATCCCAAATTCAAATATTTGCGAATTAACTGACGTAAAAAATAAAAGAGGCTATCTGAAATTAGTTGTAACGCTTCTTAAAAGAAATAATTCGATAAGTGAAAAAATATCGAAGGCAATTGATGAAAGAATAGTAAAAAACGCCACATAACAAAGTACTGTGGTAAAAAACAAGTAAAAATTCATTAATTCATACAAGGAAATAAGATTACATTTATCTTTAGAGTTTAAAACACCTAAATATGGTATATTTAAAAACAGCTTAAATTCAATTTTAACCTGTAGCCCTATTTCAGGACGCGACATTATGAGACAAACATTCTACATATTAACAATCATTCTTTTATTTACCTCTTGTAAAGAAGAAAAAAGAGTAATTGAAAAAATTGATTTTAAAACCGACTATAAATTTTATTCTGAAATAGAAGACAAAATCGCTAAAGACACCGTTCGTTGGAAACATCAAATTTCTGCTTCTGATTATGCTACAAAGGGAGATTATAAAAACGCTTTAATTCAATGGGACTTGGCAATGGGAACAAGAGAAAAAAGCTATTCACAAACCCAAATAGATTCAATAAATCAAAAGTATTCTAAAGTTAAAGCTACAGACTATATTATCGAGCAGTCAAAGAAAAATCAAGTAGTAATAATAAATGAAGCACATCACAATTCTTTTCATCGCGTATTCACAAAATCACTACTTCAAAAACTATTCGATAATGGATATAAAAATTTAGGTCTTGAAGCATTAAGTAATGGAGAGTATTTAGATTCAACACTAAATAGTAGAAAATATCCAATTCATAAAACAGGTCACTATATAAAAGACCCTCAATTTGGAGATTTAGTCAGAGAAGCTTTAGACATTGGATATGAATTATTTGCATATGAGAATATGGGAAAAGGAAGTGGTAAACCAAGAGAGATTGAACAAGCAAAAAATATTGAAAAAGTAATAAGCTCTAAACCGAATGAAAAATTTATAATTCATTGTGGTTTTGACCACGCTTTAGAAGGAATTCATAAATCTTGGGAAAAAGCTATGGCTGGAAGATTAACCGAATATACAGAAATAAATCCTCTAACTATTAATCAAGTCCTTTATAGCGAGAAAAGTAAACCTGAATATAATCATCCTCTTTTAAAAGCATTAGATATAAAAGAGTCATCAGTATTAATTGATAAAGATAATAATCCATTAAAATATGGGCGTGGAGACGCTTGGACTGACATAGCTGTTTTTCATCCAAACACAAACTATATTGATGGTAGACCTAATTGGCTCTTTGAAAGTAGTAATGAAAAAATTTCTATTTCACTAAACGCTATTCAAATTGACTTTCCAGTTATGGTTTTAGCTTTCAAAAAAGGAGAAGATATAAACTTGGCTGTTCCAATTGACATAACGGAAGTAAAAAACCAAACAGAAAATTGTAGTCTCGGATTAAAAAAAGGAAACTATAATATTGTAATTACAAATGGAAAAGAGTCCGTGAAATTTGAACAAAACGTGAAATAACTATTGCCAGCCGTATAAAATTAATTGCTTGGTTATCGCCTACTTACGAAAATTGCTGGCGCCAGTTCGCTTTGCTCGTGTCTCACGGCTTTTGCTTAGCCAGTTCGCTTCGCTCGGGTCTATTTGGTTTTTATTTACTAAATTAGGTGCTTAAACAACGCCACAAATCACATACAACACGTTGTACACAATTTGACCAAAATGACATTTGAAGATATAAAAGCAAAATATTCTGACCGAGAACCTGCATTTCCCGAACACTTACCAAAACCTAATGTATCGGATTTAAATAATTTAATTGCAAAGTATAATTGTAAATTTTCAAAATCATATATTGACTTTCAATTAAAACATTGTAATGAAATTCCAATGGGAGATTTTTCTTTTGAAGGGTTTGGTTGGGCTAATAAGGAACTTGGTCCAAATATGAATTTAGAGGAAATTCTAAAAGACTACTCTGACTTGGAATATCCTGAATATCTAACTCCTTTTAGATATGATAATGGAGATTTTTGGTGTTTTGACAATCGCAGTTCTGGATCTGAATTTCCTGTGATTATTTTTGACCATAACTCTAATGGAATTGAATCTGACCCAAATTATAACTGGAAAAATTTCATAGATTGGATTGACAAAACAATGGAAAATGAATATTAAAAAACGCTGTAAAAAAAAGTACTGTGGTAAAAAACAAGTAAAAATTCATTAATTCATACAACGAAATAAGATTACATTTATCTTTAGATTTTAAAACACCAAATAAGGTATACCTACACGTCAGGCAGGCGGGTAAATTAACAGCATAAATTCAATTTTAAGCTGTAGGCATATTTCAGGACAAGACATTAAAACCTACCAATGAAATTAGAATACATATTAGAAGAAAAAGATTTTATAGACTACCATTTATTCTCGATATCTGAAAATAGGAAAACGAGAAAACTAATGAATACGACGAAATATATTCTCGTTGGTGTGTTTTTGTTTATTGGAATGAATATGTATAACAGAAACAATGTTGAGTTTGCAATCATACTCGGAATCGCAGTTATATTAACTTTATTCTTTTTCGATAAATTATATAAATCCAAATTAAGAAATCACTTTTCAAAAATTGTCAAGAACAATTACTCAAAGAATATTGGAGAAAAACAAACAATGGAATTTACGGCTGAATATCTAATTACAGAGGACAAAACTGGAGAAGGAAAAACTAAAATATCGGAAACTGAACAAATTGACGAAACTCAAAACAATTTTTTTATAAAACTATCAAACGGTTCCTCCTTTGTAGTGTCTAAAAATGGAATTGATAATTTGGAACAAATTAAAAAGAAATGGAATGAATTGAATATTCCAATTTCTGAAAATTTAGATTGGGAATGGAAATAAAAACTACCGCCAACAAAGTACTGTGGTAAAAAACAAATGAAAATGCAATTAATTCATACAACGCAATAAGATTACATTTATCTTTAGATTTTAAAATACCAAATAGGGTATACCTACCCGTCTGGCAGGCGGGTAAATTAACAGTATAAATGCAATGTTAACCTGTAGCCCTAATTCAGGACAAGACAAAATTGTAGCTAACGGTATTGTGTATGGTTAGTTGCGTGTTTAAGCAACTAATTTAGTAAACATAAACGAACGCGAGAAAATTCCGAAGGAATTTTCCAAGTAGGCACTTGCCCAAGCAATTAATTTTACACGTTGTTAGCTATAGTGTTTTATTCAATCAGTTTTAATTTATACCGAACATAATGTATACTTTTAATAGGCTTCCCTTCTATTATTGCAGGTTCAAATTTCAATTCCGCCATACTTGATTTTACTTGTTCATCCAACCACATATTGTCTGCTACAGCAAACTTGATTTCATCTATAAATCCTTTTTCATTAACGAATACATAATAGCCATAAAACATAATATGGTCGTCTCCATAAGGTTCGAATATTGAAACTTCGGCTTTAAAATTCTCTGTCAATTCCAAATCATTTAAGGGTTTTGGTTCATTGTCAGGTAATTGATATTCTTCATAATCCTCATAGCATCCTTTACAAATTCTTGAAACAACAAATGTTTTTACTTTAGGGTTTTTATATTTCCGAAACTTTTTGGTGGAAACAGAATTTCCATTTTCATAGATAGTTTCTTCTTTTAGATTTCCATTTTCATAAAAAGTTTCCATTTTACCGTGACGTTTTCCATTTTGATAATTTACAAGTCTTTGAAGAGTATCGTTTTTAAGTTCTTTCCAAACTCCGTGAGCTACAAAACTTTTGTATTCACGATAATGGAATTCAGGTACATCATCTTTAAAAAATGGTTTTGAAAAAAACTGACTATAGCCAGTTCCACTTGTTAAAGTTTGTTCTCCTTTTTCATTCCAATGATTTTTAAGTCTGTATTCTCCATTAACAAATTCAGCCTCTACTTTTTTGCTTCCATTTTCATAGAATTCTAACCATTCTCCTTTACGTTCATATGCTGATTTGTAATTTCCAGATTCAGCAAGTTGCCCGTTTTCATACCATTCTTTATAATCTCCAATTCTTTCATCTTTATCAATAAGTTTTGACTCAAGTTTTTTTGGATTTCCATTGTCATAATACCATTCGTGCACAAAGATATTTTTTGATGGCTTTTTAGTTATTTGATATTTTAGTTTACCATTATCATAGAATTCTTCTTTCTCTCCAGTTTGTTCTCCTTTTTTGTAATCTATTTTTTCTTTTAGTTTTCCGTTTTCATAAAAAGACTTGAATTCTCCATTTATTACACCTTGTTCAAGCAGAAACTCTTCTTTGACTGTTTTGTCAGCATAAAAGGTCTTGCAAAGACCAGTAAAAGTTATATCAAATTCTTTTCCATCTTCGTCAAGACATATTTCGTTTGGGTTTTCACGAATATAAGTTTCAATTAAAGACATTGTCTTTTCATTCATTTCATAGTAACTGTCATCAAGTAAAGACATTTCATCAAGTCTATCGTAAAGGTCGCTATCAAACAAGTCACTTTCTTGTGCTTTGTCCATTAGCTTTTTGTTTTTCTGATAGATTTTATCTGCTTTTTTAACCAGATTTGCCATTTCAGTATCTCCAATATGTTCCAGTCCTTTAATTATTGTTGGAACATATGGTCCATAACCATTGTAGTAGAATTGAACAAATCCACCATTTGTAACTTGAGCATCTAAATACCACCAATAATAAAGTGCTTTCTGTCCATATGATAAAGATTTTCCACGCTCAATTTCGTACTCCTTGTCCTTTACAAATTTCGATATTGGTTCAAGTACAAACCAGCCAAAATCATAACCACTTAATTTAAAGAATTCGCCTTTGTTCAGTTCAGGTCGGAAATGTTCAGTTTTATTAAATTCCCAATAAGGGGCACTTTCGTTTTGGGCTTTGCAACCGAATATATTTAATAGGTTTATCATTATGATTGAAATGGTAAGTATTCTTTTCATTCTCGATGTTTGTTCAACATTATAGCTAACGTGTTTGTATAAGATTAGTTGCGTGGTTTAAGCACTAAAGTTAGCAAATAAATCACAGATAGAAAGTCCGCGAGGACTTTCGTAAGTAGGCTAGAACTAGCAATTAATTTTATACGGTGTTGCCAGTAGTATTTTATTCCACTTTCTTTTCAATTAGTTTTAATTCTCCGTTTTCAACTTTCCAATGTTCGTAATATTCTTTGTCCTCTGAATTGTGTCCAATAACAAATCGTTCGGTCAATTTTGGGATTCCGTTTGTCAATTCATAAACATCTCGTCCGTGTTCGCAACAGCCATTTCTCCAAGTCGAATTAATTTGCTTTTTTTCGTAATCAAATTCAGGTGAAGTTATTTCTCCGTATTCTGTGCTTTTTTCAAAGAGTTCATTTGTCGGATTATAAATCCAAAATAGAAAAGGAACATTCGGTCCAGCAGGAAGAAATTCCATTAGCCTAAAATCCGTTTTCCCGTCAAAATTCATATCCTCAATTGCAAAAAGTTGGTCGTTTGGAAAAGTTTTACTGAAATAGTTTTCGCTCGGTTTTATAGTTTGCGTTAAGATTCCATTTTTCAGAACCTCAATTTTAGTTATTTCACAGTCGATTTCTCCGCATTTTTTTGTCAGACAAAATTCAAATTCCGCATCTGAAAACTTTATTATTTCTTGCGAATAAAGTTCAAATGAAAACAGAATTATTAATATTAGCAGAGTTTTTCTCATATTACTGGCAACAAAGATATATGATTACTATTAACTATATATCTCTTATATGCGCACTAAGATAACCTATTATTTGAAATGTTTAATTTAGTACGATAGCGGCGATTTTGTCCCTGTATTTTTAACACGGAGTACGTTTAAATTTAGATAGTTTAGTATCGCATTACAAAAGGGACCCGCAATTTAAGGTACTAAGAAACCAGTGAGCAACCGCAGCAAATGAAACAGCTGCTGTAGGGTATTAAAAAGTATAGGCCGTATTTTCTTTCATTTATTGGGTGCTTTTTTCTCCCTTTTCTCTCTCCTTTTTTTAACCACTATTCTCTCAAAACCCGTACATTTGTATTTCACTCTATTGACTAATATATGAGCAAACAAAGTAAAAGACGTGAGGCTTTGGTCTATCACGCAAAACCAACCCCAGGGAAAATAAAGGTAGTGCCAACAAAAAAATATGCGACCCAAAGAGATTTGGCTTTAGCCTATTCTCCCGGTGTTGCAGAACCTTGCTTAGAAATTGAAAAAGATGTAAATAACGTTTATAAATATACCGCGAAAGGAAATTTAGTAGCCGTTATTTCTAACGGAACCGCTGTTTTAGGTTTAGGGAATATTGGTCCCGAAGCGTCTAAACCCGTGATGGAAGGTAAAGGCTTGCTTTTTAAAATCTTTGCAGATATCGATGTATTCGATATTGAAGTGGGTACAGAAGACATTGAAATATTTATTCAAACCGTAAAAATGATTGCGCCTACTTTTGGTGGTATCAATCTAGAAGATATAAAAGCACCAGAAGCCTTTGAAATTGAACGCCGCCTAAAGGAAGAGTTAGACATCCCAGTGATGCACGACGACCAGCATGGTACGGCCATCATCTCAGCTGCCGCCTTATTAAACGCCTTGGAGCTTTCAGAAAAGAAGATAGAAGAGGTTAAAATAGTCGTGAGTGGTGCTGGTGCAGCAGCCATTTCATGTACCCGATTATACCTAGCCTTTGGCGCCAAACGTGAAAACGTAGTCATGCTAGATAGTAAAGGGGTTATTCGTGATGATCGCGACAACCTCACCTCGCAAAAAGCAGAGTTTGCAACCCATCGTAAAATAGACACCTTAGATGAAGCCATGATAGATGCCGATGTGTTTATTGGCCTATCGACCTCAGACATTGTGTCGCCAGAGATGTTACTCGCCATGGCTGATAACCCAATTGTGTTTGCGATGGCAAATCCAGATCCTGAAATTAATTACGATGTAGCGATAGCCACGCGTAAGGATATTATTATGGCCACAGGACGTAGTGACCATCCTAATCAGGTGAATAATGTATTGGGCTTTCCGTTTATTTTTCGAGGGGCTTTAGATGTACGTGCAACAAAAATTAACGAGGCCATGAAAATGGCAGCCGTTAAAGCCTTAGCTAATTTAGCCAAGGAGCCCGTGCCAGAGCAGGTAAATATTGCCTATGGTGAAACGCGACTAACCTTTAGTAAGGAGTATATCATCCCGAAACCATTCGATCCCCGTTTAATTGCCGAAGTACCACCAGCCGTAGCAAAAGCCGCCATGGAAAGTGGTGTAGCAAAAGAACCCATTACCGATTGGGATAAGTATAAAGAAGAATTGCTTCAGCGTTTAGGGAACGACAACAAGATTGTAAGACTCTTATTAAACCGTGCAAAAACAGCGCCTAAACGTGTGGTGTATACTGAGGCAGACCATATTGATGTGCTAAAAGCTGCGCAAATTTCTTATGATGAAGGCATTGCCTTCCCTATTTTATTAGGTAGAAAAGAAGAGATTGAGCGTCTAAAAGAGGAAATTGAATTTGATGCCGATGTGCCAATTATCGATCCTAAAAATGACGATCAGGTAGAGCAAAAAAATAAATATGCGCAAGCCTACTGGGAACAGCGTAAACGCCGTGGAGTGACCCTATTGGAGGCTCAAAAATTAATGCGGGAACGCAATTACTACGGGGCCATGATGGTTAACGAAGGCGATGCAGATGCCATGATTTCGGGCTACTCACGTAGTTATCCGCAAGTGGTAAAACCCATGTTAGAACTCATTGGTTTAGCACCAGGCTCAACACGAATCGCAACCACCAATCTTATGATGACTGAGCGCGGGCCCATGTTTTTAAGTGATACCTCTATTAATATCAATCCGAGTGCGAAAGATTTAATTAAGATTGCACAAATGACCAGTGGTGTTGTTAAAATGTTTGGCTTAGAACCTATCATGGCGATGACTAGCTTTTCAAACTTTGGCTCTTCAAAAGACCAAACCGCAACTAAAGTGCGCGAAGCCGTGTCTTATTTACACCGTAGACATCCAGATTTATTAGTCGATGGCGAACTTCAAACAGATTTTGCCCTCAATAGTAAAATGTTACAGGATATCTTTCCGTTTTCAAAATTAGCAGGAAAGAAAGTGAATACCTTAATTTTTCCGAATTTAGAATCAGCAAACATCACGTACAAATTATTAAAAGAACTGAATAAAGCAGAGTCTATTGGCCCAATCATGATGGGACTGCGCAAACCCGTGCACATTTTGCAATTAGATGCCAGCGTAGATGAAATTGTAAACATGACCGCTATTGCTGTTATTGATGCACAACAAAAGGAAAAAGCAAGCTTAAAACAATAAATAGCTTAGCTTCTTTCCAACTGTTTTTTCATTTCATTTTTTAGGATACATACCAAGAAAAGAAAAAAATAGGCTTCATTTTATCCTTTATAATAAAAGGAAAAAATGAAGCTTTACTTTTTTATGTGTGCGAGTCACAGTACAAAGTATAAGTCAATAGTGCCAGCAAAAAAGTAGATGATACCAAATGAATTTGAATGCGATTTGCCTTAGAGGCAATCAGAAGTGTAAGCATAGTAGTAGTTAGGGTTTTGTTTCCTATTAAAATATAAAGTAAAAAGAAGCGTATGGCATCGACTATTTTGAAGTTTATTTGCTGTTAAACTTTAGTCCAATAATTTTATTACATTTGGTGGCTTAACAAACCGCTAGTAAATGATTACACATATAAAGGGAAAAATGGTTGAGAAAAACCCAACCGACGTCACTATAGACTGTAATGGTGTTGGTTATTTACTCAATATCTCGTTAAACACCTTTTCCCAAATTCCAGATCAGGAAAGCGTACACCTATTTACACATTTGCAAGTGAGAGAAGATGCCCATATTTTATATGGTTTTGCTTCTAAAGGAGAACGCGACGTGTTTAGACTACTTATTTCAGTGAGTGGGATTGGTACAAATACGGCACGTACCATGCTGTCCTCTTTAACACCAAAACAAATTCGTGAAGGGATCGCAACAGAAGATGTAGCGCTTATTCAATCTATAAAAGGAATTGGTGCTAAAACAGCACAACGTGTGATTATTGATCTTAAAGATAAAATCATTAAAATTTATGATATTGACGAAGTTTCTGTCAATAGAAACAATACCAACAAAGATGAAGCGTTATCTGCTTTAGAAGTGCTTGGTTTTGTCAAGAAACAAGCCGAACGCGTGGTCGATAAAATTGTAGTAGCACAGCCAGACGCTACTGTAGAAGCCATTATTAAACAAGCTTTAAAAAATTTATAATAGATTTTGAATACATCTAACCTTCCTTTTCATAAATCGATTAAAACATACCTACTCTTAATTGTCGCTTTTCTGTTCTCTTTTTTAGCTTTTGCTCAAGATCCAGAACCAACAGAACAAGACTCTACGGGTTTCAGCTTAGGGACTATTGTGATGCCAAACCCTAGCAGTATAGCGTCTAAATACACTTACGATGCTATTTTAGACCGCTATATCTATACCGAATCGGTTGGAACTTTTAATATCAACTACCCATTAATTTTAACGCCAAAAGAATATCAGGATTTAGTTTTTTCACAAAACATCAAAAGTTATTATCAGCAAAAAATTAATGCGTTCGATGGAAAAAAAGATACCTCAGAAGAGGATAAAAAGAACCTGCTGCCAGAATTCTATGTTAATTCAGGCTTTTTTGAAAGCATTTTTGGCGGTAACACCATAGAAGTTGTCCCGCAAGGGTCTTTGGAAATGGATTTAGGGGTGCTTTTTACCAAACAAGATAACCCATCGTTCTCACCAAGAAACCGGAGTAATTTTACTTTTGATTTCGACCAGCGTATTAGTTTAAGTTTATTAGGAAAAGTAGGAACACGATTGCAAGTAACGGCCAATTATGATACAGAGTCTACCTTCGACTTTCAAAATTTAGTAAAGCTAGAATACACCCCAACCGAAGATGATATCATTCAAAAAATAGAAGTTGGTAACGTAAGCATGCCTTTAAACAGTTCCTTAATTTCTGGCGCACAAAGTTTATTTGGTGTAAAAACACAACTTAAATTTGGAAAGACAACCGTTACAGGGGTCTTTTCTGAACAAAAATCAGATTCACGATCTGTAGTAGCACAAGGGGGTGGTACCTTAGATGAGTTTGATTTCTTTATTAGAGATTACGACGAAAACCGGCACTTTTTCTTAGCACAATATTTTCGTGAGAACTATGATAAGGCCTTGGAAAATTACCCATTCATTAACACGAATGTTCAAATTACAAGAGCCGAAGTTTGGGTAACCAACAGAAGCAATAGGACAGAGAATGTTAGAAATATTGTAGCGTTTCAGGATTTAGGTGAATCGAGCATACTTGGAAACCCTGGTGTTATTTCAACAGCTGGACCAGGTGCATTTCCAGATAATGGTAATAACCGTTTGGACCCAACCAATATTGGTGGCCCGGGTTCTCAATTAACCGAAGCTGTTAGAGACGTTGCAACAGTACAACAAGGTATTCTGGTACCTAGTTTTAATGAAGGGTTCGATTATGCTAAACTGGAAAATTCAAGAAAATTAACCGAAGGACAGGAGTATATTTTAAATACGCAATTAGGTTATATTTCACTAAATCAGCGGTTAAATAATGATGAGGTACTAGCGGTGGCATTTCAGTTTACTGTTGGCGGACAAGTGTTTCAAGTGGGTGAATTTGCAAATGATGGTATTGGTGCAACAGATGTAGAAACCAATACTGAGGGTCAAGTAACCAATGTGACTAATAATAATCTAGTTTTAAAATTAATAAAAAGTAGTGTAACGTCTGTATCCCTTCCAATCTGGGATTTAATGATGAAAAATATCTACGACACTGGTGCTTACCAATTAAGTCAGGAAGATTTTAAATTGAATATCTTCTATAACGAATCGGCACCCTTAAATTTTATTACTCCAGCTGAAGGTAGTGGTGGTTTTGGAACCGATTTTAATGGAGAACCTATTAGTGAAACAACATTGTTAAGGCTTTTTAATTTAGACCGATTAAATTTTAATAACGATCCGCAAACCAATGGCGATGGTTTTTTTGATTTTGTGCCAGGGATTACGGTAATACCACAAAACGGAAAAATTGTGTTTACCAAAGTAGAACCTTTTGGGCGTTATTTATTCGATGTTTTAGATAGTGATAATAATCCTGGGAATAATGCTACAGAATACGAACTCGATACGTATCCCAATCTCAACCAGGAAAAATACGTTTACGATTTACTCTATAAAAAGACAAAAACGGCAGCATTAGATGAGGTTCAGAAAAATAAATTCCAAATAAAAGGCCGCTATAAATCTCAAGGCGGTGACGGTATTGCTATTGGCGGTTTTAATGTGCCTAGAGGTTCTGTAAAAGTAACCGCTGGTGGTCGTGTGTTAGTAGAAGGTGTAGATTATACCGTGAATTACCAGTTGGGCCGTGTACAAATTTTAGACGAAGCTTTAAAAGCCAGTAACACGCCAATTCAGGTTACCACAGAAAATAACGCGATTTTTGGTCAGCAAACCAAACGGTTTACAGGCTTAAATGTTGAACATCAATTCAATGAAAATTTCTTAATTGGTGCCACTTATATTAATTTGAATGAACGACCAATCACACAAAAGGCAAACTATAACAGTGAGCCTATTAATAATACAATCTTAGGTTTTAATGGTAACTATTCAACCGAAGTGCCTTTTTTCACGCGCTTAGCAAACAAATTACCAAACATAGATACCGATGCCCCGTCTAACTTGTCTGTACGTGGTGAGTTTGCCTACCTGTTACCGGGTGCACCAAAAGGCACCGATTTTAATGGTGAAGCGACCTCTTATATTGATGATTTTGAAGGCACCCAAAATGGGATTGATTTAAAAGCGGCGCAGGCCTGGTTTTTATCAAGTAGACCCTTAAATTTAAATGGCACAAGTGCTTTTGATGTTGATGGACAAGAAAATGGCTATGATAGAGCCTTGTTAAACTGGTACACTATCGATCCTATTTTTTATAGTAGCCAACGACCTGGTGGGTTAACAGATGATGATGTCTCAGGCTTATATACTTCTCGTGTTTTTGTTGAGGAGTTATTTCCACAGCAAGACATTGCACAAGGGCAAACCACAGTATTAAACACTTTAGATTTAACGTACCATCCCACAGAGCGAGGTCCCTATAACTTTAGTGATACAAACTTAAACGGTAATCAGGTGATTAATCCTGATAATGCCTGGGCAGGAATAACAAGACAAATTACCTCTACAGATTTTGAGCAATCTAATGTGGAGTATATTGAATTCTGGTTGCAGGATCCGTTTCAAGAGAATCCAACAAATCCAGGAGGAAAGCTCGTGTTTAACTTAGGAAGTATTTCTGAAGATGTTCTACGCGATGGTAGAAAGCAATATGAAAATGGGTTACCCCAAGATGGAAATGTAAGTTTACTGCCGGTAACGACGTATGAAACCGTAGTGCCTTTAAATCAAGCCTTAATCTATACGTTTGATTCTACAGGAGAAGCAAGAACCAATCAAGATGTTGGTTACGACGGGTATGATGATGGAGAAGAAGGCATTAACTTTCCTGCTTTTGCAGGGCTTCCAGATCCAGCAGCTGATAACTACCAGTATTATATAAGTGCAGAAGGAGATATTTTTAATCGTTATAAGCGCTATAATGGTGTGCAGGGCAACTCACCAGACACCTTTAGTGATACCAATAGGGGTTCAACAACACAACCAGATGTAGAAGATATTAATCGTGACAATACCATGAATACGATTGATAGTTATTTTCAATACGAATTAGAAATCACCCGTCAAAATTTACCCTTAAATAGTCCAGATGAACTAGCTCCTGGAAATCCTATTGGAGAGTTTATTAGAGATGTTAAAATACGCCAGAGAGAATTGCCTAATGGAGACGTAGAGCAAGTGCGATGGTACCAGTTTAGAGTGCCTGTTCAAGGGGATCATGTCGAGGCAGTAAATGGCATTACCGATCTGCGTTCTATTCGTTTTGCACGTATTTATTTAAATGATTTTTCTGAGCAAACCACCTTTCGCTTTGGAACTTTAGATTTAGTACGAAGTGATTGGAGACGCTACCAATTATCACTAGATGGTGGGGCAACACCACCAAATTTTAATGACACAGAATTTTCTGTAGGAGCAGTCAGTACACAAGAAAATGATGGCAGTTACGCATCGCCTCCAGGTGTTGTGGCTGAGCAGTTAAATAATAATAATACAATCATTGATCAGAATGAACAGGCGTTGGTTGTTAATGTTTGTGACTTAGAACCAAATGATTCTCGTGCGGTTTTTAAGAATATTAGTGTAGACATGAGACAATACAATCGTATTCGTATGTTTATGCATGCTGAAGCCGGTGACGTTCCTGGTTTGGGAGATAGTGATTTAGTAGGGTTTATTCGTATGGGTAACGATTTAACGCAAAACTATTACCAGATTGAAGTACCACTTCAAGTGTCTAAGGGAAATTCTAGCGCAGCCTTATGGCCAGAAGCCAATGAAATAAATCTCGATTTAGAGGTGCTTCAAAAAATAAAATCTTTGGGTATTGCAGACATGTCTTTGTCTAATGGTTTGGCTAGCTTTTATGATGTAGTTAATGGCGAACCAGTGCCTATTACGGGTAACGAATTTGAAAATTATACAGTAGGTCAGCAGCGTGTTGCCATTAAAGGAAATCCAAATTTTGGGGCAGTAAGAACCTTAATGGTTGGGGTTAAAAATGCAACAGATTTTGATCAGTGTGGTGAGATTTGGTATAACGAGTTGCGTTTATCAGATATGGATAACGAAGGCGGTTGGGCAGCCATATTGAGTGTGGATACAAATTTTGCCGACTTTGCAAACGTCAGTGCAACAGGACGTATGAGTACTGCTGGTTTTGGTTCTGTAGATCAAGGCCCGCAAGAACGTAGTAGAGAAGAAATGAAGCAATACGATGTGGTTACTAATGTGAATATTGGGCAGCTATTACCAAAAAAATGGGGCATTCAAGTGCCTTTTAACTATGGCCAGGGAGAAGAATTAATTACTCCTGAATACGATCAGCAATACGAAGATATAAAGCTTCAAACCAGATTAGATGCTGCAGAGACTGGTGATGACCGTGATGACATTTTGGAACAATCTGAAGAATATACCAAACGAAGAAGTATTAATTTTATTGGCGTTAAGAAAAATAGAACTGGCGATTCTAAACCACGGTTTTACGATATTGAAAATCTAACGTTTAACCATTCCTATAACAAAGTCATGCATCGTGATTTTGAAATTAAACGGTCAATAGATAAACAAGTAAGAACTGGAGTCAATTATGCTTATAATTTTGAGCCTAAGGTTATTGAGCCCTTTGCGAAAAACGATTCTTTATTTACGGGTAAATATTGGAAATTGTTAAAAGACTTTAATGTTAACTTATTGCCAGCAAGTTTCGCCATGAATACAGATGTTAACAGGCAATTTAATAGACAGCGTTTTAGGGAAGTCGATTTAGGGGGTGCCAATATTGGTCTAGATGAACTCTTCCGCAGAAATTACACCTTCGATTACCAATCCACAGTTAATTGGAACCTAACCAAATCCTTAGCCCTTAATTTTACTGTGGCAAACAATAATATTGTTAGAAATTATTTTAAAGACAATATTATTAACGGTGAACAAAACCCAGAACTTGATGTTTGGGATGGCTATTTTGATGTGGGTGATGCCAACAGACGTTCGCAAACACTAGGGGTGAATTATGAAATTCCATTAGATAAAATACCCACGCTAAATTTTTTAAAAGCGACGTACTCTTATCAAGGGTTGTATCAATGGCAAAAGGGCTCAGATTTATTTGGGGCACTTGAGGCAGACGATGGTAATACTTATAACTTAGGAAATTCAATCTCTAACGGTAACACGCACAATATCAACTCTACCTTAGATATGAATAAGCTTTATAAATACTTAGGTATTAAGAAAAAGCGTGCGGTAAGAGATAATGAAAAGGTAAGTCGTTTGGCAAAATCTGGTCCTCCAAGTCTTGAAGGTGAAGAAAAAACGGCAGAGAACAAAAAAGGAAACAAACCCAAAAAGGGAAGTGGCGTTGGAACAGGATTGGCTAATTTTGGAATAGGGGTAATAACTTCTGTAAAGAGAATTCAAGTTAATTATTCTGAAAATAATGGAACATTTTTACCAGGTTATACAGACACACCAGGCTTTATAGGAACTTCCAAACCAACCTTAGGCTATACTTTTGGTAGCCAGAATGATGTAAGAGACATTGCAGCAAGAAATGGGTGGCTAACTGTTTTTCCAGATTTCAACCAACAGTATACAGCCAACAAAACGAAACAGTTAGATTTGTCTGCGAACCTTGAGCCCTTTAATGACTTAAAAATAGATGTAGTGGGCACCAGAACCTATGCCGAAAACTATACCGAAAACTACCGTATTGCAGATACGCGAGATGCAAATGGAAATTTAGGTTCAGACGGGGTGCTAGATTATAATTCATTAACGCCTAATGTTTTTGGAAACTTTAATATCTCGACCTTTACACTGCCAACCGCTTTTGGTAAAAGTGATGCAATGAGCTCTCAGGCCTTTGACGATTTTAGAACCAATAGGTTAATTATTGCCAGACGCTTGGCACAAAAACGGGGAGCAGATCCAACGGCTGTAGATGCAGAAGGGTATCCTTTAGGTTTTGGTAAAACCAGCCAAGCTGTTCTATTGCCGTCTTTTTTAAGTGCTTATACAGGCCAGAATGCAGAGAATACAAAGTTAGGGGCCTTTCGAAATATTCCCATACCAAACTGGGATGTTAAGTATACCGGTTTAATGAAATTGAAATGGTTTAAAAAGCGTTTCAAGCGTTTTAGTGTGTCTCATGGTTACCGTTCGACATATACCATTAACCAATTTAGAAGTAACTTAGACCATACGGCTATTGATTATAGCTTAGATTATACAGCGCAACCCGCTGAAGATTTAGATCAGGCAGGCAATTTTAAAAATGAAGAACTCTATAGTAATATTAACTTAACCGAGCTGTTTAGTCCATTAGTTCGTATTGATATGGAGATGAAAAACTCGATTAAGATTTTAGCTGAAGTAAGAAAAGACAGGTTGCTGTCATTGAGTTTTGATAATAATTTAATGACCGAAATTCAAGGTAAAGAGTACGCGCTTGGCTTAGGGTATCGCTTTAAAGATGTTAGAATAAAATCGAAACTTGCAGGTCCTAAGAAGGCGATTGTTAGTGATTTAATTATGGAAGCTAATCTTTCTGTAAGAGATAATAAAACCATAATTAGATACTTAGACCTAGAGAACAATCAAGTGACCAATGGTCAAACCATTTATGGTTTAAAATACAATGCAAACTATTCGTTTAGTAAAAACCTGACAGGTATTTTCTATTTTGATTATACCTTCTCAGAGTACGCTATTTCAACAGCTTTCCCACAAACGACCATACGTTCTGGAATTACTTTGAGATATAATTTTGGTAATTAAAAGTTTCTGTTTGAAAAGCCATTTCTATTAAATACATTTGTAAAAATTTAAAATAAAATAATGAACATTCCAGCAGAATTAAAATACACTAAAGACCACGAGTGGATTAAGATAGAAGGCGATACCATTACAGTTGGTATTACAGACTTCGCACAAAGCGAATTAGGAGACATTGTTTACGTAGAAGTAGAGACTGTAGACGAGACGCTAGATGCTGAAGACGTTTTTGGTACTGTTGAAGCCGTGAAAACAGTTTCAGATTTATATTTACCAGTATCTGGTGAAATTATCGCTTTTAATGAGTCATTAGAAGACGAACCAGAAAAAGTGAATTCAGACCCTTATGGCGCAGGTTGGATGGTGAAAGTTAAGGTGTCTGATGTTTCAGAACTTGACAGCCTGTTATCTGCTGAAGAATACAAAGCAATCATTGGTGCTTAAAAAATCAAGTTTAGTAATAAGTATTTTTTATACAGTATTGCTAACGGCATTAAGTTTATTTAAAATCAATTTAGAGGCCGAACACCTCCCTTTAAACAGTGATAAAGTATACCATGCGATAGCTTATAGTCTATTCACTTTACTTTGGTTTGCGGCGTTTCATTTTAAGCTTAAGATGCAATTTAATAAAGCACTGTTAATCACCGGATTATTTTCTTTTAGTTACGGTATCCTTATAGAAGTACTCCAAGGATGGCTTACAATAAGCAGGCAAGGTGATGTTAAAGACGTGATTGCAAATACAATAGGTATGGTATTTGCTGTATTATTAATATGGGGTATAAAAAAACGGGTGTTAAAAAATAATAATACTTTGCTTTTTTGATAAAATAATAGTTATTTTAGCATCCGGTACAAAACAAATTCTAAATATATGGAACCTAAGAAAAATCCAAAATCAAACGTAGGGAGAAATAGTTCTCTTTATTTTGCAGTGGGTATGGCGCTTATGTTAACCTTAACATATGTGGCTATCAACTACAAGACCTATGATGATAGTGTGCGAAATATGGCACAGCGTGATGTAGATGAAGAATTGGACGAAGAAATTCCAATCACAAATCAGGCACCGCCACCACCACCGCCGCCACCACCACCACCACCAGCACCAGAAGTTATTGATGTTGTTAAAGATGAAGTGGAAATCGAGGAAACAGTTATTGAATCTACTGAGACAACTCAAGCAGAAGAAATAGTTGAAGTTGAAGACGTTGTAGTCGATGAAATTGAAGAAGATGTTGAAGTGTCTTTTGCAGTTATTGAAAACGTACCAATTTTTCCAGGTTGTGATAGTGGAAACAATGATGCCAAGAAAAAATGTATGTCGGATAAAATCAATCAGTTGGTTGCGAAAAAGTTCGATTTAGAATTAGGTCAGGAATTAGGCTTAAGTGGTAAACAAAGAATCAGTGTGTTTTTTACCATTGATAAATTGGGTAACATTGTGAATGTTAAAACCCGTGCACCACATCCAAGATTAGAAAAAGAGGCACAACGTATTGTGGATTTAATTCCGCAAATGAAGCCAGGAAGACAACGTGGAAAGCCAGTAAAGGTTACATTCTTTCTACCGATATCGTTTAACGTACAAGACTAGAAAACAAAGTTTTTTATACGAATTAAAAATCCCACTACAATTAAGTAGTGGGATTTTTGTTTTTGGTATGCTTATTGCGTTTTTATCATAATATTAACATATAAACTTTAATTATTATGAACAATTCAAAGAAAAGCCACGACCTCGTTCGCCAAAACGAGAAAGTTGTGAAAAAATCACAAAAGCATGATGTAAATTTACGAAAAAACTCAACACTGTACTTTCAAATTGGGTTAATTGTTTGTTTATTGGGGAGTTACACCGCATTAGAGATGATGTTTGCTAGTACAAACGATTATGTTTACAAGGTTTCAGTAGATCCCGACGATGATATGTTTGATCTAGTACCAGACAATTATGTGATTGAAAAACCAAAGGAGGCACAAAAATCTGAACCAGTTAAACCCGAGCCAATACCTTCTTCAAAGATTGAAATTAGTGATGATGACACAAAAGCGGCCGATGATTTAGCTAAAACCTTTATTGATACACCTAAGCCGAATAAGAGAGTGCCAGAGGTAAATCCAAATGATTTTAAAGTTACACCTCCAACAGGACCGGTGAGTATCTTAGCCGTTCAAAAAGTGCCAGTGTATCCCGGTTGTGAAAAAGCAACTAACAACGATGCACGTAGAAAATGTATGTCGGATAAGCTGTCAAAACTTATTCAGAATAAATTTAATCCAGATTTAGGCGCTGAACTGGGCTTGCAAGGCAGACAGAAAATTTGGGTACAGTTTAAAATAAACAAACAAGGCGAGGTAGAGATATTAAATACGAGGTCGCCACACGAAGAATTGGATAAAGAAGCAATTCGTGTTGTAGAGAAAATACCAACAATGACACCAGGAATGAATGATGAGAGACCTGTTGAGGTGTCTTACATGTTACCTATAAATTTGAATATTCAAAATTAAGGTATTCGCATATTCTAAAAGGGGCTAATGCTGTAGGTGTTAGCTCCTTTTTTTATTACAATACTTTAAAAAATAGTATCTTTCCACAAAATTTAACCACACTATTTTGTTATGAAGTACTGGATGATTATTACACTACTTTGCTTTCAGTTTTTCGCTTTCGCTCAAGAAACATATTTAAACGAGAAACCACCTGTTTTTGATAGTTGTAAAGAACTACCGCTTGAGGCACTACAAAATTGTTTTGATACAAAGGTCTTTAATTTGTTATTTGAAAATTTTGAAGTACCAGAATCAGTGGTTGTTGAAAATTTTAAAGGTGAAATCGTTATTCTTTTTGAAGTAGAAAAAGAAGGCACATTCAAAGTTATTTATGTTGATGCTGTTCATGCAGCGTTAAAAACAGAGGTCATTCGTGTGTTTAAAGACTTTCCACAAGTGACGCCAGCGACTTACAACGGGAAACCAACGTACAAGCAATATGCTATTACATTAAAAATCCCTTTGGTTGACCAAACTGTTGCAACCAGAGATCTGTCAATTCAAAATAATACCGAAGTAAATAATGCTTTAGAAATTGAAGCAAAAAAAGAATTAGAACGTGTAAATGCCAATTTACAAACGTATACAAATAAAGAGTATAGCAGTCAGTTGAATATTCCATTTTCTCATGAGATTTATTCTAAATTTGATCGTGCTACAAATCTAATTGGTACAAACAGCCATACTGCGGCTAAACCTTTTTTATATGAAGACATTACCGCATATCACGATTTTAGTGCTGAAAATGAAACACTAAAAAAGGAAACGAATACTTGGGTAGGAAAAAAAATATGGAATGAACACTTAGTGCAAGTGCAAGGAAAGGATTACTGGTTTACAGTGGATCCTATTTTGGATTTGCAGGTTGGAAAAGATACAGATGCCGATTTTAATTCAACATTTAACAACACAAGAGGGGTTTATATTCAGGGGGGCTTAGGAAAACAATTTAATTTTTCAGCTTCAGTTTATGAAAACCAAGGGCGTTTTGCACAGTATTTTAATGAATATGCCGAAAGTATAAAGCCTTCAGGAGGAGATCCAGCAGTGATTCCTGGTAGAGGTATTGCTAAACGTTTTAAAGAGGATGCCTATGATTACCCTGTAGCAGAAGCGTATTTGTCGTACTCACCAGCAAAATTTATTAATGTGCAGTTTGGTCATGGTAAAAATTTTATTGGTGATGGGTATCGCTCCTTGTTACAAAGTGATGTGGCAAGTCCGTATCCATTTTTAAAACTAAACACCAAATTCTGGAAAATAAAATACACCAATACCTATACTTGGTTAAAAGACATTAGGCCAGAAGCGACAGTTGATGGCGCCTTTTTAACTAAATACATAGCAAATCACTATTTGAGCTGGAATGTAAATGCCCGCTTAAATTTAGGTTTGTTTGAGTCTGTGGTGTGGACGAATACCAACGACAGAGGTTTCGATGTTAATTACCTAAACCCAATCATTTTTTATCGCGCTATAGAGTTTGAAACAGGACAAGATGCAGGAAATGCAATTGTTGGTGCTTCTGCTAAATATAAGTGGAGCGATAATTTTAATATGTATTCACAGTTTATTTTAGATGAGTTTTCACTAAGTGATGTCACAGGTGGTAATAAAAGTTGGAAGAATAAATTCGGGTTACAGTTAGGTGCAAAGTATTACAATGCTTTTAAAATAAAAGAGTTAATGCTGCAGGCAGAATACAATGCAGTAAGACCTTATACGTATTCACACAATACCGTTGTTTTAAACTATGCTCATAACAACCAGCCAATGGCACATCTTTGGGGCGCTAACTTTAGAGAGTTAGTCTTAATTGGACGCTATCGTTATAAACGATGGCTTGGTGAAGCCAAATTAATCGCTGGAATTCGTGGTTTTGATGTAAACGATGGGACAGATACTTTTAACTACGGAGGCGATATTTTTAGAGATGAAGTTGATAGACCTTTTGATACCGGTGTAGCAATAGGTCAAGGTGTAAAAGTCAATACTATTAACGCGAGTTTGCAAGCCGGCTACCTATTGAACCCAATGTCTAATTTAAAAGTTTTCGCAAATATTAGTTACCGTAATTTTAATCCGGAAGCAGAAACGCTATCAGTCATGAATAATAGTACGGTTTGGTTTAATTTAGGAATTAGAACAGATTTGTTTAATTGGTATTTTGATTTATAGATTCTTAATAAGAAGGCATTGCGGTCTATAAAAAAGAATAATTTATCAGGAATCCAAAGGAAGACTATTGCGCCTTGGATTGCAGGATTCTAAAATTTTATATAATAAAACCCCCACAAGTAAAAACCTGGTGATTTTTTGTTATTAATATTGTTTTACAACGTATCTTTGCAAAAGCAAAAAAACGAGCGATAAGCACGCAATATTTTGAGTAGAACGTCAGCAGCAGCAATAAAACATACATGGATTTCAGATTTTAAAGAAATCACAAAAATGCGTTTAGCATTAAGCGTGGTATTCTCCTCTGTGGCAGGTTATTTACTTGGTGTTGAAACCGTAGATTACGCGACCCTTTTGTTACTGGCGCTAGGGGGGTATTTTATGGTTGGTGCTTCCAATGCTTACAATCAAATCATTGAGAAAGATTTAGACGTATTAATGGATCGTACAAAAAACCGCCCAATTCCAGCAGGGCGTATGACGGTGCAAACAGCATTTATTATTGCGACAATCTTTACCGTTTTAGGAATCGCTATCTTATACAGTATTAATGAGCAAACAGCAATGTTTGGTGCTATTTCTATTTTTTTATACACTTGCGTTTATACGCCTTTAAAAACAAAAACGCCCTTAGCTGTTTTTGTTGGAGCCATTCCAGGAGCCATTCCTTTTATGTTAGGTTGGGTAGCTGCTACTGATGATTTTGGTATAGAGCCGGGCGTTTTATTTGCCTTACAATTCTTTTGGCAATTCCCTCACTTTTGGGCAATAGGCTGGTTTTTATATAATGATTATAAAAAAGGAGGCTTTTTTATGTTGCCAACAGGAAAACAAGATAAAGGCACAGCAGTACAAACAATTATGTATACGGTTTGGACGGTCTTAGTCTCTATCGTACCTGTTTTTGGTATCACCGGACAATTAAAATTGTCTATCGTTGCAGGAAGCATTGTGTTTAGCTTAGGGTTATTCATGTTGTATTATGCTATTCAATTATTCAAGAAAATGACAGAAAAAGCAGCCAAGCAACTCATGCTTGCCAGCGTGTCTTACATTACATTAATACAAATTGTTTACGTAGTAGATAAATTTATTAGATAATTATGGATTTAACCCAAGGGACTATAAAAGAAAAAAATGAACGAGCAAAAAAGATGATGCTGTGGTTTGGTCTCATCTCTTTATTTATGTCGTTTGCTGGTTTAACCAGTGCCGTTATTATAAGTCGTACACGTCCAGATTGGTCTCAGGATCTGCAGTTACCAGATGTTTTTCTGGTGAGTGTCTTTGTTATTATTTCCAGTAGTATTGCTTATGTTTTTGCAAAAAGAGCATTAAAACAAGGCAAGAAGGGAATAACAACACTACTGTTATTAGCGACTTTTGTTTTAGGGGTGGTGTTCATTTTTCTTCAATTTAATGGTTTTAATGAATTAATCAATTCTGGTTATTATTTAACAGGAGAAACAAGTGATCCAAAGGCTTCTTTTATTTTTCTAATTGCTTTTGTCCATCTTTTACACGTTGCAGTAGGATTAATTTGTTTGTTGGTTGTTATTTATAATCATTTTAAACAAAAGTACACACCTGCTAAACATTTAGGTTTTGAACTGGCAGGAACATTCTGGCATTTTATAGATATACTGTGGGTATTCTTGTATTTGCTCCTGTATTTTGTAGCCTAAATATTAAAATAAATTCTCAGACTAAAATCCAGTTTTTTTAAAACATAAAATAAAGGCTTTAAAAATTACGCTTTCCTGTTTCGTAACCTAAAGAAAATGATTATTTTTGTGCCATATTTCAAACAAACGAACTCAACTATATGAATACTACAGTTGCAACTACTGAAACAGAGGGCAAAACTTGGGACGGAGGCAATGAGCCATTAAAAGCAAGCTACGGTAAAATGATGATGTGGTTTTTCATCGTTTCAGATGCATTAACCTTCTCAGGATTTTTAGCCGCTTATGGTTTTTCAAGATTCAAATTCATTGGTTCTTGGCCAATTGCAGATGAAGTGTTTACACACGTTCCGTTTTTCCACGGTAATTATCCAATGATTTATGTGGCATTCATGACCTTTATTTTAATCATGTCATCAGTAACTATGGTATTAGCCGTAGACGCTGGGCACCACATGAAGCAAAAAGCAGTAACGTGGTACATGTTTTTAACGGTCATTGGAGGTTTAATTTTCGTGGGTTCTCAAGCTTGGGAATGGAACACCTTCATTAGAGGCGACTATGGAGCGGTACAAACTAAAGGAGGTAATATTCTTCAATTTGGTCACTATGAAACAGTAGAGGGTGAGCAGGTTTTTAAAAGAAATGCCATTTCAGAATTTGCTGTGGTAACGCCCGGAGAAAGAGTTAATCACGAAAGTAAAAACGGGTTGTGGTATGAAAGTGAAGGGACGCTTCCAGAATATTCTGTAGAGGAAGTTTATGCTGGTTTGTTGGCCAACGAAACTATTTTTGTTAGAACGCAAACAATCAATGAAGCCGGTGAAAAAACAATTCTGACAAGAGAAGAGTCTTTAAAGCAAATTAAGGATAATGGAAAGCAAGTCGTTCACGGCGCAAACCTTCAGGTTAATGAATATGGTTCACCATTATTTGCAGATTTCTTTTTCTTTATCACAGGATTTCACGGTTTTCACGTATTTTCAGGTGTGGTAATCAATATCATTATTTTCTTTAATGTCATTATTGGAACCTACGAAAGACGTAAGAGTTATGAAATGGTTGAAAAAGTAGGATTGTATTGGCACTTTGTAGATTTAGTTTGGGTATTTGTATTCACATTCTTCTATTTAGTATAATTAAAACGTATTATTTTCATTTCCTTGAAAAAGGAAATCTATATAAAGTATCTTAAACATGGCACACGAACATAAATTAGAAATATTCAGAGGATTAGTAAAGTTTAAATCAAACACTCAAAAAATTTGGGGCGTTTTAATATTTTTAACTTTAGTAACAGCCGTAGAAGTTGTATTAGGTATCTATAAGCCAGAATCATTGATGATTCCTGTTTTGGGGATGAAAGGCTTAAACTGGGTCTTCATAATTTTAACTTTAGTAAAAGCCTATTATATTACTTGGGATTTTATGCACATGCGTGATGAAACCAAGAGTTTAAGACGTATGGTTGTGTGGACAGCCGTTTTTCTAATTTGCTACTTAATCTTCATCTTATTGCAAGAAGGTGGCTATATAGAAAGTGTTTATAGTAATGGCTATATTAAAAAAGATTTTTAATTAAAATGACCTGCGCTGAGCTCGTCGAAGTAAAGCATTAAAAGAGTATAAAAGGTGGTTTATTTAAACCGCCTTTTTTTATTTTTGCATCAATCATAAAACGAAGTAGAAATGAACAAAAAGCAAACAAAAAAATACATCATTTTAGGCGTGCTATTCTTCTTGCCAGTTGCTTTTTTATTGATGCTATACCCTTCAACTAATAATTATAAAACCCTTGATGTGGTTAAGGAGGATGTTTTAGATCTTTCAAATTTATCTTCAGTAAAAGATACCCTTATTTCATTAAAGGATCATATTACTGTTTTAGGCTTTTTAGGGAATAATCCGGAGTCTAAAATTGTAGAGGCTTCCAACTTAAAAGAGCTCGTATACAATAAGTTTAAGGGCTTTAAAAAGTTTCAGGTCGTTATGCTAGTTTCTAATGAGGCAGAAGCAGAAACGAAACGTTTAACACAAGAATTAAATAAGTACAGTGAGCATAAGTATTGGCATTTTGTTTATGCAACCGAAAGTGATATAAATAAACTATTTAATAGTTTGCGCTCTAGTTTACGATTAGATGGAAGCTATGCAACAAGTAGTGTTTTTATAATAGATAAAGCATTAAATCAACGCGGGAGATTAGATGATCGTACAGAAAAGGAAATAGAAAATGCCGACCCCATAAGACCTTTAACGGCATATAATGCGCTAGAAGTGTCTATCATTAAAAATAAAATGGCTGCTGAAGATGTTCGTGTGTTGTTAGAAGAATACAGAAAGAGTGGTAATAACAAGCCAGATTCTTCAACGCGAAGAGCTCAAGACTTGAATCCAGATAAAGATAAAACTGAAGACTAAGTTTAGTATTAATGCCTAAGTTCAGGAATGCGTAATCGAAACCTCAAAATTTAAAAAATGAAAAAAAACAACTACTCATATATAGGTATTGCATTTATCATTTTACTATTCGGAATTATTTTTATTCCTAAAATAGTAAATAGAATTAAATCAGATAAAGTAGTCGATAATACAGGGCGTAGCGAACAGATAGCAAAACCAACAGAAGACGAAAAAAAAGCTAAGGCATTATCGTTTATTGAAATAAATGGCCAACGCAAAAAAGTGCCAAACTTTAGCTTTACGAATCAGGATGGAAAAACGATCACGCAAAAGGATTATTTAGGGAAAGTATATGTCGTCGATTTTTTCTTTACCACCTGTCCTACTATTTGTCCAAGAATGAGTAAAAACCTGGTGGAGATTCAAGAACTTTATAAGGAGAACAGCAATTTTGGTATTGCTTCATTTTCTATTATGCCAGCGACAGATACCCCAGAAATCTTAAAAGATTACGCCGAAAATTATGGCATTACACATCCCAATTGGCATTTATTAACAGGAGAACAGGAAAAAATTCACCAACTGGCAAATACAGGATTTAATATCTATGTAGGTGAAGTAGAAGATGGAGCATTAGGTTTTGCACACTCTGGGGACTTTGCATTAATAGATAAGAACGGATACATACGCTCCAGAACTGATGCGTTTGGTAATCCTAAAATTTTCTACAAAGGCATCATTAGCGAACAAGAAAAAATGGATGAAGATGGCAATGCACAAGAAATCTCAATGCTAAAAGAAGATATTAGAATTTTATTGGAAGAATAAAAACAAGGTTAAAACCATTCCTTTTAAAATAAATAATTACGAAAGGATTTTTAAAGCCATTCGAAACGTTATAAATATGATTAAAGAAAATATACAAAAAGAAAAAAAATATAATAAATGGATTATTGCGCTTTCAGTAGTCATTCCATTGGCAGTGGCCGCATTATTTCGTGTTAAACTAAAAGATTTTGGATTTAATATTGAGCCATTAACTTTTTTACCGCCAATTTATGCAAGCATTAACGGCCTAACAGCTATTGTTCTAATTATTGCGGTTTTGGCCATAAAAAAAGGGAATAGAAGATTGCACGAACGTTTAATGAAATCTGCAATAGCACTTTCCGTGTGCTTCCTGTTAATGTATATTGCCTATCATATGACTAGTGATTCAACCGCTTTTGGAGGAGAAGGCGGTATTAAATATGTTTACTATTTTATTCTAATCACACATATAATATTATCGATTGCAGTGATTCCATTTGTACTTATCACCTATGTCAGAGCCATTAGTAGTAATTTTGAAAGACATAAAAAAATAGCAAGAATTACTTTTCCGTTATGGCTTTACGTTGCCATAACAGGAGTTGTGGTGTATGTGATGATTGCTCCTTATTACGCATAATTCTATTATTAAAAACACCTTTCCCTGTATTGGAAAGAGCGGTTTTGGATTTCGGAGAAGAAATTCAAAAGTCGGAAAGCTTATAAAACAAACATGAAAATCAAAATACTATTTACAGTATTCACACTATCCTTTTTTCTTGAGACAAACGCGCAATGCGCGATGTGTAGGGCTGTATTAGAAAGTGAAGAAGGTCTAGTTGCTGCTGAGGGTATAAACGATGGTATTATCTATCTTATGGCTATTCCTTATATTCTAGTATTTGGTGTGGTCTTTATTATTTATTGGAAGTACTTCAAAACCAAGCAAAAATCATAACCTATATTTTTTAACATTTTTTTAATACTATTACTGTAACAAATAAGGTCCTTTGCAGTCTAATGGATAGATGTAAATAACACATCAATCAAAAAAATCAACCATTATGCTGAAAATTAACAAGCTTCACAAGTCTTATCCTATAGGCGATTCTAGTTTACATGTATTAAAAGGAATAAATCTTTCAGTTGAAGCGGGAGAGATGGTGGCTATTATGGGGTCATCGGGTTCCGGTAAATCGACCTTACTTAATATTATTGGGATGCTTGATGAAGCCGATGAAGGTGAATACATCTTAGATAACGTGCCTATTAAAAATCTGACCGAAAAAAAAGCAGCTATTTATCGTAACAAGTTTTTAGGCTTTATTTTTCAGTCTTTCAACTTAATCAATTATAAAAATGCTTTAGACAATGTTGCTTTGCCATTATACTATCAAGGTTTAAAGCGCAAAGAGCGTGTTGAGCAAGCCTTATTCCATTTAGAAAAAGTAGGTTTAAAAAATTGGGCAGACCATTTGCCTAACGAATTATCTGGTGGACAAAAACAGCGTGTGGCTATTGCCAGAGCATTGGCGGCTAATCCAAAATTGCTTTTGGCAGATGAGCCAACAGGTGCCTTAGATACCAAAACCTCTTATGAGATCATGGCGTTTATTCAACAATTAAACGACGAAGGAAAAACCATTTTAATAGTAACTCATGAAGAAGACATTGCGAATATGTGTAAACGTATTGTGCGTTTGGTAGATGGCGTTATTATGGAAGACACTTTTGTTAACCAGGTAAGGGCTGCAGAACATGTTTGATAGAGATCTTTGGCGCGAAATATTTCAGAGTATTAATATGAATAAAACCAGGACACTATTGTCTGGTTTTACGGTATCGTTTGCGATTTTATTATTTGCTTTGCTTTTTGGGATCACCAATGGCTTATTAAACACCTTTGATGAAGCCTTTGTTGATGATGCAAAAAACTCCATTTTTATTAATTCCGGGAGGACTTCTAAAGCTAGTGAAGGCCTACAAGCAGGACGGCAAATTCAATTTGAAAATGCAGATCAAGAATGGATAGAAGAAGAATTTGGAGATAAAGTACAATACATCACCTCAAGAATTTACTTAAACGTAACAGCGACTTTTAGAAACGAAAAAGGTAATTATACCGTTCGTGCTGTAAATCCAGATCATCAGTATTTGGAAAACACCAAGGTGACTTATGGGCGTTATATCAATCAATCAGATATTAAAAACAACACTAAAGTGGTTGTTATTGGTCGTCTAGTAGAAGAGGATTTGTTTTTAAAAACGACAGCCATTGGAAAATATATTAACCTCAACGGGATTCAATATAAAGTAGTTGGTGTGTTTAGTGATGATGGTGGCGATAACGAAGAGCGACTAATCTACATGCCAGTATCTACTGCCCAACAAATATATGGTAATAACGATCACATCGATCAAATCAATTTAACCTATAATCCGGAGATGAACTTCGATGCGGCCATAAGCTTTAGTAATGTACTCACAAAAAAGCTTAAAGACAGGTTCCAGGTGTCACAAAACGACCAACGCGCTATTCGCGTTAGAAATTTAGCAAACGAATCTAAAGCAGTAGACCAAATGACCTTTGTTCTTGGAATTCTAGTATTGGTTATTGGTTTTGGGACATTAATAGCAGGGATTGTTGGGATTAGTAATATTATGATTTTTATAGTAAAAGAACGGACTAAAGAAATTGGTATTCGTAAAGCCTTAGGTGCAGAACCTAAAGCGATTGTATTATTAATTTTATTAGAATCTATATTAATTACCATTATCGCTGGATTTGTAGGCTTGTTTTTAGGTATGGGCATATTAGAATTGGTAGGGCCGAGTTTAGAAAAGTATTTTATAAAAGATCCCTATGTAAGCTTAAATCTGGTTATTGGCGCAACCATCACGCTAATAATAGCTGGCGGACTTGCCGGCTATCTTCCAGCAAAAAAGGCGTCAAGAATTAAACCAATTGTAGCACTTAGAGACGATTAATTATGGGATTATTTATATTTGAAAGAGATACGTGGCAGGAAGTGTTTGATAGTTTGGGTAAAAACAAACTGCGAACAGGATTAACGATGGTTGGTGTTTGGTGGGGTATTTTATTACTTATAGGGTTACTAGGTTCTGCTCGCGGTATAGAAAACTCATTTAATAGGTTATTTGGTAGCTTTGCGACGAACAGTGTTTTCGTTTGGGCACAAAGTACGAGTAAGCCGTTTAAAGGCTTTCAAGAAGGCAGACAAGTGCAATTGAAAATTAGTGATGCCAACAAGATAGAAGAGAATGTGGAAGGCATTGAATTTGTGGTGCCTCGGAATAGGAATCAAGCATTGGTGGTTCATAATTTCTTGTCTGGAAACTTTGGCGTTGCTGGTGATTACCCTTTGCTCGATCAGGTTCAGAAAAAGAAAATGATGCGGGGGCGCTTCATCAATCAAACCGACATCGACGAGAATAGGAAAGTGGTTGTTATTTCTGAAGAAATCTATAAGCAACTCTTTGAAAAAGAAGCGGAAATGATAGGAACCTACATTCAGCTCAATGGTATGAATTTTAAAGTCGTGGGTATGTTTGAAACCGGAAAGGCTAACATGGGGCCTACGGAAGACATGCATATACCATTCACTACCTTCCAACAGATTTATAATATGGGAGAAAACATCGGTTGGATGATGATTACTGGAAAGCCAGAGGCAGACATCACTCAAATTGAAAGTGATGCTAAATTGATTTTAAGAAACCTTAATAACGTACACCCTAAAGATAATCGTGCCTTTGGGAGTTTTAATTTAGGAAAGGAATTTGCCAAAGTAACAGGTTTCCTCTCAGGGATGCAGTTTTTAACCTGGTTCGTAGGTATTGCAACGCTAATTGCAGGCGTATTTGCGATAGGTAATATCTTACTCATAACTGTAAAAGAAAGAACAAAAGAAATTGGTGTACGTCGTGCATTAGGTGCCACACCTTTTGAGATCAAAAGACAAGTTATTTTAGAAGCTGTTTTTATTACCATGATAGCAGGTTTATTAGGAATCATTAGTGGCGGATCGCTATTGATGCTTGTTGATGCCTTGATCGGTCAAGGAGATGAAGCGATTTTAGTAAATGCATCCGTTCCTATTAGTGTCGTATTTATTGCATTGGTCATACTGGTAGTTTTAGGAACATTAATTGGGTTAATCCCTGCCTTTAAAGCCACAAGTGTGAAACCAATAGACGCCTTAAGAGAAGAATAATAAATCAATCAAAATAAAAGAAAGCATTGTCGCTTTTAAATCAACAGAGAAAATTAAACTAAAAAATGAAAAAAGCATTAAAAATCATTGTAGGATTAGGATTGCTAGTAGCACTTGTATTCGTGTTAAAGTATTTTAAAGATTCTAATTCAAAATCAGTAGAAGATTTTAAAACAGCAGAGCCGTTTTATACTTCAATTAACACAAAAACTGTCGCTACAGGCAAATTAAACCCTGAAGAAGAAGTAGAATTAAAACCACAAATTTCTGGGATCATAGATAAAATTATGGTTGAAGAAGGAGACATCGTAAAAAAAGGCGATATTATTGCTAAAATTAGAGTGGTCCCGAACGAGCAAAATTTAATAGGTGCCAGTGGGCAAATAGCTTCTGCTAAAATAGCCTATAATAATGCAAAAATGATTTATGATAGAAATAAAGCATTATTTGATAAAGGCGTCATTTCTAGACAGGATTTTGATAATAATGAGTTAGCATTAAATCAAGCCAATGAAACCTTGAGGCAAGCACAAAATAATTATCAGATTATTAGAAAAGGATCCTTATCTGGTGGTGGCTCTGCAAACACAAATATTATAGCGCTCATTGCAGGTACGATTTTAGAAATTCCTGTTCGTGAAGGTGATCAGGTTATTGAAAGTAATAACTTTAATGAGGGAACTACTATTGCGACCATTGCAGACATGAGTAAAATGATCTTTGAAGGGAAAGTAGATGAAGCTGAAGTGGGAAAACTGAAAGAAGGTAAAGAAATAAAAGTTATTTTAGGGGCCATTAATGAAAAGGAATTTCCAGCAAAATTAACGTTTGTAGCACCTAAAGGGATGGAAGAGAATGGTGCGGTCCAATTTACTATTAAGGCTGATGTTGAAGTAGACCAGTCGACTAAAATTAGAGCCGGCTATAGTGCGAATGCTGAAATTGAAATGGAAAGTAAAGACAGTGTTTTGGTAATAAAAGAGTCGTTACTTCAATTTAACCGAATTACTGAAAAACCTTTTATTGAGTTAAAGACCGGTGATGGCAAGTATGAAAAGAAAAATGTAGAATTAGGTCTGTCTGATGGTATTAACGTAGAAATAACTGAAGGAGTTAAAGAAGGAGATAAAATTAAGGTTTGGAACAAAGCCTCTAAAGAAGATAACGATGACGAAGAATAGTATGATTAAAAATAATATTATAGTAGTAGCTGTTCTAGCGCTAGTAAGTTTTTCAGGAAACGCTCAAGAAAAGAACTGGTCGCTAAAGGAAAGTGTTGACTATGCTTTGGAAAACAATATTTCTATAAAACAAACCTTATTAGATAAAGAAATTGCTGAACAAGACTTAAAATCTGCTAAAGGAAACTTTTTGCCTACCTTGAATGGTAATGCTTCTCAAAATTGGAACTTTGGTTCGTTTATTGATCAAAATGGTAGTAGAATTTCTGTAGATTCACGTGGGAACGGGTTTTCTTTAAACACAGGAGTAACACTTTTTAATGGATTCAGAAACACTAATCTTCACAAGCAAGCTGAGTTAGGGGTGCAAGCCAGCCAAATTCAATTAGATATATTACAGAATAATATTTCATTAAATGTGGTGAATGCTTATTTGAACATTCTATTTAATAAAGAGGCCTTAAAATTAGCAGAAGAACAAATAGTAATCAGCCAAAAAAGTTTAGATCAGATACAAAATTTAGTCGATGCGGGTGCGAGAGCTAGAGCAGATTTATTGGTCTCTAAATCACAGTTAGCGGCAGATAATGAACGCTTGGTTAATGCGCAAAACAGTGTTGACTTATCATTACTAAGTTTAGCGCAATTGTTACAAATTACTGCGGAAGGTTTTGATATTGAAGAAATAAATATAGATTTAACAAATGCGGTTTTAACATATAAGAGTTCTGGAGAAATAATATCCTATGCTGTTGTGAATAGACCCGAGATTAAAATTGCTGAATTGAATATTGAAAATGCAGAATTAAATTATCAAATTGCAAGAGGTGCCTACTATCCTACGTTGTCTTTTGGAGGTGGTGCGAGTACTTCATATCAGCATTTACAGGGGCAAGATGATGTTATTCAAATTATCACAGGAATTGATGCCACGACTGGAGAACCAATCATAGTGTCTCAAAAAAATGATTTTATAGACCAAATTGAAAATAACCTAGGATATAATGTTGGCTTTAGCTTGAGCATACCAATATTTAATGGTTTTAAAACAGATGCAAACGTTAAACGCGCTCAAATAAGTAAAGAACGTATTGCTTTAGATTTAGATGCACAGAAACAAACCTTAAGTGCTAATATAGAACAGGCGTTTGCAGATGCAAAAGCATCATTGATTCAGTATGAGGCTTCAAAAATCTCCTTGGAATCACAAGAGTTAGCGTTTCAGAATGAACAAGAAAAATATGACCTAGGCGTGAGTACTTCTTTTGAATTAGAACAAGTTAGAAACCGCGTCATTAACGCGCAATCCTCTTTTTTGAATGCAAAATATAATTATGTATTCAAAACAAAAGTATTAGATTTTTATCTTGATAAACCAATTACTGAATAATATAATTTGGCCTATATTTTAAGCATAGAAACCGCAACAACAAATTGCTCAGTCTCTTTATCGAAAGATGGAGAGACTTTGTTGTTGAAAGAAGATTACAGTGCTAACTATTCGCATGCTGAACGCTTACATGTTTTTATAGATGCCGTTTTAAAAGACGCTAATATACAACGGTCACAATTGAGTGCTATTGCGGTAAGCAAAGGCCCAGGATCTTATACAGGTTTGCGTATTGGGGTGTCTGCAGCCAAGGGCTTGTGCTACGCGCTGGATATCCCGCTCATTGCTGTTTCAACCTTAGAAGCTTTAGCACATCAGGTTAAGGTTACCAACGGAATTATTATTCCCATGCTCGATGCGAGACGTATGGAAGTCTATTCTGCGATATTTTCAAAGGACTATAAGCTATTACGTGCAATTGAAGCCCAAATTCTAGACGCACAATCTTTTCAGGACTATTTGCAATCTGAAACAGGCTATTTTATTGGGAATGGTGTTGAAAAAACGAAGGCCCTTATAACACATAAAAACGCAACCTTTATTGAAGGTAGGTTGCCTTCAGCAAATGAAATGAGTCTTATCGCTTATACCAAATACAAAAAAAACGACACCGAAGATGTCGCTTATTTTGAACCTTATTATTTAAAAGATTTTGTGGCTTTAAAACCAAAACCTAAGGCTTAGCCTTGCTTTTGTATTTGAACGCGGTGTGGATAAGGAATATCAATTCCAGCAGCATCTAAAGCTTCTTTAGTTTGCTCGATCATATAAAAATGAATCGCCCAATAATCCTCTTTATTAACCCAAACACGTGTGAAGAAATTGATAGAACTATCGCCTAATTCTGAAACGTTTATTGCTGGCGCTGGTTCTTCTAAGATAAGCGCATTACCATGGATAACCTTTTGGATGACTTCTTTAGTGGTTTTAATATCTGAATCATAGCCTACACCAAAAGTAACATCTACGCGGCGGGTCGCTTCAGTAGAATAGTTGGTAATCGTTCCATTAGATAAACTTCCATTAGGGATAATAACCTCTTTATTATCTGGAGTCAATAATTTAGTGGTAAAAATTTCTATTTGTTTTACAGTCCCCGTTTCTCCTTGGGCTTTAATAAAATCTCCAATTTTAAAAGGTTTAAAAATCATAATTAAAACACCACCAGCGAAATTAGCCAGCGAACCTTGCAATGCCAGGCCAATAGCTAAACCAGCTGCAGCAATTATGGCTGCCAGAGACGTGGTCTCTACTCCTACAGTGCCTAGTATAATAACGATTAAAACAATTTTAAGACCCCAACCAATTAAATTGAGCAAGAATTTCTTAAGACCGATGTCGTAATTAGACTTGTCCATCGCTTTAGCGACCCCTTTTTTTAGGTATTTTAGTACAAATGCACCAACAATCCAGATGACGATCGCTAGCAATACCTTTGGAGCATATTCGACAATAATGTCGTAACCTTTATCAATCCATTTTTGTAAATCCATAGTTTTTTTATTGTTTTTTAGTTAAGTAGTATTGTTATTAAAGCAGCAGTTGCAGGAATTGCCTGTATGTAAAATAATTTTATTTTTTTAGTTGAATAAGCCCCATAAATCCCAGCGATAATGATACATGCTAAAAAGAAAATAGCGACTCCTAAATCCTTAGTAATTAAGGAAAAAAGTAAGCCTGAAGCTAAAATCCCATTATACAAACCCTGATTTGCGGCAAGTACTTTAGTGTCTTCAGCAAACTGCTTGCTTTTTGTTCCAAAGGCTTTCATTGTTCTTGGTTTGGTCCATAAAAACATTTCCAAAATTAAAAAATAAAAATGTTCGAAGGCCACAAAAAGAACCAGAATTATTGTGATGATTTTCATTTTAATGTGTTATTATATTAATAGCTTCTTCTGTTTCAGTTGTCGGTAATTTACAGGCACTATTTTCACAAACATAAATAAAGGTTTTGCCTTCTGAAAATCTATTTTTAAGAAGAGGTAATTCGTTTTCACCTCTACTTCCTACCACAATTTTGTTAGGAAGGTAGTGCGTGTTAAGCTCTGAAATTTTAGCCATTGCATCTTTACCTACAATAGCAACCTCATAAAAGGGTAGGGTGTAATTGAGCATTAAATCTAACCAGTTTGAGAAAGCAGAACCATACTTGCTCATTTCTGGTTTTACATTATGAAGCATTGCTGTAGCAACTTTGTAATAATATTGGTTTTCAAAATAATGAGATAACTTAAAAAGGGTTTTAGCCATAATAGAATTACTGGCAGGAATGACATTGTCACGATATTCAAACGTTTTTACAACAAGCGCTTGCTCTTTCTTTGAAGTAAATTGGAATAATTGACTGGATTCGTTGTAAAAGGCATCAAAAGTATAATCGGTTAATGCTTTGGCAGTTTTAAGCCATTGTTCGTCTAAAGTAACTTCATATAAGGCTATAAATGCTTCCGCTGTAGTAGCATAATCTTCTAAAAACCCAGAGATAGAGGCTTTTCCATTTTTGTAATTATGAAATAAGCTGCCATCTTCTTTTAGTTGGTTGTTTATTATAAAATTAGCATTTTTTAGTGCAGTTTCTAAATAAGTGTCATTTCCTAAAACACGGTAGGCATCTATGTAGCCCTTCAGCATTAAAGCATTCCATGATGTTAATATTTTATCGTCTAATCGTGGGCGCTCTTTTTTGTCTCTTTCCTTTAATAATTTTGATTTCCAGGCGCTTTTTTTGTTTTGAAGCGTTTCCATTGTGATGGAATGCTCAGAGACAAAGTCTTGATCACTATCTTTTCTAATTAATACATAATTTTTATGTTCCCAATACCCATAGCCATTAACATTATAGTACTCGGAAAACAGCTCAAAATCGGCTGCTAAAACCGCTTTTAATGCTTCTTTGGTCCACACGTAATAGGCGCCTTCTTCTAGTACTCCGGCTTCTGTCAAGCTGTCTGCATCTAGAGAAGAGTAAAAACCACCAGAGGTATCGGTTAATTCACGGGCTATAAATTCAAGGGTTTCAATGACTACTTTTTTATACAAAAGGTTCTTCGTTAGTGCATAGGCGTCTGAATATAAGCTTACCAGTTGACCATTGTCATAAAGCATTTTCTCAAAATGAGGCACGTGCCATTTGTCATCCACAGAATAGCGAGAAAACCCACCACCTATCTGATCATAAATACCACCATAAGCCATATTTGTTAGAGTTGTATTTACAAATTCTGAAACTTTTGGGTTGTCGTATTGATAGCCATAGCGCATTAAAAATTGATAGTTATTGGGCATCATAAACTTTGGTGCGTTTCCAATGCCTCCGTTATTGGTATCAAAGTATCTTGACCATTCTTTAATAATACTAGCAACAAAAGGCGTGTCAAAATCAGGAGTTTCAGTATTGATGTTAATGACATCCATAGCTTTCATGCCCTGCTCTAATTTGGTAGCATACTCCTCTAATTTTTCAGGTTGCTTAGCATACAAAGCTGCAATTTGTTCTAAAGCATTTACCCATTGTTCTTTTTTAAAATAGGTACCGCCCCAAACGGGTCTTCCATCTGGTAATGCAATGACGTTCATGGGCCAGCCACCACTTCCAGTCATAATTTGGACCGCATTCATGTATACCTGGTCAACATCGGGCCGCTCTTCTCTGTCCACTTTAATATTCACAAAATGAGCATTCATGACTTTAGCGACTTCTTCATCCTCAAAGCTTTCGTGTTCCATAACGTGACACCAATGGCAAGCCGCATAACCTACGCTAATTAAGAGTAGTTTTTTACTTTGTTTAGCGGCTTCTAAAGTCTCTTCATTCCAGGCGTTCCAAGCTACAGGATTATGAGCGTGTTGCAATAAGTATGGGCTGGTTTCATGGATTAAATTATTGGTGTATTTTGGCATATCTGTTTTTGTTTGCGCGCAGCTATAAAGTGAAAATAAGAGAAAAAGAAGATGAAAATTTTTCATAATATTCAAAGTTAATCAATTCCCTATGAGTTTTTTAATTTTTTATAAGTTCTTAAAGTAAATAAATTTCAGGTTTTTTGAGCATAAAAAAACTCAGCCAATGGGCTGAGTTTAATAATTCAAAATAGAATTTTATTTAGTTGTTATCGTCGTCTGTTGCTTCATTAACAGCATCTTTAATAGACTCTCCTGCTTCTTCAGTTTCATTTACGGCATCGTCAATAGCTTTACCAGTAGCTTCGAATCCACCTTCAACAGCTTCTTCAGTCTCCTCAGCAGCATTTTCAATGGCATCACCTGTATTCTCCATTGCATTTTCAGCGTCTTTTTTGTCTTCTTCTCTACATGATGTAAATGATGCGCTTAATGCTAATAATAAAGCTGCGCTTAATACTAATTTCTTCATTCGTTTTGGGTTTAAAGTTCTTATTAAGATGCAAATTTAACATTTTGAACGATATTTATTCAACTTATTTACATTATTTATAGAATAAGTTTAAAATTATTTACGTAAATACGCTAGAATTCTAATTACAGCCCCTCTGTTTTTTTGAATATATTCAAAATTGTTTTTGCCATAATTTTTTCTTTTAACAGTATTATCAATCAACAGATTAAGAGCACTATTTAATTCTTGTTGGTTTGACACACTAAGCATCCCTTTATTGTCAATCATCGCTTGGGCTTCAGGAAAATTATAATGCTTGTCTCCTATAATAATAGGAATCCCAAAGGCTGCGGCTTCTAAGGTGTTGTGTAAACCTGTTGTTCCAATGGCGCCACCTATGTAGGCAATATCTGCGTAACGATATGTTTTACTCAATAAACCAATAGTGTCCATTATAAAGACTTGATAATGCTCTAGTTTTACACCGTCCATCTCGGAAAACAATACGCACGGTTTCTTTATGCTTTTTTTTAATTGCTGAATTTGATTCGACTTAATATTGTGAGGGGCGATAATAAATTTTAAGTCGCTAGGAGCTTCTTTATTAATGTAGTCTATAATTAATTTTTCGTCTTCTGGCCAAGAACTGCCAACCACGATACATAGCTTATTTTGTTTAAAGGCTTCAAGAAAGTCAATAGTATTGTTTTGTTGAAGTTGATTGGTAACCCGATCAAATCGTGTATCACCTGAAATAGAAACAGAGTCATACCCAATAGTTTTTAATAACACTTCAGAACTTTTATTTTGGGTAAAAATATGTTCGAATGCAAACAAAGCTTGACGCGTATATTTGCCATACCAATTAAAAAAGGACTGGTTTTTTCTGAAAACAGCCGAAATTAAAATCGCTTTTAACTGCCTGTTTTTTAATGCGTTCAAAAGATTAGGCCAGATCTCATATTTAACAAAAATGGTTAATTCTGGATGCACAAAGTCTAAAAAACGTTTGGCATTTTTTTTAGTGTCTAAAGGTAAATAGACTACAACATCTGCAATGGGGCTGTTTTTACGGATTTCATAACCAGAGGGAGAAAAAAAGCTGAGAACAATTTTATGATTAGGAAAATCTTTACGAAGTTCTTGAAAAACGGGCAAGCCTTGTTCATATTCTCCCAAAGAAGCACAATGAAACCATAGTGTTTTGTCAGTTTGAGAAATGTGTTGTTTTAAAATTTCAAAAGTTTTACTTCTGCCTTCGACGCCAAGTTTTATCTTTTTATTAAATAATGCAATGATTTTCAGTATATAACTGGCGAAATAAATACCTAATGAGTAGAGTGAATTCAACTTGATAAAATGCTTTGTGCTAAAATACATAATTCATTGTTTAACATAAGCGAATTTTGTAATTTCGTAACTATGAAAAAAATCCAAATGGTTGACCTTAAAGGTCAATACGCAGATATAAAAACGGTTGTAAATGATTCTATACAAGAGGTTATAGAGAATACAACGTTTATAAATGGACCGAAAGTTCATGAGTTTCAAAAAAATTTAGAAGACTATTTAGGTGTAAAACATGTGATTCCCTGTGCTAATGGAACAGATGCTTTACAAATTGCCATGATGGGCTTAGGCTTAAAGCCTGGTGACGAAGTGATTACTGCCGATTTTACCTTCGCAGCGACGGTAGAAGTGATAGCCTTATTAAATCTCACCCCCGTTTTGGTTGATGTAGATCCAGAAACCTTTAATATAGATATAGAGGCGGTTAAAAAAGCAATTACACCCAAAACAAAGGCAATAGTGCCAGTGCATTTATTTGGACAATGCGCAAATATGGAAGCCCTTATGGCTATAGCAAAAGAACATAACTTATATGTAATAGAGGATAATGCGCAAGGTATTGGCGCAAAATATACCAATAGTAAAGGTGAAAAAGCCATGTCTGGTACCATTGGTCATGTCGCGTCAACCTCTTTTTTTCCCTCTAAAAATTTAGGGTGTTATGGAGATGGTGGCGCTCTTTTTACAAATGACGATGCTTTGGCGCATACGCTACGGGGCATTGTAAACCATGGGATGTATGAACGTTATCACCATGATGTTGTTGGGGTAAATTCTCGATTAGATTCTATACAGGCGGCTGTATTAGATGCTAAATTACCACATCTCGATAAGTACAATAAGGCGCGCAGAAATGCAGCTAGAAAATACAATAAGGCCTTTTCTAATCACCCAAAAATAACCACACCTCAAACGGTAAATGCTTGTGAGGGAATTTGTGATACCTGTGATTGCCACGTGTTTCACCAATACACCTTGAAGATTGAAAATTCAAACCGCGATGCATTGGTTGCGCATCTAAACGAAAAAGGAATTCCATGTGGTGTGTATTATCCAATCCCTTTACACAAACAAAAAGCGTATTTAGATTCGCGTTACAAGGAAGAAAATTTTAAAGTCACTAACCAATTGGTTAAAGAGGTCATTTCTTTACCAATGCATACAGAATTAGATAACGAGCAAATAGATTTTATCACCAAAACAGTTATTGATTTTGTAGATAATAATTAAGGCGATGCTTTTGGTTTTTAATGTGTAAGGTGAGGTCGTGTTCTGTCTTTTTTTATCATGTATCTCAGCAACAAAAGGATACCGCTGTAATTGTGAAGCACTCACGGTTTTATTATAGTTATAAAATACATGAGTAAATTTCATCCCAACAAAGAGAGTGACTTTATTAAAAATAATAAACATGAAAAAAATAACACTAGTACTTGTTTTTCTATTTTCACTACTGCTTCATGCGCAAAACACCTATTTGCATTGTGGGAAAGTGATTGATACAAAAAGTGGAAAAGTAGACACTAATAAAACCATTATAGTTTCTGGGAATAAAATAATAGCTATCGAAAATGGGTTTATTGAATTAAAAACGGATAAAGATAGGGTCATCGATTTAAAATCAAAAACAGTCATGCCTGGTCTAATAGATATGCATGTGCATCTAGAAGGCGAGAGTAACCCAAAAAGTTATTTGGAGCAATACACACTTAACGCATCTGACATTGCTTTTAATGCGACAGTTTTTGCAAAAGAAACCTTGTATTCAGGCTTTACGACGGTTAGAGATTTAGGCGGAAGTGGAGTGAACATTGCCTTAAGAAATGCAATAAATGCAGGGAAAGTAGAAGGCCCACGTGTCTTTACAGCAGGAAAATCATTGGCGACTACAGGTGGTCATGCAGATCCAACCAATGGAAATAATAAAGAATTTATTGGCGATCCAGGACCAAAAGAAGGCGTGGTCAATAATGTTGCTGATGCTAAAAAAGCAGTAAGGCAGCGCTATAAAAATGGAGCCGATTGGATAAAAATCACGGCTACTGGAGGCGTGCTTAGCGTCGCTAAAAGTGGTAGTAATCCTCAATTCACAGTAGAAGAAATTAAAGCGATATGTGATACAGCAAAAGATTATGGGATGCAAGTTGCTGCTCATGCTCATGGTGATGAAGGGATGCAACGTGCTATATTGGGTGGTGTTAAAACTATTGAGCATGGCACTTACATGAGCGATGCAACGATGGAATTAATGAAAAAAAATGAGGTGTATTTAGTACCCACCATTACTGCTGGAAAAGAAGTAGAAGAGAAAGCAAAAATTATAGGGTTCTATCCAGATATTATAGTTCCAAAAGCCCTGGCTGTTGGCCCAAAAATTCAAGGTACTTTTGGGAAAGCTTATAAAAAAGGTGTAGGAATTGCTTTTGGTACAGATGCAGGTGTTTTCAAACATGGAGATAACGGAAAGGAATTTGGTTTTATGGTAGAAGCGGGCATGCCTGCCATAGAAGCATTGCAAAGTGCAACGATTACCAATGCAAAACTATTGGGAATGGAAAATGAAATCGGGCAATTAAAAGTTGGTTTTATTGCAGATATTGTAGCGACTAATGACAACCCTATGGAGTCTATTAGAACAATGGAAGCCGTAGTTTTTGTCATGAAAGAAGGAAAAGTGTACAAAAACTAATTATCAATTTGATAATTTTTAGCCTGTTTTTTTATGAAATTCTTGTAAAAAAGCGCGTAAATTTTTCATATTTGTTTTTATGTATTTGACTAGCAGTGATTTAACGTTTATTTCTTGTTACCTACGTGTTAAAGTTGTTTCTTTATACCTAATGCTATAGATTTATGAAACTGATAAAAGTAAGAAGACAAACAATATTAGAAAAAAGATTCACACCAAAAATGGGTGAATTACAAACGAGAGTCACCTCAATTAAAAAGCAATTTTTAGGGATTTCTATTCGAACGATACACAAATATAGAGAGACCTATTATGGCAAAGTCAAAGATTGTCGAGATTGTGAGTTAACAAGATAACAACGAATTAATAATATAAAAGTAAAAAGCCTCGTTTTTTAAACGAGGCTTTTTTTATGCTTCTATTATTTCTTTTTTCTTAGGTTTTTTCTTTTTGAAATTTCCAACAATCAAACAACCCATTCCAACCATAACAGAAACATCTGCAAGGTTAAATATCCCCGTTCTAAATACACCGCCTAAATCGATATGGAGGAAATCCGTTACCTGACCATAGAGGATACGATCATATATATTAGCGATTCCACCGCCAATAATGCAGGCAAAGCCTACTATCGAAAAACGGTCTAAATTTTTATCTCTAAAAATATGAATAAGTACTAGCGTTAAAACAATAACGGGTAGTACATTCAATAATATGATTTTTAAAATGGGATTAAAATCACTTCCTAAGCCTAAAAAGGCACCACTATTTTCTACGTTGTGCAAAGTTAAATAATCCCCAAAAATCTCTGTATTAGAGCCTCTGGCGACATTGATTCTCACCCAATATTTCGAAACTTGATCAATAATAATATTAAAAACGATAAGTAAACCTATAAGTAATGTTCTGTTGTTTTTCATACTATGCTTCTTTTTCAAATGTTGCAGAAGCTGTTTCGGCAGCGCTGTCTATTTTTTTAACTAAGCCCTGGAGTACTTTTCCTGGGCCAACTTCTGTAAACAAGGTAGCGCCATCTGCTATCATATGCTGTACAGATTGTGTCCAACGCACTGGAGCCGTTAATTGAGACATTAAATTGGTTTTAATATCACTTTCGCTAATAACAGCACTAGCAGTTACGTTTTGGTAAATAGGACAATTTGGTTTACTAAATCGTGTATTTTCTATAGCTGCGGCTAATTTTTCCCGAGCTGGTTCCATCATTGGAGAATGAAATGCGCCACCAACAGGTAGCACTAAAGCACGACGAGCTCCTGCATCTTTCAAGGCTTGACAGGCTCTATTAATAGCGTCAATTTCGCCAGAAATAACAAGCTGTCCAGGGCAATTGTAGTTTGCGGCAACAACGATACCTTCGGTGCTTTTACAAATCTTTTCAACAATAGCGTCCTCTAGACCTAAAACAGCTGCCATTGTACTTGGTTGTATCTCACATGCTTTTTGCATGGCTAAAGCACGTTCAGACACTAATTTTAAACCGTCTTCAAAAGTTAAAGTGCCATTGGCCACTAAGGCAGAAAATTCGCCAAGTGAGTGACCAGCAACCATATCTGGCTTAAAACGATGGCCTAATGTTTTTGCTAGTATTACAGAATGTAAAAAAATAGCGGGCTGCGTTACCTTTGTTTCTTTTAAAGCTTCGGCAGTACCTTCAAACATAATGTCTGTGATATGGAAGCCTAAAATTTCGTTTGCATCTTCAAATAAGTGCTGTGCTTCTGGTGAGTTTTCATATAAGTCTAAGCCCATTCCTGAGAATTGAGCACCTTGACCTGGAAATATATATGCGTGCATTTTTGTATAATTATGAAGTGCAAAAATAGGAATAATATCTTAAAAGGCTTCAGTTTTAACTATTCAGTATGTATTGAAAATTATAACCCAACAACAGCAGCTTCGGCGCAACGTTCACCATCCATTGCGGCGCTAACAATTCCGCCAGCATAACCACCACCTTCACCACAAGGAAATAAATTTGAAATTTGTGGGTGTTCTAAGGTTTCATTTCTTGGAATATTTACAGGAGAACTCGTACGTGACTCTACACCAACAATATTTGCTTCCTCGGTATAGTAGCCTTTCATTTTTTGACCGAAGGCTTCAAAGCCTTTTCGTAATCGGCTACCAATTAATTTTGGTAATAAAGAGTGTAGTGGTGCACTTTTTAAACCGGGTTGATAGGATGTGTCGTTTAATGAAGACGACAAACGGCCTTCCACAAAATCAGTAAGGCGCTGAGCAGGTGCCACCTGGCTTCTGCCACCAGCGGTAAAAGCCAAACGCTCTAAGTCTTTTTGAAATTCTAAACCTTTTAACTCCCCAAACTGTTCATATTTGCGTAAATCTTTATCTGCATTAATTTCTACGACAATGCCAGAATTGGCGAACTTGTTATTTCTGCGAGAAGGCGACATCCCATTAACAACCACTTCTCCATCTGCTGTTGCTGCAGGCACTATAAAGCCACCAGGGCACATGCAAAACGAATACACGCCACGTTCATTCACTTGTTGTACTAAACTGTAAGAAGCAGCTGGTAGTAGTTCATGGCGATTGCCAGAACAATGGTACTGAATAGCATCTATAATGTGTTGCGGGTGTTCTACACGAACACCCATAGCAAAGGACTTCGATTTGATGGCTATTGCTTTTTCATTTAGTAAATAGAATATATCTCTTGCAGAATGACCAGTAGCCAGAATAACACGTTCTGTTGGCATTTCATTACCGTTTTGTAATAGTAGAGAGACAATCTTATTATTTTTAACAGTGAAGTCGGTAACGCGTGATTCAAAATGTACTTCACCACCGTGGTTTAAAATGGTCTCACGTATATTTTGCACTACTTTTGGGAGTTTATTGGTTCCAATATGTGGATGTGCATCGACCAGAATTTCGTCGGTCGCGCCATGAAAAACAAGATTCTCAAAAATCCGGCGCACATCCCCACGTTTTAAACTTCGGGTGTACAATTTACCATCACTATACGTGCCCGCACCACCTTCTCCAAAGCAATAATTTGAATCTTCATTAACGACATGATCTTGATTTATCGCTTTTAAATCACGACGGCGGTCTTTTACATTTTTACCGCGTTCTAATATAATTGGTTTATAACCTAGCTCTATACAACGCAATGCCGCCCACATTCCAGCTGGGCCAAAACCAATAATATGTACTGCTTTTGCTTTTGACACGTCTTTATAATCAAATTGGTAAGCAGATGCTTTGGGAGGGACTTCACGAATGTAAACCGAAACCTTATAATTAAGAATAATTTTTGGTTTACGAGCATCAATAGACTTGCGCACTATTTTTATTCCTGTAATGTCTTCTTTTGGAATATCTAAATACTGTGCTGCCTTGACGAGCAATATATCACTACGTTCTTCATCTTTTAAAGTTAAGCGAAGCTGAATGTCTTTTACCATAGCACAAAATTAGACAAAAATTGAATGAAGAACTAAAGAAAAGCATGAGAAGCGTTGTTTAATAGTGATGTAATTTTATAACAAACGAACGACGCGTTCAGTAAATCAAAATTTAGAATTATGCCGGTAGTACCTGTTCTACAAACGTTTTGGATTAGTCCAATATGTTAAATTTAGCCTAAACGAAATCACTTTCTTTTCAAAAAAACAAGAAAAATCACTTTCGTTCATAGGTTAGAAACGAAAACGCATAATCATGATCTTCATCTTGAGCGTGAATTTTACTTGCTATTTCCTTCCAATTGGTTAAATCGAGTTGTGGAAAAAAAGTATCGGCATCAAAGGTTGCATGTACACGGGTTAATTCAATTTTAGAAACAAAAGGCATGGCTTGTTTGTAAATTTCACCACCACCAATGATAAATGGCTGACTGTCATTTTTTGCAGCATCGAGCGCATCTTCCATAGAATTAACGACAATAACACCTAATGGTACTTCATAATTTTGTTGTCTGGTAATAACCACGTGGGTTCTGTTTGGTAGTGGTTTTTGAAAACTTTCAAATGTTTTACGACCCATAATAATATGATGTCCGGAAGTGAGTGTTTTAAAGCGTTTTAAGTCATCCTTTAAGTGCCAAATCAATTCATTATTCTTGCCTATCTCATTGTTTTCACCAGCTGCTACAATAGAGGTTAGGTTCTTAATGTTTTTAGAAGCAAGCGCTTTATTGTTAAGCTTGTTTTCGGCTTCCTGAGGTGCTTCTTTTTCTAAATCTGCTTTTATTTTTTCAATCCGTAGTTTTTGTTTTGCAACTAATTTATCTAATTGTGCTTTTTCCCATGCTGGTCCCATAAATTTATTGGTGATGAACACATTAAATAAATGATATAAAAAGAAGCATAACCAGATGGATATAGCAATAACAAACCAGTCTAAACCGAATATTTTTACGTCTTCACCAATACCTAAAAACGTATTAGCGATTATTAAAAAAACAGCACCAATTAAAAAAATAACGAAGTGAATATATAGGCGTTTTTTTTGCTTTATACGACCTTGTGCATTTTTAATTAATTCAAATTGCTCTGGGTCTATTTGTGGTTTTTCTTTCTTTTTTCCGAACATACAAAAGGTGTTTATAATGTAAAGTTACACGTTTTGATTGAAATTTTTATTTTCTATTTCAAATGATAATGATATCCTTTGATAATTAGTTAATTACGCTTAAAAATAATTTAGCGATACCATTAAAAATAAAACAAATAATTTAGAATTCTACAATTAATGACCTGCATTTTATCAAAACGATAATTCTTTGTTATTAAATGAGAATGACCTTTTAAAGTTACTGTTAGTTTACTAATTTTAGTATTCAATAAATTTATTAGTATGGCTATTAGAAAACAATTTTTAAAATCGAAACCTGTGTGTAAAGTAACTTTTACTGTGCCTGCAGCAGATGCCAATAACGTTTCTTTAGTTGGAAACTGGAATGCATGGAGTACAGAAGCAGAGCCACTTAAAAAGCTAAAGAACGGGCTGTTTAAAGGAACGGTGAATCTTGAGAAAAATCAATCTTATGAGTTTAGATACCTTGTGGATGGGCAATGGAAAAATGAGGAAGAAGCAGATGCTTTTGCTTGGAATGATTATGCTGCTGATGAGAATAGTGTTTTGAAACTGTAGTATTTACTACTGTTTTCTTTTATTTCAATAGGGAGAATTATGAGGTCCTAATAATGAGAATCGTATTTCTAAATTAGCTTATAGAATTAATGGCTTAGGCGTTTAATTTACTAAAATGATTAAGATAGTAACTGTTCGAAAAACCCACCTATTTCTGATTTTCTGTCTATAAAATGGATTTCATAAATCCAAAAGCGTTCATCTCCGTTGTTGTCTTTTTCTGTCATTAGTAAGTTGTTATTGGGATGAATGTAATTAATTTCTTCTTCGCCTAAAATTTTTTCATGTGGAAAATTACCGATTAAATGACCACAGTGATGGTTTCCATATTCCCAACCATATTTTTTAGCCAAGGCTTTAGTATAATGATAAAAATTCGCTCCTGTTAACCTGTTCTTATTTTGATCAAAGTATGCTTTTCCTTCTTGCCAGGCGAGTTCAACATCTCGTTTTAGTTTTAGTTTTTTTTGATTAGTACCAAGCACATATGTTTTGCCAATATCTGCCTCCCAATTTTCAAAAACGGGACCAAAATCAAAAAACAAAATATCATCTTTTTGAATTGTTAAATTGATTGGATTTGCTTCATAGGGAAGTAGCGTGTTTTTTCCTGACCTTACAATACGTTTGTGCCAAAATTTTTTAATTCCAAATAATTCATAGGCTAAATTAAAGACTTCCTTATTTAGTTCGTGTTCCGTTTTTTCGCCAATTATAAGATGTCGATTTTCAATTTCTTCAAAAAGAATATTGGCTTTTCTCTCAGCTTCGATTAAGTTAATTATGCGTTTATCTATAGAAGTCATTTTTAAATAAGAGGGTAAGTTTCTTGTGTATGTCGTGTAGTGTAAAGATGATGAAATGATTTTCGGTTACACGCGATTCGAGTTTTTAAATTTGCCCTGTTAGTTTGCTAATTTGTTTATGACATAAAATCCCGAAAAGTCATACGACGTATTCAATTCTATCTTATTATTGATTTTAATGTCAGGATGTTTTTAAAATAGTATTTGATACTCAGTGTCCTCTTTTTGAGAAACGGCAGTACCAACAACGTAGTGCTATAGACTTGCTTAGTAATTAAAATTTTAAAGTTAAATACAATGGAGTCTTGGTGTTCAAAAGCTGCAACACAAATTCAGAGCTAATATTTTCGGCAATAAAATCTTTTATTTAATGATTTAGTTCTTAGCTGTGGGATCATAATGATCTGCTTACTCTAATTCATCAAATAAAGGGACTTGTTTACTTGTGATTTCATATAAGGTACTACAACTACACAGCAACAGCACCTTTTATATGTGGGTGAGGCTCGTAATTTTCCAAAGTAAAATCTTCAAATTTAAAAGCTAAGATGTCTTTTACATTAGGGTTGATTTTCATGGTTGGTAATGGGCGTAACTCACGAGACAATTGTAATTCTAATTGTTCAATATGATTGCTGTAAATATGGGCATCACCAAAGGTGTGAATAAATTCGCCTACTTCGTAGCCACAAACCTGAGCCATCATCATCGTAAATAAGGCGTAAGAGGCAATGTTAAATGGGACACCTAAAAAAATGTCTGCACTGCGTTGGTATAATTGGCAAGATAATTTGCCTTCTGCAACATAAAACTGAAAAAAAGCATGGCAAGGTGGTAAAGCAGCTTTGCCATTAGTCACATTTTCACTGAATGATTTTGAAGTATCGGGTAAAACAGATGGATTCCATGCAGAAACTAACATGCGACGACTATTTGGGTTGTTTTTTAGTGTTTCTACGACTTCTTTTATTTGGTCAACTTCATCACTGTTCCAGTTGCGCCATTGGTGACCATAAACGGGACCTAAATCGCCATTTTCATCGGCCCATGAATCCCAAATTTTAACCCCGTTTTCTTTAAGGTAATTAATGTTTGTATCCCCCTTAAGAAACCAAAGCAATTCGTAAATTATAGATTTTAAATGGAGTTTTTTAGTCGTTACCATTGGGAAACCTTCACTTAAATCAAAACGCATTTGGTGTCCAAACACACTTAATGTGCCTGTTCCTGTGCGATCGCCTTTCTGGTTTCCGTTTTCTAATACGTGTTTTACTAAATCGTGGTATTGTTTCATGCGCACTACCCACGAAAGTGGGAATCTCATTAAATTAAACGTCTGTTTTACTTGGGGTTAAAATTAAAAAAAAGCACCTAAGATTGGTCTTAGATGCTCTAATTTATATAAAAAGTTATTAACGTTTTGTGGCCTATGATTTAAAAATAAAAAACAGGCATAACAGGATGGGGTATTCGCGTTCTTTTAGTGTGCCTAGTCTCTTTGTTTTAAAAGACTACTATCTTCTTGTGAATTTATTAACCTATAATCATTCCTGCAATGGTTGCAGAAATTAAAGATGCAATGGTGCCTCCTAGTAAAGCTTTCAATCCAAATTTTGAAAGCAGCTTACGTTGCCCTGGTGCTAAAGAACCAATGCCTCCAATTTGAATACCAATAGAGGCGAAGTTTGCAAAGCCACAAAGCATGTAGGTTGCCATAATAATCGACTTTTCGTATGTTAAATGGGTTGCGCTTACCACATTTTTAAGTTCTGCCAATTGAATATACCCAATAAATTCACTTGCGGCTAATTTGATACCTAACAGTTGTCCCATTAGCGCCATGTCTTCTTGAGCAACACCTATTAACCACATGAGTGGTGCAAATAAATAGCCTAATAAAAACTCCAATGAGAGCTTATCGTATGGGGTGTTTACAGCGATAATTTCGTTAAGCGAGGTAAACTGCCAATTGATATTCAAGCTGTCTATCACCAAACCATCAAAGCCAGCCATGCCGCCTAAAATACCATTAATCATTGCGATAAAGGCGACGAAAACTAACAACATGGCGCCAACATTTACAGCCAATCTTAAGCCTTCAGTGGTGCCGTTGGCTATCGCTTCAAGTATATTAGAGCCTATTTTCTCCTGAGAGACACTCACTTCTGTGTTTATTTTTTCGGTTTGCGGATAAAGTATTTTAGAAATAACAATGGCTCCAGGTGCCGCCATTACTGAAGCTGCTAAAAGGTGTTTCGCATAGAATAATTGAAGGGCTTCATCTTCACCTCCTAAAAAACCTATGTATGCTGCTAATACAGCGCCGGCAACAGTAGCCATACCGCCAATCATAACCAATAGGATTTCAGACTTGTTCATCTTTTCCAAATAGGCCTTGATAAGTAAAGGCGCTTCTGTTTGCCCTAAAAAAATGTTTCCAGCAACACTTAAACTCTCTGCCCCAGAGATTCCTAGAATTTTAGTGAGTAATAAACCCATGCCTTTTACGGCTTTTTGAATAAGCCCTAAATAGAATAATACAGAAGTTAATGCGGAAAAGAAGATAATGGTTGGTAACACCTGAAAAGCAAAAATAAATCCAAAAGACTTAACATCTAGCATGCCACCAAATAAAAACTCGCTTCCTGCTTGAGTAAAGCCTAAAATAGCTATAAAAGCTTTTCCAATATATTCGAACGCTGATTTTATAAAGTCAATTTTTAACACCCCTATGGCGATAACGAGCTGAAAAAATAAACCTAAACCAACAGTTTTCCAGTTAATTGCTTTTCTATTACTACTAAATAAAAAGGCAATAACAATAAGTGAAATCATACCTAAAATACCGCGCCATAGGCTTCCAAACGAAAAACCTTGACTAGGAATAATAGGGGTAGTCGCATCTGTAATTATAGCCACTTCCTCTAAAGCTTGATTTTTAAAAGAATATCTGGTGTTTCTTTCAGAGAATACTAAAGTAGAATCTGTTTTTTCTGAAATTCTAAAATTTCGAGTGGTGTCTTTGGGTGTATTAAAATAGAAAACAAGTAAATTGTTTTGGTATAGGTAATCACCCGCTGCTTTTTCAATAGCATCAGTTGCTAAAATTTTAAATGTACCGTCTTTTAATTCTAATGTTTCAGAGGGAGAAAATAATGCGTTTTCAGAGGTGTTTTCTAAAGCATCTACTTTCCAAGTTTTGTTAATATCTTGAGCTAAAACAGAAGCTATCCCAAAAAAAATAGCTGTAACAGCTAATAAAAAATGTTTCATAAGGTGTTTATCGTTTAGAAATCTCATCTCTAATTTTGGCAGCTTTCTCATAATCTTCACTACTAACGGCTTCGTCTAAAAGACGCTGTAGTTCTTCAAGCGTATGCGATTTGTAATCTCCTTCAGTATCGCTTAGCTCTAGCTCTTCATTAATAATGTCTTCTATTATGATGCTTTCAGGAGATTCCTCATCCTCCTTATTCGGGTCCACTTTTAAGTAAATTCCAGCTTTGTCTAATATATTCTTGTAAGTAAAAATAGGCGCTTGAAAACGCAACGCTAAGGCAATGGCATCGCTTGTTCTTGCATCAATGATTTCTTCAATTTTATCACGTTCGCAAATTAAACTAGAATAAAAAACACCATCTACCAGTTTATGAATGATTACTTGTTTCACTACGATATCAAACCGGTCAGCGAAATTTTTAAAAAGGTCATGAGTTAATGGCCTTGGTGGTCGAATTTCTTTTTCTAACGCAATAGCAATAGATTGGGCTTCGAAAGCACCAATAACAATTGGAAGTTTTCGATCGCCATCTACTTCATTTAATATCAAAGCATACGCGCCATTTTGAGTTTGGCTGTATGATATTCCTTTTATTTTTAGTCTTACTAAGCTCATATGTTAAAAATAAAAAAAGCGGTTCAAATTGTAAAAAAAATTTAAACCGCTTTTTTACGAGCACAATTTATAAAAAATTAAGCGTTTGCCGCTTTAAATGCTTTTAATTTTTCGATTAGTACAGGAACAACTTCAAAAGCATCACCAACAACACCATAATCGGCAGCCTTAAAAAAAGGTGCTTCTGGATCTGTATTGATAACCACTTTTACTTTAGAAGCATTAATTCCTGCTAAATGCTGAATCGCTCCAGAAATACCTATGGCAATATATAAGTTTGCCGCAACGGGTTTTCCTGTTTGCCCTACGTGTTCACCGTGTGGTCTCCAACCTAAGTCAGATACTGGTTTTGAGCACGCCGTAGCGGCGCCTAAAACACCTGCTAGTTCTTCTATCATGCCCCAGTTCTCTGGTCCTTTCATTCCACGACCAGCAGACACTACTATTTCTGCATCTGCAATAGTTACTTTGTCGGTTGCTTTGTCAACAGACTGTACTGTTACTCCAGAATCTGGAATGACAGGAGAAAAGTCTTCTGTAGTTGCACTTGCAGCGGTCTCAACCAAACCAAAAGAGTTATTAGAGACACCAACAACTTTAACGTCTGTATCTATAGTAGTAATGTTAAATGCTTTGTTTGTGAACGCGGTGCGTTTCACTGTAAACGGAGAAGTACTAGAAGGCGCTTCAACAACATTAGACGCATAACCGGCCTGTAAACCAACGGCTAAAATAGGTGCTAAGTACTTACTGTCTGCACTTTGACTAACAATAACTACTTTCGTACCTTCTTTTTCTGCGGCTTGCTTAATGGCAGCAGCGTAAGATTTTGCGTTGAATGTGTCTAAAGCTGAATTGGATACCTTTAAAACTTTATCGACTCCATATTTTTCTAATTCGCTGGTGTCTCCAGCATTTACTGCAATTGCAGTTACTGTTGTTCCCATTTGGTCTGCAACAGCTTTGGCATAAGAAGCAACTTCTAAAGCTGTTTTCTTAAATTTTCCATTTTCTGATTCTGTATATACTAAAACTGACATAATAAATATTTGTATTTGTCATTCCCACGAAGGTGGGAATCTAATTAATGTTACTGTAAACTTCAAGCGCTCTCAAAACAAGTTTGGGCCACTTTAGTTTACAACTAAATTACCTTAGCCTCATTATGAAGTAAGTTCACTAGTTCATCTAAATTATCTGCATCTACTAAAGTCACAGCGCCCTTAGGAACTGGCTTTTCAAATTTAACCGTTGTCGTTTCTGTCTCAGCCGTAGCCGGTTCAAGTACCGTTAAAGGTTTTTTACGCGCCATCATAATACCTCTCATATTTGGGATACGTAAGTCACTTTCTTCTACCAATCCTTTTTGTCCTCCAATAACTAAAGGCAAACTTGTGGTTACCGTTTCTTTTCCGCCATCAATTTCTCTAGTCGCTTTAGCAGTTGTACCATCAACATCTAAACTAATGCAATTGGTAACAAAATTAGCGTTCGTTAATTCGGCTAACATACCTGGTACCATGGCACCATTATAATCAATAGATTCACGACCGGCAATAACCAAATCGTAACCACCGTCTTTTACAACTTTAGCTAATTCTTTAGCGACTTGAAAACCATCTTTTGCTGTTGTGTTAACTCTAATCGCAGTGTCTGCGCCAATAGCTAAAGCCTTTCGTAATGTTGGTTCTGTTTCTGCACCCCCTACATTTACAACATCTACTGTTGCGCCTTGCTTTTCTTTAAACCACATCGCACGGGTTAAACCAAACTCATCATTAGGGTTGATTACAAATTGAACGCCGTTCGTATCGAATTTAGAATCTCCATCTGTAAAATTAATTTTCGATGTAGTGTCTGGAACGTGACTGATACACACTAAAATTTTCATATTTCTATAATTAAATTAAGACTATTTTATTTGAGAAGGCGAGAACTATAACGTTATCGTTTATTATTCGCTTCGCGCTTCTTTTTTCAAGTTACGAAGATAATTATTTTATTTTGGAAATATACTATGCATGCATAATAAATTTTAAATAAATTGTTAATGGAATAGTTTCGTTTTATTCTTATTTTTGTCCTTCAATTTTTACATGTAATATGAAGACTATTCAATTTAGAGAAGCTATTTGCGAAGCCATGAGTGAAGAAATGCGCAGAGATGAAAGCGTTTATTTGATGGGTGAGGAGGTCGCTGAATACAATGGTGCTTACAAAGCCTCTAAAGGGATGCTTGACGAGTTTGGCGCAAAACGTGTGATTGACACGCCTATTTCCGAACTTGGTTTTGCGGGTATCGCTATTGGGAGTACGATGACTGGTAACAGGCCCATTGTAGAGTATATGACTTTTAATTTCTCTTTAGTTGGAATTGATCAAATTATAAATAATGCAGCAAAGATTAGGCAAATGTCTGGTGGACAATTTAAGTGTCCTATTGTTTTTAGAGGTCCAACAGCTTCTGCAGGCCAATTAGGAGCAACACACTCTCAGGCATTTGAAAGCTGGTTTGCAAATACGCCTGGTTTAAAAGTGGTGGTGCCTTCAACACCTTATGACGCAAAAGGTTTATTAAAATCCGCAATACGTGATGACGATCCGGTTATTTTCATGGAAAGTGAGCAAATGTATGGCGATAAGGGTGAAGTGCCAGAAGGAGAATATACAATTCCTATAGGTGTTGCAGAGATAAAAAGAGAAGGTACAGATGTAACGATAGTCTCTTTTGGTAAAATTATTAAAGAAGCCTATAAAGCGGCAGATGAACTAGCTAAAGAAGGTATTTCATGTGAAATTATTGATTTACGTACCGTGCGACCTCTAGATAAAGCGGCCGTTTTAAAGTCGGTTAAAAAAACAAATCGTTTAGTGATTTTAGAAGAAGCATGGCCTTTTGGGAATGTGTCTACAGAGTTAACTTACATTGTACAGTCTGAGGCCTTTGATTATTTAGATGCGCCAGTGGTAAAAATAAATACAGCAGATACGCCAGCACCATATTCACCAGTTTTATTAGAAGAGTGGTTGCCAAATAGTGATGAAGTGGTAAAGGCAGTAAAAAAGGTAATGTACAAGAAATAAAATATTAAAACAGTGACTTAAAGCTTCATTAGCATAATTGTTGATGAAGTTTTTTGTTTATATTCGAAACCTATAAACCATTTATAGCTTATCATTTTTCGCAAAGTGGTATAATTAAATGCATGTTCTATAGGACCTTTGAAAAACATTAAAACCCAATCATGAAATTGAAATACCTATTACTCCTTTTATTCTTCGGAAGTCTTTCCGCTTTAGCTCAAACAAAAGTGAGTGGTCATATTTATGATGAATCTAAAGAACCTATTGCTTACGCAAATGTCTATTTTCAGGGTACCAGCATAGGAACGATTACCGATGAAAATGGGACCTTTTATCTGGAAAGTGATGAAAACTATGACGTCGTTATTTTTTCATTTATAGGGTATAAAACCCAAGTTGTCACCCTTGATAAAAAGGTGAATTATGAATTTAATGTGACTTTAAGTGAAGATGCAGCGGCACTAAACGAAGTTATCTTGGTGACTGGGAAACAGCCTAAAAAAAACAATCCAGCCATAGATATTCTAAGAAAAATCTGGGCAAACAAACGTAGTAATGGTCTAAAACAATACAAACAGTACCAATACGATAAATACGAAAAGGTAGAATTCGATTTAAACACCATCGACAGCGCAACAGTAAATAGTAAGTTGTTTCGTGGTATGGAATTCGTTTTCGAGCAAGTGGATACCTCAAGAGTAACGGGTAAAACGTATTTGCCAATGTTTATTAACGAGGCTTCAAGTGAAGTGTATGGAGATAATGTTATCAACGAAAAGCGTGAAATTTTAAGAGGAAATAAAAATTCTGGGTTTAGTAATAATCAGATTATTATAGACTTTATTGATGATTTATATAGCGAATATGATGTTTATGAGAACTACTTAAAGTTTTTTGATAAAAGCTTCACGAGTCCGTTATCAAGAACGGGAATACAGGTCTATAATTATGTATTGGCTGACAGCTCATTTATAGGTGATAAATGGTGCTACAATATTATTTACTACCCAAGGCGAAAGAATGAACTTACTTTTAAGGGTGATTTTTGGGTGGCCGACACGACCTATGCCATTAAGAATATAAATTTGCAAGCCTCAAAAAGTGCTAATATAAACTGGGTTAAAGAGATTTATATTGAGCAGGAATTTGACGTTTTAAATGACTCTACATTTTTAATTAAACGTGATTATTTCATGTCTGACTTTGCGTTAAATAAAAAGGAAGCGTCAAAAGGTATTTATGGAAAACGTACTACTTTATATGATAATTACGAATTTAATAAAGTTAAAGAGCCAGAATTTTATAATAAGAAAGTTTATAGTTTTGATGAAGATCTATACAACCAAGATGATGCTTTTTGGGAGAAGAATAGAATGGAGGAGCTAAGTAAAGATGAAAAGGGCGTTTACGTGATGTTAGATTCTTTAAAGCAAACTAAAAAATTTAAAAAATTATATAATTTAGGGAGTATTTTGGCTTCTGGTTACATAGAATTTGATCAATTAAATTTGGATGTTGGTCCCGTATTTTCGGTTTTTGGATACAACGATGTTGAAGGTGTGCGTTTAAGAGCAGGAGGACGAACGTATTTTGGACAAAATGATTTATGGCGATTAGAAGGGTTTACGGCTTATGGTTTTAAAGATAATAAGTTTAAGTATGGCATTTCAGGAAAATGGTTGTTAGACAAGAGAAGCCGACTTATCATCTCTGGAGGGAATAGGCGAGATGTCGAGCAAATAGGTGCAAATTTAACTTCATCTACCGATGTTTTGGGGAGGAGTTTGGCTTCGTCATCTGTTATCGGAACCGGTACAAATGATAAATTAACCAATGTAAATTTATCCACATTAGCACTAGAAGCAGAACCCTTTAGAAATTTTGTCACGCGAATTAGTGGTACTTACAGAACCTTAGAATCTGCATCATCAACTTTTAGTTTAGATTATTACACTGATGCTTCTCAAACCACGACAGAAAGTGAAGTTAAACAGTATGAGACCGCGATATCATTATCGTATTTTCCTCAGCGGGAAATGACCGGTTTTGGTGTTGAGCGTCGTACAAAAAATGATGATTTTGCAAGGCTTTTTGCACAAGTGACAAAAGGTGATAAGAGTGTTTTTAATAGTGATTTCGACTATACCAAGCTACAATTTTCATATTTACAACCCTGGGCTATTGGTGCCTTTGGGCGTTTAAGCACAACTGTTGAGGTTGGCAAAACCTATGGTGACATTCCCTTAGGTTTAATGAGTGTTATACCTGGAAATCAAACCTATTTCTCAATTTATAATACCTTTTCTCAATTAGATTTTTATGAATTTGTAACCGATGAATATGCTACTTTACACGTAGAACATAATTTTAATGGAAGATTATTCTCTCGTATACCGCTATTAAAAAAATACAACTTAAGAGCTATTTTAGGCTTTAGAGGTGTTGTTGGTAATGTCTCACAAGAGAACCGAGATATTAATGCTTCAGGTTTAGTGTATAGAGCACCAAGTAAAGAAGCGTATTATGAATATAGTGTGGGTGTTGGAAATATTTTTAAAATTTTAAGAATAGACTTTAATTTTAGAGGCAATTATTTAAACCCTGTTACAAATCCAGAGGCTAGAAAATTTGGTGTGACTGGAAGTTTTGGCTTTTATTTTTAAGTTAATAACAAGAATAAAATATTTCTTGCCAATACTCAAATCATTACGTATTTTTGCAGCCCGAAAAACAGTAGGTTCTTCAGGAAAATTAAGCAATAATAATAAGATTCCCACTGTCGTGGGAATGAAAAATAAATTTTTTCAATGAGTCCAGCAGGAAAATTAACGTTTGACGTTTTAATAGAAATCCCAAAAGGGAGTAGAAACAAATACGAATACGATTTTGATTTAAAGAAAATACGTTTCGATCGTATGTTGTTTTCTTCAATGATGTACCCGGCAGATTATGGTTTTATTCCAGAAACTTTAGCATTAGATGGTGATCCATTAGATGTTTTAGTTATGGGTGGTGAACCCACGTTTCCAATGTGTGTTGTTGAGGTAAAACCAATAGGTGTATTTCATATGGCAGATGAAAAGGGACCAGATGAAAAAGTAATTTGTGTACCGGTAAGTGATCCTATCTGGAATAGCTTAAATGATTTGTCTGATATGAATCCACATCAAATTAAAGAAATCGAACATTTCTTTCAGGTTTACAAAGACTTAGAAAAGAAAAAAGTAGACGTTGGTGGTTGGGGAGATGCAAAAGAAGCTTACATTATTTTAAATAAATGTATTGATCGTTACGAAAATAGCGTACATAAAACCAATGGAGACTTCACTATCTAGTAAGTTTTACAAATGAAACAAAAGCCTTTCAGAATTTATTTTCTGAAAGGCTTTTCTTTTTAACTTAGAAAATGTTTTAAACCCAATACAACTTATTATATTTGCATGGTGATACAGTTAGTAACCTTTTTATTTATAAGCGGCGCAGAAATAGCAGTAATACTACTTATTGTGGTTATGGTTTTTGGTGCCGATAAAATTCCTGAAATCGCCCGCGGTTTGGGTAAGGGCATGCGCACACTTAAAGACGCGACTAATGATATTAAGGGGGAGATTACAAAATCTGCCGACAAACACGGTATCGATACCAGCATCACTAAAGATGTCAATGAAGAGCTGAAAAAGGTAAAAGACGATCTTGAGGATTTTACGGGTTCTATCAGGCGTAAACTATAGATTTACAAATATTTTCACAACATATTGTGAATTTCATATTTCAAAAGCTAAATAAATGTTAAATATTTAATATCTTGAGGGTCTAATCCATTAAAAGATATTAAATGAAAACCAATTTTTCAAAACTACTTTTATTAGTAGCAGTATGTATGCTGTCTTCCTGTGCAGAGGATACGACAAACGATTTTAAAGAAATCGAAGAACAAACTATTGATCAATCAAAGCCCTTAACCATTGCTGAGATTAATGCAGAAATCGAATTGCAGTTGAGTAAGGGTCAGGAGTTTGATTGGAAAAACGAATCCAATCATTTTCTTTGGAGTGCTGTAATACACGGTAATAACATTTTAACGGTAGGTTACGGTAACGACAATGAAAGTTTTAGTGAAAATCGTTCGGCTGCCTTGGAAACAAAGAAAGATAATATCTTGAAAATAATCGAGGCCAACGAAAACTACTCCCGCGGAAAGGAAACGGTTGTAGAGCATGAAATTATTAATGTGATCGATGTAAAAGTAGAGAACATTAAAACAATCGAAGACTTAAGAAAAGCAGATAACGTTCGTTATTTAGAACCAAATGGATACAATCATTTTGGAGCAGACAATGCCATGCGTTCAAGTTCTGGTTGTAATAAAGATGGTGCGTCTATTAATAGTTCACATTATACTACCATAGCACCAAACAACGCTCAGGTAGCCTGGAATTTTCAAAAGCACAACATTCCACAAGCCTGGAACTATAGTACAGGTGCTGGAGTTACTATTGGTTTAATTGATACGGGAGTCTCTCAATCTCAATCTTTGCTAAATTCTGGTGGTATAAACGATGGGTATTCAAATGGGCGTTTTGTACAAAAGTATGGGACGTTTATAGATTCTGCTTGGTGGTGGTCTAATAATTATGATGGCCCACATGATAAATGTGGTCATGGGACGCAAATGGCATCAACAATGGCAGCACCAAGAAACGATAACGGCATGCCTGTAGGTGTAGCATACAATTCGAATTTAGTAGCGTATCGTGCCACAGAAGATGTATTGCTAAATGACTATCATGAACGTAAAGGTGTTTCTAAAGCATTAACTGAATTGGCTAACAGAAGTGATGTGAAAATTATTTCAATGTCTATTGGTTACGTGTGGTCTATTGGTAACATTAAAGATGCTGTAAAATATGCCTATAGTAAAAACAAATTAATTTTCGCAGCTGGAGGAACGTCTACTAGTTTTACCAATGGTTATGGTGTTATTTTTCCAGCGACTATGAGTGAAGTTGTGGCCGTAACAGGAGTTGATGATGGCCCTAATTACGAAAGATGTGAGACTTGCCATAGCGGAAGCAAAATTGATTTCACCATTATAATGGAAGGTGATAATAACACAAGTAAACACCCACCGGTTTTAGGTTTCTACGATAATCAAAGAAGTTATACCGGAGGTTCTTCTGTAGCAACAGCAACGACAGCAGGAATTGCAGCCTTAGTTTGGTCAATTCACCCAAGTTGGAGTAGAACACAAGTACTAAATAAATTAAAGCAATCTTCAGAATTCTATCCTAATAGAAATGGAAGTTTTGGCTACGGGAATATTGATGCATTACAAGCAGTACAATAACCATAGTTATACTAATTTGTTTTAAGAATATAAGTTATGTTGAAAAGTCGCGACACTGTCGCGGCTTTTTTTTTGCTAGTACTCTTAATAAAAGTGATTACTTCCAGCTGTAGTTTTTTTTCTCAGCCTGTGTTTTAATAGCTTTAACCATTACACTCTCTAAGCCATTAGTATTCTCTGTATTGCTTTTTAAAAGGAACGCTTTACGCTTTGTGTTTAAGGCTTGTATTTTACTTTGAATCGCTTCTCGTTCCGCTTTCTTTTTAGAGATATAGGTTTTAATTTCCGTTTCAGATTTACCCTGTAATTCGGCTGGAAGTTCAGATTTATCTAAATTTCCATATTCAAAATCAGCTTCTTTTGAAGCATCCACTAAATCCCAGGCAGCATTTTTATATAAGTGCGAACTTTTACTTACCGTTCTGCTCACCGCATTGGCATCGCTGTAAGTCTCAGCATTAGTATCTTGTTCTGCTTGTAAACTCATTTTTTCCCGCCCGCTTTTTCCATAAGCAATATAGGTATCGTTTAGTTTTTTGTTTTCCTTTAAAATAGTCTCATCATAAGGGGTAGAAACATGTACCGTTTCCTGGTTGTGATTAATAGCCATATAATCGCCATGGGCTAGATCTGCACCATCCTTCCAAAAGCTGGAAACACCTTGATTGTAGTCCCCACAAAAAATAGTGTTTACAGTAATGTCTTTATTGTGTGCACGTTTAGAAGCCGCTTTATAATTAACTTCCCCTTGCGTAAAAGGCTCGTTTCCAGCAATGAAAATAAATTTAAGATCGTCAGGGTTGTCATTCCATTTTAATTGGTCTAAAGCGGTATTAATAACGTAACCACAATATTCATTACCGCCTTTTGTAGTTAAAGAAAAGAGCTGTTTGGAGATTTCATCTAAATCATCGCTAAACGCTAAAACTTGGCGAATATAACCTTCCTCAGCATTCAGTCTATCGTTACCATATTCATAAATAGCGATTTGTAAATTTGGTTTTTCATCTTTACATTTTGCATAGGATAACTCGTTTACAATTTCCCAAAGTTGGGCTTTTGCCTGATCTATTAACCCATCCATACTATTACTGGTGTCCAGTAATAATGCGACTTTTATGTATTGCTTGTTAGGTTTGTGGGTGCTTGTTTTAGCTCCTTGGTTTAAACCATACCTGTCGCTTTGTTTTTTGTTATTGGCATTACAGGCGGTTATACCGAATACGGTGAGCAAAATTATGCCCGTTTTAAAAATTGTTTTCATAAGTTCTAATTTTCTAATTTTAACTCCTTTACGTTAATTGTACCTTCGTCTGAAACCATAAAGAATTTATTTTTAATCACTTCTTTTTCTTTTGGTGCTTCTTCTTTTGGCCTTTCAGCATACTGCAGTTTTATTTCCATACCTACTTGAATTACAGGCTCGACGATAGCAGCATTTAAAACTACATCATACGCCTTAAAAGATAAGGGATCATAATAGTAAGAGATTTGTTTTTCTGCTGAGAGTACACCCTGATTTTTCTTTATAGCTTCTAAAGAAGTACAAGCAAAGGCCTCATAATGTTTGTAGAATTCTTTTGGGAAATAACAATATTTTGTATCTGCTATAATGGGTTTATAGTCCGTTAAATCAAAACCCAGATCTTTATAAAATTGTTGCTTTTCCTTTAATACTTTTAATATTTCGGCTCTTAAATTGGTGTAAACCGCTTTAATATCCTCAATAAAGTAATCGACTTTTACTAAGTTGTAAATTTCGTTATTAGCGCAAGCCGACAGGATTTTCTCAAATTGATTTACTTTAGAAAATTTTACATGAATGTTTTGTTGTAGTTCAAAACCAACAGGGACTTCATTGTATTTTTTGCTAAATAATTTTTTCTCAACGACGGTTTCGTAAACGGGCACGAAAGAAATAACATCGATCACGATGTCGTTGCTATTTATGCCATGAGTAATTAATTCCGTTTTAACTTTATTCACACGCTCATTCATTAAGGTGTTAGTGTCTTGACTGGTTTCTCCAATTTGCACCAAATTAAAAACAGCAGTATAGGCATCTGCGACTACATTATTAAGTGCCTTTACATCAATAGTTATGTTTGCGTTTGGTACTAATTGCTGTTGCCTAAAAGCCGTAGTAGCACCATAGACTTGGGCGTTGCCTAAATCTGCGCTACTCATCACATTCTGTCCGTAAACAGCAGGAGCATTGCCTTTAATTTGTGCCGAAGCAAATGTGCTAAGTAATACCAATAGGACATAAAATTTTAGTTTCATTGTATCTCTTTTTAAGTGAGTTACAAACCTATGTGTAATGTTTAAAAGAAAAAATCCAGAATGAGTGAATGCTATATAACAATGAGTGTGACTCCTTTTTTGAATGAGTAAACAAGGCAGAGTGTTGCTTTTTATACGTGATTTGATGAAAACGTATTTTAATATGCCAATTAAAGTGTGTAAGTTTATCGAATAGAAATAATAAATGAAACAAATCACCACCTATATATGTAGTCTTTTTTTTCTTTTGTGTCCAATAGTAATACTGGCTCAGACTCAGGATATGAAAAGTTCAACAGCTAAAGACAGAGACGCTTTTTTTTCTGTAAGAGGTTTTGTGCGTGAAAATGCAACATACGAACCGGTAAGTGATGTGAATATTCAGGTAAATGGGGGTGCTTATACGGCTTCTAATAATGCTGGTGAATTTAGAATTAAGGTAAAGCAAGGAGACGAACTCACCATAAGTCATGAAGATTTTGAAACCATTTACTACACCATTAAAGACGATGATCGTATTACTGTAGATGTTATGCCCAGGACCGGAAGTAGCGATGTAAACCTATTCAAAGCGAAACAAAATAACACCTTTAATAATTTAATAGACTCTGCAACAACTTATAAAAAGATTTCTGCGGAAAAAAGCATGCAGTTCATTGCCGAAGGCATAAAAAAAAGCAATTCTGTAAAAGAAAATGCTGAGGCTTTTGAAGTATTAGGAGATGTAAATATGTATTGGAAACAGTACGATCTTGCGGTATCTAATTATCGTATTAGCTTAAATAGTTATCAGTCTAACGAAGTAAAACTTAAGCTTGGTGAGGCTTATATGAAGAATAATAATTACCAAGAAAGTGTAGCCATCTATAGTAAACTAAATACCCGTGAATTATCAAATTACCAAAAAGTAGAACTCTATGAAGGATTAGGTGATGTGTATTTTAAAATGAATGACTATAAAAATGCTATTACAGCCTATAAAGAAGGCTTGGGCCTAGCGCAAAAGCATTTAATTATGCCAAAAGTCACCGATTTAAATTCTAAAATTGCAGAAACTTTTGATGCGAGCGGAAAGACTAATAAAGCAAAAGAGTTTTACGGTAATTCACTTAGTTTAGCTTCAAAAGAAAACAAAAAACGAGCGGTTGAAGAAAAAATAAAGGTTGCCGATTTTAATAATTCTAAAGAGGATTACGCCGATGAGATTAAACTTCGAGAAGAAGCTATTCTTGATATTAAAGATATAGAAACAGATGCGATAGTAGGCAATGAAAGTGATTTCACAATTCAAAAACAAAATTATAAAATAGGGAATGCCTTATACCTTCAGAAAAACTATGTAGAAGCCATTCCGTATTTAGAAAAAAGTATTGCTGAGGCAGATAAACGAGAGGATTTAGTAGTAGAAAAAGATGCAAAAAGAAAGCTGTCTGAAGTGTACGATGTCACTGGAAACTATGAAAAGGCATACGAAACATATAAAGCGTATACTGAGTCTGTAGAGGAGTTATATATTAAAAAAAATCAAGAAATCACTCAGGCGACAAGATTAGCAAAACGCATTTCTGAAAATCAAAATCGGATTGTTTCTCTTGAAAAAGACCGGGAATTGTCTGAAGGTAAATATCAGCTTAATATTGAGCAAAATAAGAATCAGAAAATAATTATCTATTCACTTATTGGCGGTTTATTACTGTTATTATTAACCGCTTATTTAATGTATAAATACATCAAACAACAAAAGCTGGCTAATAATTTGTTGGCTTTAAAATCGTTACGCAGTCAGATGAATCCGCATTTTATATTCAACGCACTAAATTCGGTTAACAGTTTTATTGCAACGAACGATGAGCGCACAGCTAACCGATATTTAAGTGATTTCTCTAAACTTATGCGAGCGGTTTTAGAAAATAGTGAGCAAGATTTTATTCCGTTACAAAAAGAGATAGAATTACTGGAACTATACACCAAACTCGAGCATTTTAGATTTCAAGATAAGTTTGATTATAACATCACAATAGCTGAGTCGGTAGATGTAGATAGTTATCAAATTCCTCCCATGTTGTTACAACCATATATAGAGAATGCGGTTTGGCACGGCTTACGTTATAAAAAAGAAAAAGGGTTTTTAGACATTTCAATAACTAAAACTGCTAAAGATGAGATTTCTATTACCATTGCAGATAATGGTATTGGACGCGAAAAATCACAGGCTTTAAAAACCGAAAATCAACAAAAGCAAAACTCTAAAGGCATGGGCAATATTAAAAAACGGGTGTCTATTTTAAATGAAATGTATAAAGATAAGGTTGACGTCTTTATTGACGATTACCAAGTAGAAGGTGATACAGGAACAAAGGTTGTCGTAACTTTGAGACGCGATTAAAAAAGGATTAAACCAGAAATTTCAAGCTTTAAAGGCTAAGCTTCCAACTCATAAAAAACAAATGAAACTAAAATCAATACTAGTAGAAGACGAAGAAACCAGTAGAGAAATCTTAAAAAACTATCTCAATAAATACTGTCCCAATGTTGACATTGTAGGAGAAGCATCTAACATAAATGAGGCTCTAGAATTAATAAGAACTCAAGAACTGGATTTGGTGTTCCTAGATGTAGAAATGCCTTATGGCAATGCGTTCGATTTATTAGATAAAGTAGGCGATCGTCATTTCGAAACTGTTTTCGTTACCGCTTATAACCATTATGCCCTTGATGCTTTAAATGCCCATGCCTCTTATTATTTAATGAAGCCAATTGATATTGACGAGTTAATTAAAGCGGTTGACTATGTCGTTGAAATAAAAACAAAAGAAGATGCATTGCAAGATCAGGTGTTAGTGCCTAATACCACAAATAATATTGATGGAAAAATAACCATTCCTCAGCAAGATGGTTTTGAAGTGATTAGTACAGCAGATATATTATTCTGTAAAGCAGATGATAATTATACCGAAATCTATCTCAATAATAACAAAAAGAAAGTCGTTAGTAAGACACTCAAGTATTTTGAAGAGGCACTACAAGATTCAAACTTTGCGCGGATTCACAAAAGTTACCTCGTCAATGTCAATGAGGTGGTTAAGTATGTTAAAGGTAAAGGAGGAAGCGTCATTTTAAGTAATGGAAAAGAAGTCATGGTCTCACCCTCCAAAAAATCTGAACTCTTATCTTATTTTAAGTAACTAATAAATGTCTGCTATAGACAGAGAGGTCATGAATGAATTATTAAAAAGGAATTCCTCTATATAATATGTACCACAAGCAAAGCCCGTGGTAAAAAAATTGAAAATAATTTAACTCTAAAGGAAACTCAACAACCAAAGGTATGAGTCTCCTTTTTTAAAGAAAGACTATGCCAATAATAAAACCAGTAAACGGAAAATCACCAAAATTACCAGAAGATTGTTACATCGCAGAAAATGCTACCATTGTTGGCGATGTAGAAGTAGGAAACCAATGTAGTATTTGGTTTAATGCTGTTTTACGAGGTGACGTTAATTACATAAGATTAGGAAATAAGGTCAATGTGCAAGATGGAGCAGTGGTGCATTGTACCTATCAAAAATACCCAACGGTAATTGGAAATAATGTCTCCATTGGGCATAATGCTATTGTACACGGGTGTACTATTCACGATAATGTGCTTATTGGTATGGGAAGTATTGTGATGGATAATTGTATTGTGGAAAGCAATAGTATTATAGCTGCTGGCGCGGTAGTGACGCAAAATACGAGAGTAGCATCTGGAAGTATTTATGCTGGTGTTCCTGCGAAAAAGGTAAAAGATATTAGTGAGGAGTTAATAAACGGTGAAATTAATAGAATTGCTGAGAATTATGTGAAGTATTCAGGTTGGTTTAAAGCTGAATAACCTTTCCGACTTTTGAATTTCTTTAAAATTTAAAAATCGCCGTTTCTTTAAAAGGAAAGCGTTATCAGTTAGAAAATTATAAATTAGGAGAATAGCATACTAAAACATTAAATATTCAACATTAAATGTATCACCCAAAAGTGATTGCATCACTTCGGTATTCTTTATATTGATATAAAATTCATTTTTAGGTTTTAAAGTTATAGTATTTAACAACTCTTGTTTTTCTAAGATCACTTTAGTTTGCCTGGCTACGGCTTGACCAGAATCGATAATCTTAACGTGATTAGGAAGTATTTCTAATAACTCTGGTATCAAATACGGATAGTGTGTACAGCCCAACACCAGATAATCTATGTTAGCTTCCAACATTGGTTTTGTATATAGTCTGAGTAATTCTGACATTTCTGGACTTTGTGTTTTTCCGCTTTCAATGAGCTGCACGATGCCTTCTCCTACTTGTTCTACGATAGTAATGTGATGTCCGTATAAATCTAAGGTTTTATGGAACAAAGCGCTAGAGAGTGTTCCTTTTGTAGCGAGAATGCCAATAGTTTTAGTCTGTGTTTGTAAAGCGGCAGGTTTTATCGCAGGTTCAATACCAATAATGGGAATGTCGTATGCAGCTCTTAAAACTGATATGGCATTCGTTGTCGCTGTATTACAAGCAACAACAATAAGTTTACATCCCTTATCTAAAAGTAAGGCCGTATTTTTTATTGATAATTCTATAATCTTATTTTCACCTTTACTACCATAAGGCGCATTAACGCTGTCTGCTAAATAAATCGTGTTTTCGTTTGGTAAAAGCGCATGTATTTCTTTAAAAATAGAAGTGCCACCAACGCCAGAATCGAATATGCCAATAGGTTGTTTGCTCATAAAAATAAATCACCTTATAAAAATACAAAAGCCGACTTAATAAGTCGGCTTTTAGTAGATTATTTTGAAGGTGTTATTACATACCTAATTCTTTCTTAACATCTGCCATAAGGTCTTTTCCTTCTGCCATGATTACTCCTCCACCTTGAGCAGAGTCTAATACATAATTAAATCCTTGTGCTTTTGCTACTTTTACGATTGCAGCTTTAGCTTTTTCAGTAATAGGTTTTAATAAGTCGAATTCCTTCTTTTGTAATTGTTGTTGAGCATTAGTACCATACTGCTGGATCGCTAATTGATCTGCCTGTACTTCTTCATACCTCTTTTCGTTTTCTTCTTGTGTTTTTGTAGACGCTTCTGCTTCGTATTGCTTCATTTTTGTTTGAAGTTCACTTCGCATAGCAGCAATATCTGCTTCGTAAGTTTTTCCAACTTTCTCCATATCGGCTTGAGCAGTCTTCATTTGTGGCATCGCTTTTATAAGCTCTGAAGTGTTAATATGTGCTACTTTAGATTGAGCAGATACAAAACTTGTTGCTCCAATAAATAATGTTGCAGCGATAAATAGTGTTTTAAATTGTTTCATTTTAATAATAGTATTTGTGTGTTATAAATATTAATAGTTATTCTCTTAGTTTCCGTCGTCTGTAGTACTATCTTTTTCTTCTTTTGCTTTTTGACGTTCTTCTAAGATTTTTTTTCTTCTTTCTTCTAGTTCTTTCTTTCTAGCTTCTCTATCTGCCAGTTTTTGTTGTCTGCGCTCTTCTAAAATTTCCTCTCTTGTTTTTGGAGCTTCATCAGTAGTTGTCTTTTCTACTTCTTTTGCTGCTCCTTCTTCTTCATTAGTCTCTTCAGAGTCTTCTCCTGCATTATTTCTTTCGTCAAGTTTTTCTTGCCTATCGTTCTCTCGCTCAGCAATAATTTGTGCTCTTTTTTCAGCGGCGGCCTTTCTGCGATCTTCTACTAATTTTGCACGCGCCTCTCTTTTATCGTCTAATAGTTGTTCTCTTTCGTCTTTCCCTTCATTAATTTCTACTGTGACATCTTCTTCTTTTGCTTCTTTTTTCTCTTTATTAGACTTAAGCTGTTGTCTTTTTGCAGAGCGTGTAATGGTTCTTAGCACTTGCTCACTCATATCAAAACGTTCTGTTGCATATAACATTACAACATCTGCAGACTTGTCAAACACAAAATCATACTTTTTTGCTTTGGCAATATCTTGAACGGCTTGGAAAATTTGATCTTGAACAGGCTGGATTAATTGTCGTTTCTGGATCATTAAATCTCCATTAGGACCAAATCGCTTTTGTTGGTAATCTAATATTTCCTTTTCTTCAAATGTAATATCTTCTTCGCGCTCTTCTATAAGCTCTTTTGTTAAAAGGGCTCTTTCATTATTTAGAGTTTTGCGCTTTTGCTCGATAGCACTTAATTTTATTTCTATCTCACTTTTCCATTTTTGTACTTTAGACTCTAACTGTGTGGTAGCCTCTGCATACTCAGGTACATTTTCTAAAATATATTCGGTATCTATGTAACCAATTCTTACACCACGTTGCGCCTGCGCTTGAAAAGATAGCATGAATACTATTGTCAATAAAAAAAGAACTTTAAATTTCATTTGGCTATATTTTAAATTTATTAACTGTTTAACTCAAAAACGGACAGCTAATTGTTATGCTACTGTCTTAATTTAAATTACATAGTATCAAAATAACGAATTTTAAATTTAAAAATTTTAATTCTTGAACCAAATCCTCAAAATGTATATTGAAAATATCGTGCCAAAAATAAAAACTTATGTGAAATAGATATCATAAGGTGACATTTTATTGTGATCGAAAAATGTCTTTAGGTATTAAAATTGTTGCCCTATTATAAAATGTGTTTCCCAACCATGCTTGATAGTATTACCTGGTAAAGGATCGAAACCATGACCGAAATCAATACCCAATAAACCAAATGCTGGCATAAATATTCTTACACCTAATCCAGCAGAGCGTTTTACATTAAAAGGATTGTAATCTTTAAAGTTAGAGTAGGATGCACCTGCATCTAGGAAACCTAATGCATAAATCTTTGCAGATTGCTTTAATGTAATTGGATAACGTAGTTCTAAAGAAAATTTATTATAAATAGTTCCCCCATCATTATCTGATAGGCCTTGGTTAGGATACCCTCTTAGTGCAACAACCTCTCTGCCGTCTAAACTAAAGGCTCCTAATCCATCTCCTCCCAGGAAGAAACGTTCGAAAGGAATAATACCTCTATCTTGATTATAAGCGCCTAAGAAGCCAAATTCTATAGTTGATTTAAATACAAACTTATCAACTAATTTTGTGTACCAATCACCTTTAAATTTAACTTTGTAAAATTCTAACCAGTTAAAACGTTTTTGATCAATTTCGGAAATTCTTGCGGATGCTGCTGTTCTTTCATCAATGCCTTGTGTACCATCATTAACAATTTCTGAATTAGCTTCTCGTTCTGCAGCAAGTGATTCATAATCTACACCGTTAAGTAAGGAATAAGGTAGCGATAGTTTTGCCGTTACAGCAAAATTGGAACCACCAGTAGGAAAAACGGGGTCGTTAAAGGTGTTGTTTCTAGTTAAACCAACAGTGTAAGATAAATTGTTTGAGTAACCATCACCAAAGGTAAAAAGTCCTGTGTTGTAATTTTTTAAGTTATAATGCTGAAAACTTAATGCTTGTGACAAGGTGAAATAGTCATCTGGAACAGATAAACGTTTTGCTAAACCAACTGTTAAGCCAGTAATGTTAAAACGTCTGTCTTTATCGGCATTTCGCGTTTGCGGATTGTATAAAAACTGTTTTGTGTGTGAAAGCGATGTAGAAAACTGTACAGGTTTTTTTCCGCCCATCCAAGGTTCAGAAAATTGAAAACTGTAAGTTTGGTAAAAACGACTGGCTTGCAAACGCAATGCTAATTTTTGACCGTCACCCATTGGAATTGGCTTGTAAGCATCCTTGTTAAAGATATTCTTTAGTGAGAAGTTATTAAAAGACAAACCTAAAGTACCGATAAAACCACCACCACCATAACCACCTTGCAATTCAATTTGGCTTGATCCAGTTTCTACAACAGCGTATTCCATGTCAATAGAACCTTCATCTGGATTTGCATTTAGAAAGTTTGGTGAAATTTGCTCAGCATCAAAATAGCCTAATTGACTTAATTCACGTACCGTTCTAACTACATTTGCCTTACTGTATAATTCTCCTGGGCGTGTTCTTATTTCTCTGTATATAACGTGATCGTTTGTTTTCTCATTACCAACGACAGTTACTTTATTAAAATAGACTGGCTTACCTTCGGTAATTCTAATTTCCATGTCGATAACGTTGCCGTCTGCATTAACCTCAACAGGATTAATAGTTGAAAACAAATAGCCGTTATCTTGATAAAGGTTAGTAATGTCATCGCCATCTGGTCTTGACTCGTCAGCAATACGTTTTTGTAGTAAAACACCGTTGTAAGTGTCGCCTTTTTCTATGCGCAATTTGCGTTTTAAGAACTCGTCAGTATATATAGTGTTACCTATAAAAGAAATGTCTCCAAAACTGTATTTTTCTCCTTCTTCAAGTTTAATATTTAAACTAATTGTGTTTTTGTCGTTTACGATTAATGTATCTTTAATAATTCGGGCATCACGGTAACCACTCTCTTTATATTTATCAACGATACTCACTAAATCTTCTTCATAGTCTGCTTCTATATATTTTGAACGTTTTAAAATACGAAGCAGTTTTTTTTGCTTTGTATTCTTCATCGCTTTTCTAAGTTTTTTATCACTCAGAATTTCATTGCCTTCAAAATTAATTTGAGCAATTTTTACTTTCTCACCTTTATCTACAGTTAAAACCATATTCACTCTGGCTTTTTCTATAGAATCTTGAACAGGTATGGTGTTGATATTTACTTTAGTGTTAAAGTAACCCGCTTTCCTATTCTTTTTCTGGATGTAATTTTTAGTAGTGGTAATTAGATTTTCAGTAACTTTCTCTCCTTTCTGAAGTTTGTTTTCTTTAATAAGCGCTTCTCTTTTGCTCTTTTTTACGCCAACTACTTTTACTTCGTTTATCTCTGGTAAATCAGACAATCTTATTTCTAAATAGGCAGCATCTCCTTCTACTTTAAGTAAATAGACTTCAATGTCACTAAAGAGATTAGTATTCCATAATTTTTTTATGGCAGCACTAATTTCTTCACCAGGAATTAATATTTGGTCTCCTTTATTTAAACGTGAGAAGGCAACAATGGTTTGCTCACTAAAACTTGTGTTTCCTTTTACAGTAATTTCTGCTATGGTGTATTTTTTACCATCTTCAAAAGATAAGTTTTGGGCTTGTGTAAAAAAGCTAAATAAGAGTATTGTAGCGAATAGTGTAAATTGTAGGACTGTTTTCAATTGTAATTTTTTAACTAATTTGTTCACTTGTTTTTCCAAAGCGTCGTTCTCTGTTTTGATATTCTATAATGGCATCACAAAAGTGTTGCTTTGTAAAATCTGGCCAAAGTACTTTCGTGAAAAATAATTCAGCATAAGCGATTTGCCACAATAAAAAATTACTAATACGCTGTTCTCCACTTGTTCTTATAAGTAGATCAACGTCTGGTAAATTTCGCGTGTAAAGATGCTCATTAATAATTGATTCATCAATATTTTCCGCGGAAATTATATTATTTTTAACTTTAACACTTATTTCTTTAACCACATTTAATATTTCGGCACGTGAGCCGTAACTTAAAGCGAGTGTTAGCGTCGTGCGATTGTTGTTTTTTGTGCTTTCGATGACTTCTCTTAGTTCCTTAAGGACTTTCTTAGGCAAGGTTTCTAAGTTTCCTATTGCCTTAAGCTTTATGTTATTATCATGAAGTGTTTTAATCTCTTTTTTTAATGAAGACACTAAAAGTCTCATTAGGGTGTCTACTTCGAGTTTAGGTCTGTTCCAGTTTTCTGTAGAAAAGGCGTAAAGCGTTAAGTTTTCGATCCCTAATTCTGCTGCAGCTTCAACAGTTTGTCTTACAGATTTTGTTCCATTTTCATGACCTACTGCTCGTATTAATCCTTTTTGTTTCGCCCAACGCCCATTGCCGTCCATTATAATGGCAACGTGTTTAGGTAAAGCGTTTGTATTTATGTTTTTTAAATCCACGGTTATTATTCTGGGCAAAAACAGGGGTTTCTGCCAAAGGTATAGGTTAACGTTATTCCTGTAAACGTATACCAGTCATTATTATTAAGATTTCCAAAACTATTATTAGGTCTGCTTTCTTGAGCATCTGGCACACTACCATCTAGTTCATCACTAAAAGTATAGCGAGCGCCTACTTCAAATGCAATAATAAAACCCGAGGATAATGCAGTCTTAAAGCCTAATGCCATGGGAATACCATAAGCGTAACTACTGGTGTTTTCATCTATAATTTCTCCCGCGCTATTAAAAAAGAAATTATCATGTTTAGCAATGCTAATACCAGTATATAAATAAGGAGTAGAAACATTTTTGCCTTCATGTAAGTCGAAATCAAAAAAAGTAAATTCCATTCCTGCAGATAATTCTATAATACTACTATTAAATTCGTAAGCTCTAATTTGTCTGCCGGGATCATCTGAATCCTGATCTATGCCTTCCAATTCAGTATAAATTAAAGAAAGTCTATACGCGTGTCTCGGACTTCTATTCCATTTGTAAAGACCACCAAACGCCAGTTGCTTTGGTGCTATATAGTCGGTTGCACCAACATCACCAATAAAATTACTACCACCAACAAAAAAGCCCAATTCGTTTATTTGAGCGTGACTTAGTTGTGTGCTAAAAAATAGTATTATTAAAACAGTTAAATACCTCATGAATCTTAAAAGTTTGCAAATATAATAAATAAGATTAGCCTATAATAATTTAGACCAAATAGTTACAGGTTAAACAGTTTTTTGCGGGAAATATTGTAAAATAAAAATGCTAATTACGGTTGTCTTCTCCCCAAAGCAGTTTTTTTCTTAATGTGGTTAAGAAGCTGCTGCCATCTAATTCTATCATGTTAATAGTAAAAGGTGCTTTTTTTATGGTGATGATTGTATTGTTTGAGAGTGTTGCTATTCTAGAATCTAAAGAAACGAGATAATTATCTTCCCGACCACTTACTTTTAGTTCAATAGTAAAAGAATCTTCAATCACTAGTGGTCTTGCGCTTAAATTATGAGGCGCAATTGGTGTTAAAACAAAACTGGTGGTGTCTGGTGTAATTACTGGTCCTGCGCAACTTAAAGAGTAGCCGGTAGATCCTGTTGGCGTGGCTATGATTAAACCATCACTCCAATAGGAGGTTAGATATTCTCCATTGAGCTTGGTTTCAACCGTAATCATTGAGGTTGTGTTTTTTCTGCTTATTGCAATTTCATTCAATGCAAAATCTAGGTCTAGGATATCCTTATTTTCAGGTGAGGTCTCAATAGATAGTAAGGTGCGTTTTGATAACGAATACTTTTTCTTGTAAATGTTTTCAATGGCTTCTTCAATATCTTCTGTTTGAATGGTTGCTAGAAAACCAAGTCTGCCCGTGTTGATACCAACAATAGGAATGTTTAAATCTTTAACAAAAGTAATGGCCCGTAAAATAGTACCGTCACCACCAATACTAATTAATAGGTCGAAGCTTTTATCTAAAGTCTCAAAGGTGTTATAATTGGAAGTATGCTGGAATTCATTTATAATGTCATTATAAAATTCTTTTTCTAGAAAAACAGCTGCCTTTCGTTTGTAAAGTGCTTTTGTTAATACGTCTAGTGCTTGTTCAGATTGTTTTTTAGGATATTGACTATAAACGGCTACCTTCATTAATTACATGTTTAGGTATTTTTTTAAATAATCTGAACGTTCTTTTAAGCTTATTAAATAAGTGTCATCTTCATGACCAGTTAATATGTTATAACTATAGCGTCTAAAACTTTGCATAATATCATTTAAATTGGCATTATTGATTTTCAGTGTGATTTGTGCAACATCATTCTCAATTTTAGAAATAAAGGCGCCTAGTAATTTTCCGTCGTTAGATTCTACAATCTGGCTTATTTCACTAAAAGAATAATCTGTTAAGCCTTTTTCGACAATTAATATAGCGCCAGCTTCAGAAAAGAAAGGTGTTTCGTTAAAAAGACTAATGACATCATTTAATTCATAATATCCTAAATACACATTTTTGTTGCTCAGTACTGGCATTATGTTTGTCGAATTTTGGGCAAAAGCTTCGAGGATATCTAACCAATTGGTGTCATCTCGAACAAAAAAACCTTCAGGCGCATAGGCATAATCTTTAATGAGTTTATCACTCTCAAAACAATGCACGTCGTTTTCAGAAACACAACCTAAATAGACGCCATCTTCATTTTTAATAGGAATATGTGAATAGGTTAACTGATTAAACAGTAACTGGGCTTCACTCACTTTTTGCGAATTTAAAAGTGGTTTTATATCGTTTATTATGTAGTCGAGAAGATTCATTATGACTGTGGTATTTTATGCAAATTAATTAAAAAATAATTCAAAACCGCAGTTCTACTTCGTATTTTTGTAAGATAAACTCTGAAGATAAATGACAAAACTAAGCGTCAACATAAATAAGATAGCCACACTGAGAAATTCACGAGGCGGAGATACGCCAAATTTAATTCAATTTGCAAAGGACGTGCAGCGTTTTGGAGCTGAAGGGGTAACCATTCACCCAAGACCAGATGAGCGCCACATTCGTTATCAAGATGCTCACGACTTAAAACCTGTTGTTTACACTGAGTATAATATAGAAGGGAATCCTAACGCTAAATTTATTGACTTGGTATTAGCGCTTAAACCAACACAGGTAACCTTGGTGCCTGATGCTGTTGATGCGATTACGAGTAATGCTGGGTGGGACACGATAAAAAATAAATCCTTTCTATCAGAAGTGATTAGTGAGTTTCAAAGAAATGGGATTAGAACCTCTATTTTTGTAGACCCAGAGACACGCCAGGTAGAAGGCGCAAAAGCAACAGGGACTGAGAGAATTGAATTGTATACTGAAGCCTTTGCACACGACTACGGTTTAGGAAATAAAAATGCTGTAAAGCCATACACAGCTTGCGCTGAATTAGCAAATAACATAGGGCTAGGTGTTAATGCAGGACACGATTTGTCGTTAGATAACATTGCGTTTTTCAAAAAAAACATACCGGGATTATTAGAGGTTTCAATTGGTCATGCCTTAATTTCTGAAAGCTTGTATTTAGGGATTGAGAATGTAGTAAACATGTATTTGAATAAATTGAAGTAGGTTTAGTCACAGTCTTCCGTTTGAATTGAGTTTATTTTGATTAGCGGCAGTTATAATAACCCTTTTGGTTAAAAAAATTAAGTGCCTCTCAGCAGAATCTCTGGGAGTTTCTATATAACATTAAAAAACAATGCAATTATACTCAAACATCATAGGAGAAGGTACGCCATTCTTAATATTACATGGATTTTTAGGTATGGGAGACAACTGGAAAACATTAGCAAAGCAATTTGCTGAACAAGATTTTCAAGTCCATTTAATAGACCAGCGCAACCATGGTAGGAGTTTTCATAGTGATGCTTTTAATTATGAAGTATTGGCTGAGGACCTAAAAGCCTATTGTGATAAAAATGAGTTAAAGGATTTTGTTTTATTAGGGCATTCAATGGGAGGGAAAACAGCCATGTTGTTTGCAACATTATATCCAGACCTGGTAGCCAAATTAATAGTGGCAGACATTTCTCCTCGATTTTATCCTACCCATCACGATGCTATTTTGGAAGGTTTAAGTCGCTTAGATTTTAGTCTGTTAAAAAGTAGAGGGGAGGCAGATGAGCAATTGTCAACCGCGGTAAACGATTTTGGAACACGACAATTTTTACTAAAAAATTTATATTGGGTTACAAAAGGGCAATTAGGCTTACGTATGAATCTAGAGGTGCTAAAAGAAAATGTATCTGAGGTAGGTGAAGCATTGCCCATACACGCCACCTTTGCTAAAGAGACGTTGTTTTTAAGAGGAGACAAAAGTGAATACATTGCTTTACAAGACGAAAAACTTATAAAATCACACTTTCCAAAAGTAGAAATAAAAACGATTGCAGATGCCGGACACTGGTTGCATGCTGAAAATCCTAAAGATTTTTATGAAGCTGTGATTAATTTTGTAAATTAAAACCCTAAACATTCAAAAAAAAATATAAATTATGAATCTTATCATTCGTCTACTACTAAATGCCATCGCGGTATTTGCATTAGCCCACATTTTAAATGGGGTTCAGGTTGATAGTTATGTCACGGCCATTATCGTTGCCCTGGTTCTTTCAGTTTTAAATCTTTTAGTCAAGCCACTTTTGGTTATTTTAACTTTTCCGATAACAGTCGTGACTTTGGGATTGTTTCTTTTAATTATTAACGGACTCATTATTTTACTGGCAGATAATTTTATCACTGGTTTTTCGGTTACTAATATTTGGTGGGCTATATTATTTAGTATCCTATTGTCAATATTTCAATCGGTGTTACAATCGCTTTTTAAAAGTGATTAAAAAGAGATATAATTGTAACTGAAATTCAAGCGATTAAAAACTTTGATGGAGTGTAAAAAAGTAGTATTTTTGCACTCCATTTTTGGTTACATTAAATAAGGCTATTTTAAATGAATATTACAAGAGAAAATAAAGACGCATTAAATGCTGTAGTAACAGTGGCAATCGATAAAGATGACTACGCTACAAAAGTTGAAAAAATCTTAACTGATTATAGAAAAACAGCAAACATTCCTGGTTTTAGAAAAGGACACGTGCCAATGGGAATGGTCAAAAAACAATACGGAAAAGCCGTGCTAATTGATGAGGTTAACAAACTAATTCAAGACGGATTAAACAAATATTTAACTGAAGAAAAGCTAGATGTTTTAGGGCAGCCATTACCAAAACGTCAAGACGATATTGATTGGAATTCTGAGAGCTTTTCTTTTGAATTTGAATTGGGTCTAGCGCCTGAATTCAGTGTTGATTTAAAAAGTAAAAAGGCCATCACACATTACAACATCAAAGCAGATGATAAAATGATTGATGATCAAATAATCAATATTCAAAAGCAATATGGGAAATTAGTCTCTCAAGACACGGTTACTAAAGACAGTGAAATTACGGGGATATATACCAATGAAGCTGAAGATATAGAAAATAAAGTGACGCTAACTTTAGATAAATTTAAAGGTAAAGCAACAGAAAAGCAGTTTGTAGGAGCTAAAGTTGGAGATGTAATTACATTAAAAACCAAAGGGCTATACGAAGACGATCATGAGCTCATGCATGCGTTAAAGGTAGAGCATGATAAAGCACATGGTTTAAATATTGAAGTTAATTTCGAGATTTCTGAAATTAATCAAAGAGAACTTGCAGATTTAGATCAAGAATTATTTGACAAGCTATTTGGAAAAGATGTAGTTAAATCTGTTACTGAATTAAAAGATAAGATTAGAGAAGATGCAGAAAAGCAATTCGTTCAACAATCAGATCAGAAGTTATTAAATGATATTACTGAACATTTAGTAGAAAACACAAAATTTGATTTACCAGCAGCGTTTCTTACAAAATGGATGCAAACGGCTGGCGAAACAACAATGGATGAAGCGACCGCTAAAGACGAATATGAAAAATCTGAAAAGAGTTTACGTTACCAGTTAATCGAAGCTAAAATCATGGAAGCAAACGGCTTGAAAGTTAATTTTGAAGACGTTAAAGAAAGTGCTAAAGCAATGATTAAAGTGCAAATGGCACAGTTTGGTCAAATGAATCCTTCAGATAAAGAATTAGACGATATTGCAGCGCGTGTATTATCTAATCAAGAGGAAGTGAAACGTTTGAGTGAGCAGGTAGTAAGCCAAAAACTATTAAATCTTTACAAAGAAAAAGCCAACGTAAAAACAAAAGAATTAACATACGATAAGTTTGTTAAGGAGGTTTACGGAGATAAATAGAATCGTATTACTAAAACGTCTTTGTTTAATTGAAAGAAAAAATTCTAGAATAATCATTATATTTAGGCGCTGAATTTTTGAAGATTTAGCGCCTATTTTTTAGCGTTAAATTCAGTACAAAACTTTTGTTAAACGCACAATTAGCATTACATTTAAGGCTATCTGATAGAATTTTAAAACATTTTAAAGACTAAAATTTTTACACATATATGGATTACGGAAAAGAATTCGAAAAGTTTGCAATAAAAGATCAAGGGATTAATAGTAACTACTACGATAAAATTATTACTAGTATGTATCCTCAAAGCATGACGCCTTATGTTATAGAAGAGCGTCAATTAAACATTTCTCAGTTAGATGTTTTTTCGCGTTTAATGATGGATAGAATCCTTTTTTTAGGAACAGGTATTAACGACAATATTGCTAATATAGTCCAAGCGCAATTATTATTTTTAGCTAGCACAGACGCTACTAAGGATATTCAAATGTATATTAATTCGCCAGGAGGAAGTGTTTATGCAGGATTAGGTATTTATGATACAATGCAGTTTATAAATCCTGATGTCGCTACTATTTGTACAGGAATGGCAGCCTCAATGGGAGCCGTATTGTTATGTGCTGGAGCAAAAGGAAAACGTAGTGGTTTAAAACATTCCCGTGTGATGATTCACCAACCTTTAGGTGGTGCTCAGGGGCAAGCGAGTGATATTGAAATTACTGCGCGTGAGATTTTGACGCTTAAAAAGGAGCTATACGAAATAATTAGTAAGCATTCAGGTCAAGATTACGACACGATTTATAATGACAGTGACCGGGATTATTGGATGAAAGCAGATAGAGCAAAAGAATACGGAATGATTGATGAAGTGTTAGCTAGAGATTAATCAAAGTTTTAAGATAAACGATAAGAATACGAGTTTGAATTTTTCGTGTGTGAACGAAAATCTTAACCACTGAATAGTTCAAACTATAAAAGTAAGACAATGGCAAAGGAAGAATTAGAATGTTCATTTTGTGGTAGGAAAAAGCCAGAAACCAGTTTATTAATTGCAGGATTAGATGCACATATTTGTGACCGCTGTATTGAACAAGCGCACGGTATTGTTATAGAAGAATCTAAGCAAAGTGACAATAGTGAATTGTCTGCAGAGCTAATGTTGCGTAAACCACAACAAATTAAGGGCTTTTTAGATGAATACATTATTGGTCAGGAATACACCAAAAAAGTGATGTCTGTTGCAGTTTACAATCATTACAAACGTTTGTTGCAACCGCCAACCAATGATGATATCGAAATTCAGAAATCGAATATTATTATTGTAGGAGAAACAGGAACAGGTAAAACCTTAATGGCTAAAACCATTTCTAAGATGTTGAATGTACCATTAGCTATTGTTGATGCTACAGTATTAACAGAGGCCGGTTATGTAGGTGAAGATGTAGAAAGTATATTAACACGTTTATTACAGGCTGCAGATTACAATTTAGAAAAAGCTGAAAAAGGTATTGTTTTTATAGATGAGATAGATAAAATAGCTCGTAAAAGTGATAATCCATCAATTACCAGAGATGTTTCTGGAGAAGGTGTGCAACAAGCTTTATTAAAGTTATTAGAGGGGACTGTTGTTAATGTGCCGCCAAAAGGAGGACGTAAACATCCAGATCAAAAGTTTATAGAGGTCAATACCGAAAATATTCTATTTATAGCCGGTGGTGCATTTGATGGTATAGAACGTGTTATTTCTAAACGATTAAACATGCAAGCTTTAGGTTATAGTGCTGCAATGAGTGAGGATGTTGTTGATAAAGATAATATCTTGCAATATATTATTCCTAAAGATTTAAAAGACTTTGGCTTAATTCCAGAAATTATAGGACGTTTACCGGTGTTAACACACATGGATCCATTAGATGCAAAAACATTAAGAGCGATTTTAACTGAGCCAAAAAATGCTATTATAAAGCAATACAAAAAGCTTTTTACCATGGATGGTATTGAATTGTCAATTACCGATGGTGCTTTGGATTATATTGTAGGTAAGGCAATTGAATACAAGTTAGGAGCCAGAGGTTTGCGTTCACTTTGTGAAGAAATATTAACAGATGCCATGTTTGAATTGCCAGGGTCTGAAATAACAAAAGTAAATGTTACAAAGTCTTATGCAGAGCAGAAACTTGTAAAAAGTACTTTAAAAAAGCTGAAAGCTGTTTCTTAAAAAGATAAATTAGTATATTTATAAAGCCTACATTTTTTAGTGTAGGCTTTTTTATACCAAAATAAATATGAAATTCAAAACACTTCCAGATATTGAAACCAACCGCCTTTGGTTAAAGAAAGTTGAGCCTAAACATATTGATGTTATTTTTAAGTTGCGCTCAAGTGCTATTGTTGCCAAGTATATTCAGAGACCGCTTTATAAAAACAGAAAAGAAGCTAGGCTTTATATCGATAAAGTGACTAATCAATTAACAAATGATGAGTCTATTACTTGGGTGATTAGCTTAAAAACTGAAAATCGTGAGGTTGGTACCATTTGTTTATGGAATTTTTCAGAAGATAAAAAAATAGCAGAAGTTGGTTTTGATTTATTGCCAGAATACTTTAATATGGGAATAATGACGGAGGCCTCAGAAGCTGTAATTAATTGTGGCTTTAATAGTCTTCAATTAAATACAATAGAGGCTTTTACCAAAAAAGAAAATATAGCTTCCATTAATTTAATACTAAAACAGGGCTTTGTTTTACAACCGGATAGAAAAGATCCTATGGTGACAAATAATGCTATCTATATTTTAAAAAGAGACAGATAACAAAAAACCACTCTTGTAAAAATTAAGAGTGGTTTTTTCTTGAAATCAGATTACCTTAATAATGCATCCTTCAACTAATTAGATTAATTAATAGCAATTAAATATACTAATAAATTACTCGCAATTAGTGCTTTTTTAATGATTATTCGATAATAATAAATTCTATTCTTCTGTTTTTCTGGAATTCATCTTGATTACAAGATGACCTACAATCTACTAATGGTTGTGTTTCTCCATAGCCTTTTGAAATTAATCTGCTGGCAGCAATGCCCTTTTTAATTAAATACCCTTTTGCAGCAGCCGCACGTTTTTGAGATAGGTTCATATTGTAGCGACTATTACCTTGATTATCTGTATGTGCATTAATTTCTATTTTCATGTCTGTATGCTCTAGTAATATGCGAGCAATACTATTTAATTGTACAAGCGATTCTTCTTTTACGCGCCACTTATTATAATCGAAATAGAGGTTATTAACAACAATCATTTTTTTGTTTTTAACTTCAGCTATTTCAGCTTCAATAGCGTTTAATTCTAAGTCTTTAGTATACGTGATATTCTCTCCAATATTAGCAATAAAGTCAAATGTCCCATTATTAAAACCATCCTTCATGGTTGTTATAGTATAGGTATCAAAAGGAGTGACATTAAATTTATAGGTTGCATTCTCACCCGTTGTTTGTCTCGCTATCTCTTCATCTTCTTCATTTAACAATACAACGGTTGTGTTTGGTAGTAAAATTTTAGAATCTAAATCAACGATTACACCTTCTATACTTTGTAATACCTCTTCATTAGAAAATTTATAAATATCAAAATTTCCTTTTCCAAAAGCTTTGTTTGAAGAAACGTAGCCCTTATTTCTTCCGGCCATAAAATAAGCGACTTCATCATACTTAGTATTAATGGTGTTTCCTAAATTTCTTGGCCTTCTGTATCCGTTAGTAATAATTTTACTTTTAAAGACGTCAAACCCCCCAATATTATCATGACCTTTTGAAGAAAAGTATAAATCTTTACCATCTTCTGAAATCGCGGGATACTTATCATCCAATGCGGTATTTATTTTAGCGCCTAAGTTTACAGGAATGTCTAAAGTGCCATCAGATTTTATGTTTGCGACATACAAGTCGAAGCCGCCAAAGCCACCCGGCTTATTAGAAGAGAAAAACAACTGCTTTCCGTCAGGTGAAACAAAAGGATTTTCTATTGAAGCATGGGCTACATTAACATCAAGTAGCTGTTGCCCAATCCAATTTCCATGAGAATCCTTTTCCAGATTAACCTTGTACAAATTGTATATTGAAGAGTCCTCTGGGGTACTTCTTGTGAAATACATCGTTTGCTCATCTGGAGAGAAAGTAAGTTGATCTTCGTTGTTTTCAAAGGTATTAATAATTCTAGAAAACAATAAAGGTAACTTTAATGAACCGTCTGCTCTTACGTCTAAACAGAATATGTTTTTATAACCTTCGCCAGTAACTTTGTCAGTTTTAGCTAAACCACCAAGTTTTTTTGACGAAACCATAATGAATTTATCCATAAAAAAACCAGAACCATATTCTAAGTATTTGGTGTTAATACCTGCGTCTAATGTTGTGAACGCAAAACCGTTTGCACCAATACGATCTTCAGAAGTTGTAAGTGAATTGTTTTCGGTTGAGTTTGCTAATAAGTCAAATTGAGCGTATTGAGCGAAAGATAAATTTACAGCAAATAAAACAATGACTAGGAGAATAAAATTTTTCATAATTATAGGGAGAATAAATTATGAGGCAATAATACTAGAAGAATGTTGATTTTAACATATTTTTTAGATGAAGAGCAGTATTATTCGTTTATCTTTTTAACGCGCTAGGTGTTTTGTCGATATCTCAAAAATATTATGTTTCTTTTGAGTTTTTTTATGCAAAAATATTTTTTACTGTTAATTTTTTATTAAAAAATACTATACGTTGAATAATATTCAGAGCTGGTGCTTTCTTAAAAGCATGAGAAGTTTTTTTAACAGAAATTTGTGCGTTTTATCTGATTAATAGTTGAAAACCGAATAATACTCATCGATAAACGGCAAATGATAAATTACAAATTGAGCTTAAGGAGTTCGTCTATATAGTCTCTGGTATTCGATAATCTAGGAACTTTATGTTGCCCACCAAGCTTGTTGTTTTGCTTTAACCAATCGTAGAAGAGTTGTTTTCTAGCGACATTAATTTTTGGTTTGTTTAATGTCATGTTATTATAACGTTTTGCTTCGTAATCAGAATTTAGCGACTTCAGTGCATTATCAAATAATTCATTAAAGTAATTTATGTCTTGAGGAGGAGTCTTAAACTCTATAAGCCATTCATGTGCGCCTTTTTCTCGACCTTCCATAAAAACAGGGGCTGCTGTATAGTCTACAATTTCACTTTTTGTTTTTTTGCAGGCTTGCTTTAAGGCATCCTCAGCATTTTCGATAATTAACTCTTCACCAAAAACATTAATGTGATGCTTTGTTCGGCCTGAAACTTTAATACGGTATGGAGAGATGGAGGTAAAACGAACGGTGTCTCCAATTTTATAACGCCATAAGCCTGCATTTGTTGAAATAATTACAGCGTAATTTTTATTTTTTTCTACTTCAGCCAAAGGAATCACTCTCTCTTCAGGAGTACCATGAGTTTCCATGGGAATAAATTCGTAGAAAATACCATAGTCTAACATCAATAAAAGTTCGTCGGAATTATTGTGATCTTGTATAGCGAAAAAGCCTTCTGACGCATTATAAATTTCATAATACTTAAAATCCTTTTTTGGTAAAATTTTACGATACTGTTCTACATAGGGGTTAAAGTTTACACCGCCATGAAAGTAGACTTCAAGGTTTGGCCAAATATCGAATAACGAGTCTTTTTCGGTTTTATCTAAAATGTTATTAAGTAGTACCAGCATCCATGACGGTACACCAGCTAGGCTTGTTACGTTTTCATTAATCGTTTCATTAACTATGGCTGTCATTTTAGTCTCCCATTCACTCATTAGAGAGACTTTGTTGCTCGGCGTGCTACTATATTCAGCCCAAAAGGGCATATTATGAATTAAAATAGCACTCAAATCACCAAAAACGGTACCATTCTCTTTATATAATTCTTTGCTACCTCCTAATCGTAAACTTTTTCCCGTAAAGAGTTGGGAGTTTGGATTGTTGTTTAAATACATGCACAATAAATCTTTACTGGCAGCGTAATGGCAATCTTCTAAAGACTCTGTGCTCACAGGAATAAATTTGCTTTTTGCGTTGGTTGTACCGCTGGATTTAGCAAACCATTTTATTGGACTAGGCCAAAAAATATTATTTTCACCTTGTCTTGAGCGTTCGATTAAATCTTTATGGCCTTCGTAATTTTTAACAGGTATACGTGCGGCATATTCTCTGTAACTTTTTATGGAAGCAAAATCATATAACCGTCCTATCTCAGTGTTTTTAGCGGTTTCAATAAGACTAAAAAGTAATTCTTCTTGTACTTCATTTGGATATTTTAAAAATAAATCAATTTGGTGAAATCGTTTTTTTAAAAACCATGAGGCAATAGAATTTACAAGAGGGATTGGCATTTTTTGGTGTATATTTAGAGTTTAAAAATAACACTTTTTTTTATGACTTACCAAGGCGTTTTGACAAAAATGACTACTGAATTTTCTCAGCCTATACAGTACTATCTAGTTTTTGAAAATGATTTTATTCATATGAATCAGTTATTAAATAAAACACTCAAGTTTCAATTTGTTAAGCATCAATGTTTAAACTGTAAATTAGACAAGCCTATTTACAGACAAGGCTTTTGTAAAAGCTGTTTTTTTGATATTCCTCAGGCTGCAGATTGGATAATGAGACCAGAATTAAGTGTGGCTCATTTAGATAAAGAAGATCGTGATTTAGAATATGAGAAAAAAGTGCAACTACAACCTCATATTGTGTACTTAGCAAATTCAAGTAATGTAAAAGTTGGTGTGACAAGAAAAACACAAGTACCTACACGTTGGATAGATCAAGGTGCTCACGAAGCTATCGAGATTGTTGAAGTGCCCAACAGGTATTTGGCGGGAATTACTGAAGTTGCTTTGAAAGACCACGTTGCAGATAAAACGAATTGGCGAAAAATGCTTAAAAACGATGTGGAAGATGAAAATTTAGTGATATGGAGGAATACCCTCAAGCAGTACATTCCAATAGAAGCACAGGAATATTTTATTGAAAATAATACGGAAACGACTATAGAATTTCCAGTCTTGCAATATCCTGAAAAACCTAAAAGCTTAAATTTTGAAAAAGCAGGCACTTACCAGGGGGTTTTAAAAGGAATAAAAGGGCAGTATCTTATTTTTGAAGACAATACCGTTTGTAATATTCGAGGTAATGAAGGAAGTGTGGTTTCTGTTGAGATAATGTAAACCAAAAAAACCCCGCATTTTAAAAATGCGAGGTTTACTATATTATAAAGCTAAAACGTAATTATTATACGTTTTCTGCGTCTCTTAATCCTTGGATGTAAGACGCTTTTTGAATTTGACGTCTGCGAGTTACAGAAGGCTTAGTAAAGAATTGATTTTCTCTTAAGTTTTGCATTACTTTAATGTTACGGTGTTTTCTTTTGTAACGTTTTAATGCTCTTTCTATATTCTCTCCGTCTTTAATTTCTATTCTTAACATATCTATATATTATGTGTGTCTTAAAATTCAGGTTGCAAATGTACGTTTTACTTTTAATTTCTACAATAGCAAAATACTTTTTTTAATTTTTTTATTTCAATTTAATTTACAGTATCCTTTTTCTTCTTTCTCTTTCCAAAAAGACCTAGGATCTCTTTCACCGGATCTCCTGTTGAATTTGTAGAATCTTTTGTTGACGAATTGTTTGGTGACGTATTACCACTACCCATAATAACATCTTTAATAATGTCTTTCACAGGCGCGTTGGTTTGAGTCTTTGTAGAGTCTTTAGGTGTTTGGTTGCCAGTAATTCCGCCTAAGAGGTCTTTTATTTTATCCTTACCTGTATTAAGTAGTTTTTGCTTTTCAATTTCTATAAGTTGCGCTGTTAATTGTTTAACACCACTTGTTAGATCTGTAGAGACCTTTGGGTTATCAAAACTGCCTGTTAAATTTGCGGTAATTGGAATAGAGATGTTATTAACCTCTGGATCATTTATTTTTCCAATTAGTCGGTTAACGTCACTTCCTAAATATTTAGCAGGAACATTAAAAACCAGATTATAATCCATTGTTTTATCAAAGCCATGAGAACCACCTACGGTGATGCCAATGTCTTTATAATTTATATTAAAAGGTGAAATACTTACTTTGCCATTGTCAAATTTTAAAGCGGTTTTAAGGTCTTTTAAATCTAATTTATCGAAATCTATAAAATTTAATTTGCTCGATAGCGCCTCAAATAATTCAGCATTTTTTGGTTCAATACGTGTTGTTAATAATTCTGCTAAAGCACCTCCAGCAATACTCTTTAACACGGGTGTGAAATCATCGCCAAGGTTGCCATTAACACTAATGGCGCTATTTAATTTCCCTTGTAGTGCTTGTGCTATTGGGGCTAAGGCTTTTAACATGTCCAGATTGCTAAAAGACTGTGAAATATCAAAATTCTCAATACCTAAATCCATATTAAAAGTAGGGACTTCTGTTTTTGTATCTACAATACCACTAAGTGATAAGTTGCCATCAAAAATATTTGTTGTGATTTTCTTGAAGTCCGCTTTTTCATCTTGAATGACTAAAGTTCCCTTAACATCTTTAAGGATTAAATTATCATATATAACAGTCTTGGCGTCTGCAGTTATGGTACAATCTAAAAAGGCAGGAATTTTAAGTTTGTCCTTTGGTTCTGTACTTTGGTTCGTTGATTTCTCAGCCACACCTTCAGTCATAAAATCACTAACCATAAACGTGTTAGAATTAATATTAAAATTGCCTTTTAGCTTTTTATCGCTTAATAAAAAGCCCAGCAAGTTATTAATAGTTCCTGTTGCATCTAAATCTGTTTTTCCAGTAGTCGCTTTAAAATGCTCTAGTTTTACGGTCATTGGATCAAAACTAACATTGGCTTGAGATATTTTTATAGGGTTAATAAGGTCTGCTGAAGTATATTCAAAACCAGTTAGGCTAATATTTCCATTGCTTTTTATGCGTTCGTAGGCATTGGTCTCGATAGCATTCATGTCGAAGTTTGTATCGATTTTAGCTTTTAAAATACCGTTTAAAGGATTGTCCAGATCTATAGGATACGCTTTGGAGAGGTTTGCTAAATTTAAAACACCATCAACAGTGGCGTTTACAGCAGGATTGCCAGTGATGTTTTTTATGGTTGCCGAAGATTTAAATACATCTTCATCAATTCTAAAGTTTAAAGTTTTAATGTCTAAAAAAGTGTCTTCTGTTTTTCCAGTAGTATTTTTAACCGTTGCATTAATGCTTATGTTTTGAACACTTTTTGGTAAATCGGGATATTTAAACGACGCATTATTGGAAACCACGTTGATGTCTAAGGTAGGAATGGTTTCATCAGAAACCAACCCTTTAATAATACCATTGACTTTAAAGGTGCCTGAAGTTTGAACGTTGCTAATATTTTTAGAATAGATCTCGGGTATAACCGCTAGGAAATCTTTAAAATCTGAACCAAGATTCTCAAAGGAGATAGCTATGTTTTGACCATTTTCTACATTTTGTACATAGCCATTAAATTCTAGAGGTAGGTTATTTACAAAACCCTTGTTTTCCTTAAATGTATATTTGTTTTGTTCTAAATCCAAATCAATTAAAGCATCCAATTTAATTTTGTTGTTGCTCAAATATTCAGTGTCTTCAATACTTAACGTCACATTTGCTTTGCTTTTAGTGTCTAATTCTGAAACGGTTTCAGAAAATGTGCCTTTTCCAGTATGATTTAATTCAGTAACATAAACTTTAGTATTATTTTCTTCATCTAAATAGGTTAAAGCGCTATTATTTATGGCATAATCTTTAATGTCAAGGGTGAATGCCTCAGAGGTTGTAGTGGTGTCTTTTGTATTTTCTGTTTCTTTAACAATATCCCAATTCGTGTCTCCAAATTTATTTATTTTTAGAGTAACTAAAGCCTCGTTAATAGCAATACTATTAATTATTACAGGGCCTTCACTTGCACTTTTGAATAATTCTTTTACCGACATATCAAAAGAAAAAGATTTAACACTTGCCAGTGTTTCGTCTTTGAACGGCTCAAAATTGGTGATTTTTAGTTCATCTACAGTGACATTGGCTTGAGGAAAACTACTAATGAAACTCAAACTAACATCTGCAAATTCAACTTTTGCATTTAGATTTTGATTAATGAAATTGCGAACCATATCTTTTATTTGTGACTGAAAAACAAAAGGGGCGGCTATTAAGAGCAGTATGATGATTAGTAATGTGATTCCTGTTATTTTTAGGATTTTCTTCATTGAATGGTATTTTATTTTTATTTCTACAAAGGCAGAAATCTTAATGTTATCGCACTACAATTTGGTTATTGATAATGAGAATTTTAGTTAAAAATAATCGTAATTTAAGATACACAAAATTGTTAAAAAAAGTTCAAAGCAAACTATGTTTTATGATAAATTTACAATAAATCTAGTTCTTCGTTAATCTTAAGGTTAAAATGCTTTCTAAATAAGTAAACACCTAAGTATAAGAAAGGAGTGTCTAAGGCGGCAATAATGACTTTAAACAGAAAGCCACTGACCAATAATCCGTAAAAATGTTTCCAAGGAATAATACCAAATGAACATAGCAATAAAAGAATAGTAAGAGTGTCTATCAATTGTGAAAGCCAGGTGGAAAAGTTATTTCGCAACCAAAGTTTTTTTCCTTTGGTGATGCGTTTCCAGAAATGATAAATTTGAATATCTACAAACTGAGCAAGTAAATAAGCTAGCATACTAGCAAATACTGCGAGTGCAGAATTACCAAATACGGTAGTAAACATCTCGTCTTTAACATAGGACCATGACGTTGCAGGAGCACTATTGGCTACCAAAATAATGAGTAATGAAAACAAGGAGGCGAAAATACCAGCAATAACAATATCGTTAGCTCTCTTTTTGCCATAAATCTCACTAATTAAATCGGTAATTAAAAAGGTAATCGGATAGGGTAAAATGCCAACCGAAATTTCAAACAACCGACTTCCGAAAACCTCGAATTTTATAGGATACCAATAGAAGAACTTCTGAAAAATTAGATTAGAAACAACCAGAGAGGTAATGAATAAAGCCCCTAAAAAAAGGTAAATACGTTGTGCAAGTAGTTTGTTTTTTAGGGTCATATTGCCTTTGTTTTGATTTTCTTTTGTGTATTAAGTGCAGTTAGTGTTTTTAAACTACGGCGCTCTTATCAGGGAATAAAAATCGTTAATAAATAGTTTGAGTAAAGATAAAAGAAACCATTTACTTTTAGTTATTTTGCTTTCTCTTATGTCACAAGCACAACATTTTTACGTAGCACTCGGAAGTAATACAGGCGATAAATTAAATAATTTACAGGCTGCTATTGATGCTATTTATAGGCGTATTGGTTGTGTGAGGTTAATTTCAAGGGTCTATAAAACGCCGCCTTTTGGCTTTAATGAGGGCGATAAAGCTGCGGACTTTTACAACGCCTGTTTGCTATTGGAAAGTGATTTAAAACCTTTTAAAGTTTTAAAAGAATTATTAGCTATTGAAACTAGTCTGGGCCGCGTAAGAACTAAGAAAGAAGGCTACCAATCCCGAACGCTGGATTTAGATATTTTATTAGTAACGTCTAAAGATGGTGATGCGGTCATTACTACTAAGGCCTTACAAGTACCACATCCCGAATTGCACAAACGCAGGTTTGTTTTAGAACCCTTGCATACGATAGCACCAAAACTAAGGCATCCAAAATTTGATAAAACCATTACTGAATTATTGGATGTTTGTGAAGATAATAGCAGTTTAGAGCCTATAAATATCTGGTTAAAAAATCCAAGTAAACAGCATGACTTTTCAAAATACAACTACATCGCTATTGAGGGTAATATAGGTGCGGGAAAAACAAGCTTAGCAAATAAAATTGCCACAGACTATAATGCGAAACTTATTTTAGAACGCTTTGCAGACAATCCCTTTCTGCCAAAATTTTACGAAGATGCACAGCGTTATGCCTTTACTTTAGAGATGTCTTTTTTAGCAGATCGATATCAGCAAATTAGTGACGATTTATCGCAGTTAGATCTCTTTAAAGATTTTATAGTTAGCGATTATGATATCTTTAAATCACTGATTTTTTCAAAAATCACGCTGCATGAAGATGAATTTAGGTTGTATAGAAAACTATTCTATTTAATGTATAAAGACATCGCCAAACCAGATTTATATATTTACCTCTATCAAAATACCGAAACACTTCAGGAAAACATTAGAAAACGCGGTAGAAAATACGAGCAAAATATTGACAATGACTATTTAGAAAAAATCAACTCGGGGTATTTGAAGTTCTTAAAGAATCAAACCGAATTGAATATTAAGGTCATTGATATTTCTAATCGTGATTTTATGAAAAGCCGGGAAGATTATTTATTTATCTTGGATGCTATTTGTTCGCACGATCCAGAGGTTTCTGCCATATAGCCTCTCCTCTTGCACCAGCCATAGGTGGTAAGGTTTTTCTGCCTCCAGTATGCCATAAAATATATTCTTTTTTAAATTCTATCATTCGGCCAGCCTCATATTCTTCTTGTATCAAAGCTTCTATTTCTTCAAAATATGATTTTGGAGCATTGGCAAATATTAAATAGGTTTTAGATATTTTTGATCCTAATCTTCTATGACTTGGAAAGCCATATTCTCTGGTAATATCAATAATTAATCTGGTACTCAAACTATCATGACGGAGCATCATTTTTGATAAACTATCAACTGATTTTTGATATAAGTCATAAGTAATAGAATCTAAATACTGTCTTTTAAAATCTTCAGACTTCATAAAGGTGTTTCTGTTCAAACCGTAGAGTTTGTCTGTGTTATCGAATGATTTTCTGGTCAATCGATTAATCTCGTAGATAGAATCAATTGTTTTATTCAACTGTGCTTTTTCGGAGTCACTAAGACTGTAGTTCTTTTTCGTATCGCATGAAAGACATGTAATAGACAAAAGCGTAATTAATAGTAATGGATATAAACGCATAAAATTTAAGTTTTAACTAGTTAATTTTGAAAACAAATCCCAAACGAGAACGCCACAACTCACCGAGATGTTTAAAGAGTGTTTCGTGCCAAATTGTGGGATCTCAATAACAACATCGCTTGCATTCACAACATCTTGTGTAACACCTTTTACTTCGTTGCCAAATATTAAAGCGTATGTTTTATCTGGTTCTGGAAAAAAAGCGTTGAGCATAGTCGCATTTTCAGCCTGTTCAATAGCGCACACAATAATTTGCTGCGCTTTTAATTGCGCAATTAAATCGATGGTGTTTTCAACATATTCCCATGAGACGGTATCTGTACTTCCCAAAGCTGTTTTGTGAATGTCTTTATGTGGGGGTTTAGCGGTAATACCGCACAAATAGACTTTTTTAATTAAAAAAGCGTCGCTGGTTCTAAATACAGAACCAATATTATTTAAACTGCGTATATTATCTAGAACAATAACGATTGGTGTTTTTTTTGCCCCTTTAAAATCACTAACGGTTAACCGGTCTAATTCGCTGTTTTTTAATTTTCGCATAAAATAAATCGCGTCATTACGACGAGTTTACGACGTGGCAATCTTTTAAAATGAAACACACATCGCTTGTGAATAATTATCAATAACTTCGTTACCATTGACTTCAAAAAAAATCAATATTTAACTACATTGCAAACTTACTTAAAACAAAATTTAATTGGCAGCAAAAACAAAAAAAGTAACACCTTTAATGAAACAATACAATGCCATTAAAGCAAAGTATCCCGACGCTTTATTGCTTTTTCGTGTCGGTGATTTTTATGAAACCTTTGGAAGCGATGCTGTAAAAGCTGCTGGGATTTTAGGTATTATTTTAACCAAAAGAGGTGCAGGTAGTGAATCAGAAATCGAATTAGCAGGTTTTCCTCATCATTCATTAAACACCTATTTGCCTAAATTAGTAAAAGCAGGAGAGCGCGTGGCTATTTGTGATCAATTAGAAGATCCAAAACTAACAAAAAACATTGTAAAACGAGGAGTAACAGAATTAGTAACACCAGGGGTGGCATTAAATGATGAGGTGCTTCAATCGAAAACGAATAATTTCTTATGTTCGGTGTACTTCGGGAAAAACAGTATAGGAGTCGCTTTTCTCGATATTTCTACCGGCGAATTTTTAACCTCTCAAGGAAATCAAGAATACATAGACAAACTACTTCAAAATTTTAGTCCAAGTGAAATATTAGTTTCAAAACAGAAACGCTCAAAATTTAATGAAAGCTTTGGTAAGGACTTTCATACCTTCAATTTGGAAGAATGGGTCTATCAAACCGATTATGCGAATGAAACCTTATTAAAACATTTCAACACAAAATCGCTTAAAGGTTTTGGCGTCGAAGATTTAAATGAAGGCATTATTGCCTCGGGCTCTATTTTGCATTATTTGGCCGAAACACAACACAATAAACTGCAGCACATTACATCAATTTCAAGAATTGCCGAAGATGAATACGTGTGGATGGATCGTTTTACCATTAGAAACTTAGAACTTTATAATTCAACAAATAATAATGCGGTCACGTTATTAAATGTTATTGATAAAACCATCTCACCAATGGGTGGGAGATTATTAAAACGTTGGTTGGCACTTCCGTTAAAGAATGTTGAAAAAATAAAACAACGTCATGAAGTGGTTTCTTTTTTAAAAACGGAGAAAACCATACACGAAAAAATTCAGAATCATATTAAGTCCATTGGAGATATCGAGCGATTGATTTCTAAAACAGCGACAGGAAAGGTTTGTCCGCGAGAAGTTATTCAGCTTAAAAATTCATTAGAATCCATTGTTCCAATAAAGACTTTAGCTGCGAATTGTGACAACGAATCGCTTAAAATCATTGGAGACACACTTCAAAGTTGTGAGGTCTTACGCGGAAAAATAAAAACGACGCTAAACGAAGAAGCGCCAGTAAATGTTTTAAAAGGAAATACCATTGCCGTTGGTTTTTCTGCCGAGCTAGATGAGTTAAGAGGGTTGTCTACTTCTGGTAAAAACTACCTCGACAAAATGCTACAGCGTGAAAGTGAACGCACAGGAATTACCTCATTAAAAATAGCGTCTAATAATGTGTTTGGTTATTATATTGAGGTTCGAAATACACACAAAGATAAGGTGCCAGAAGAATGGGTTCGTAAGCAAACCTTGGTGAATGCAGAACGCTATATTACAGAGGAACTTAAAGCGTACGAATCTAAAATTTTAGGCGCAGAAGAACGCATTTTGGCTATAGAACAACAGTTGTTTGGAGATTTAGTGGTTTGGATGAACCAATATATCAAGCCAGTACAGCAAAATGCTAATCTCATTGGGCAATTAGATTGCCTTTGCGGTTTTGCACAACTCGCCAATGAAAATGATTACAGTTATCCAACCATTGATGATTCTCACGATTTAGAAATTAAAGAAGGACGTCATCCTGTTATTGAAAAACAGCTACCCATTGGCGAGCAGTATATTGCTAATGATCTTTTTTTAGATAGAGAGCAGCAACAAATTATTATGATTACGGGGCCTAACATGTCTGGGAAGTCTGCTATTTTGAGGCAAACAGCATTGATTGTGTTGTTAGCACAAATAGGAAGTTTTGTGCCTGCAAAAACCGCTAGAATAGGCTTAGTAGATAAAATTTTTACCAGAGTAGGGGCTAGTGATAATATTTCTATGGGAGAATCGACCTTTATGGTAGAAATGAATGAAACGGCTTCCATTCTAAACAACATGTCAGAACGCAGTTTAGTGCTGTTAGATGAAATAGGAAGAGGAACGAGTACTTATGATGGAATTTCAATAGCCTGGGCGATTAGCGAATACCTCCATGAGCATCCAGCTAAAGCCAAAACCTTGTTTGCCACCCATTATCATGAATTAAATGAAATGACCGAGACGTTTCCAAGGATAAAGAATTTTAATGTGTCGGTTAAAGAATTAAAAGACAATGTACTTTTCCTTAGAAAACTAGTAGAAGGTGGAAGTGAACACAGTTTTGGTATTCATGTGGCAAAATTAGCAGGAATGCCTCAGCAAGTTTTGCATCGCGCGAATAAGATTCTAAAAAAATTAGAGCAATCACATTCCAGTGAGGAGCTCACAGATAAGGTAAAGTCTATAAAGGACGAAATGCAACTTAGTTTCTTTAATTTAGACGATCCGTTGTTAGAACAGATAAAAGAAGAGATCCTTTTAACCGATATTGATACGTTAACCCCTATTGAGGCACTCATGAAGCTAAATGAAATCAAGCGTATGTTGGTGAAGACCAAAGCAGTAAAAAATTAATTTAATTATTTTTAAAAAACCCTTTGGTATTAGGAGAAAAGTTTTAAATTTGCAACCGCAATAGCAATATTGTTAGTTCATTTAAAAGACTGCGAAAGTAGCTCAGGGGTAGAGCATCACCTTGCCAAGGTGGGGGTCGCGGGTTCAAATCCCGTCTTTCGCTCTGAGAAATTTTTTCTTAAAAATATTCCACGCTCGGGTGGTGGAATTGGTAGACACGTTGGACTTAAAATCCAATGTCCATTAGGACGTACGGGTTCAAGTCCCGTCCCGAGTACTAAAGCCTTTATCGATATAGATAAAGGCTTTTTTTATGCTCTTTTTTTACTATGTATTACAATTTATATGTTTTACTAAACCAAAGGATGGTAGTCATTAACAAAAACATTAAAAAGCAAAACCCACCAAAAGCTTACTCTTGGTGGGTTTTGTATTCCGTTGTTTTTTGTTTAGTTAACCGCAGGACAATTACAACTGTAGCGTTCTTTTCTACAACCAAAGTTATAGCCTAAAGTTATTTGGTGGAATCCACCATTATTAAACACTACTGAATTGGCCTGGTAACTATACGTATAAGCAAACATGAAATTGTTTACGTCTACACCAAGAATTGGTGTAATGTATTGCAGTTTTTGACTACTAACACCTGGGCCGTCTAAAAACTCAGCGCCATCTAAGCTTCTGCGGTAAGAAATACCACCCCACAGCTTACCAAATTCTGTGCTTTTGTAGGCTTTTAGGTTGACGTCAAAAGAAGCTTCCTCAGTGGCATCTCTGTACATAAACATCACTGAAGGCTCAAAGCTCCAATCATTATTATAGTTGCTAAAGGTATTGCCTAAAGAAAACAGGTACGTTCTTAAATTTTGATAGCTTAAGCCTTGTTCGTTAAAATTTACACCGTCATTTTCTAGTAAATTTTTAACAGTAGCATGGGCATAAAAGTTATAGAGGTGATATGAAAAACCAAAATCGACATTGAAATTAGAAGCCGATTGTTCTATACCTGCAATAATTGGATCGAAACCATCTTGTAAAAATTTCGATTCATCTAATTTGTATTGAATAACTCCAACGCTCAAACCAAAAGAGAGCATGTTTAAGTCAACCTCATTTCTTGAGAACATAAGGTGATGCGCATAAGTAGCATAGGCACCTGTTTGAGAATGGTAGCCATTTTTATCAGAATAAACAATACCTCCAATACCTGACTGAGATTCTCCAATGCGACCATTAACACTAGCCGTCAATAGCGCTGGTGCATCATCATCTCCAAACCATTGTTGGCGACCAGTGATTCTCACTTTTGAGCAATTGGCAACACCAGCCATAGAGGGGTGAATTAAATAATAATTATCTGTTAAGTAATCTGAATAGATAGGAAGTCCTTCTTGTGTGTGAGCAATTTTGCTGCTCACTAATAAAGTAATGACTAATATGAATATTGATTTTAATCTCATAATCTCTTTTTTCGAGGTAGATTGATATAGGTTTAAACAAACAGCTAACGCTATTTATAACTCACTTTTATCGAATAAATTATTTTGAAGTCAAATATATAACTTTCATTGATATTATTTAGGTCACAAAAGTTAAAGCTACCAAGATGAAAAGGTTTTAGCAGAAAATGCCAAGTTTTTCAATACATTGGGTTTACCTTTAATCCTCAAATATATAGATATCTCTACTTTCTTTTAGTATTTTTGCATAAAATTTTAATTGCAGATGAATACGTTTAAAGTCACCATACAGGAAACATCAAATCCTTCTATATTAAAGTTCGAAATAAATCAGTTTATAACGCAACATCAAAGTTTCGAATTTAATAATATTGACGAAGCAAAAGCCTCGCCATTAGCACAACAATTATTCTATTTACCTTTTGTTAAAAAGGTTTACATTACCAGTAATTTTGTTGCCATCGAGCGATTTAGTATAGTGGAATGGGAAGATGTTCAAAAGGAAGTTGCAAATCAAATTGAAGACTACCTAAATGCAGATGGTGTTGTAATTAACCAAGATGATGCACCAAAAAAAGTACCAGTAACGGTATACGCGGAAAGCACACCTAACCCATCAGTAATGAAATTTGTAGCAAATAAAAAACTAGTGACTGCTACCTATGAATTTGTTTCAATTGATACAGCAAAGGCGTCGCCTATGGCTACGGAATTATTTCATTTTCCGTTTGTAAAAAGTGTGTTTATAGATGAAAATTATGTGTCGGTTACGAAGTATGATGTAGCAGATTGGAATGATATTACTAACGAGGTTCGCGAATTTATTAGATCATATATTGAAAACGGAAAAGAAATTATAGCTGTCAATGCTCCAGAAACAATCGCTAAAACTGCCGAAAAGGTTGATGCACATTTTGAAACATTAGACGATACTTCAAAAGAAATAATAAACATTTTAGAAGAGTATGTAAAACCAGCTGTAGCGAGTGATGGTGGTAATATTGAATTTCAATCTTACGACGAAGCGACTAAAACCGTTAAAGTTATTTTACAAGGCGCTTGTAGTGGTTGTCCGTCATCGACCTTCACTTTAAAAAATGGGATAGAAAATATGCTAAAGGAAATGTTGGCTGGTAAAGTAAATACTGTTGAAGCTATAAATGGGTAGTTATTGGTCTTTTATTAAGAAGATTAACAATCATTTGGCTTTTTTTAAGTCATGAAATACTCTAATTCTTTGTAACTTTAGTCTTGTATTAATCTTTAAAAACCAAAAATTATGGCAGTACTAAAAGTTATAGAAATATTATCAAACTCTGATAAAAGTTGGGAAGACGCAACCAGAAAAGCAGTAAAACACGCGTCAAAAAGTGTTAAGAACATTCGTTCGGTTTATGTTAAAGAACAGAGCGCAAGCGTAAGTAATAACGAAGTAACAGACTTTAGAGTCAATGTAAAAATAACATTTGAAGTAGATTAAATCATTTACTTTTTATAAATATCATTCAACCATCAAAAGCTTATTGCTTTTGGTGGTTTTTTTTACTACTTATTAATTAGTTATGGAATTATCGCTTCCTGCTAATAGTCAAGCCATCTCTAATGGGTAATACTATAGTTTCAACACGTTCATCTGTTTTTAAAAGTGCATTATAATCTAAAACTGCTTTTGTCATTTTATCTTTTGGATCCAGTGGTTCTATCACTTTACCACTCCATAAAACGTTATCTGATAAAATGATTCCACCGGTATTGAGGCTGTCAATAATTAAGTTAAAATAATTGATATAATTATCTTTGTCGGCATCTATAAATACAAGATCAAAGGTTTTTTTTAGTTTCGGAATCACCTCTAAAGCATTCCCTAAATGTTGAAAGATTTGCGAGCCATATTGAGATTTATCAAAAAATTGACGTTGAAAATCAAAGAGCTCTTCATTGATATCTATGGTATCAATAGTACCATCAGGCTTCAATCCTTCCGCTAAGCACAACGTAGAATAGCCTGTAAAGGTACCAATTTCCAGTATGCTATTAGGGTGTATTAATTTTGAAATCATGCTTAACACACGACCTTGATACGGTCCGCTGGACATTCGCGGCTGCAATATTTTTTGAAAGGTTTCTCGTGTAAGCTGTTGCAGTAATTCTGGTTCACTTTCAGAATGTGCTACTACATAATCGTCTAATTCTTCTGGTATAAAATGCATGGTCTCATTAATTATTCACTTTCTTAATAGGAGCATTCGAAGTATCAGCTCAAAGATGCTTTATCCCTTTTCAGAAAGATGAAAAAATTATCCTAAAATCCGTTTTACTAATTTATCTTTTGCCGCCTGATCATCGCCACACAACCATTGTATTACGTTATCTTCCCAAATAGCATCATGTTGCGTTTCTGTAATAATATGACGTTCTATAGCTAGATCTAGAATCTTTCCAGGATAAGACGACTGTTTTTCACTTTCCATTTCTCCTAATGGATACGGGTCATCTAGCCCCATGAGCACTTGCTTGGAGCCTTGGTTTTTAATTAATAATTCTAAACCACCAGTGTCATGAACCAAAGTATCAAAAAAGATATTTTTGTGACCAACAGCCTTTCTTGGGTGACTCTTACCTTCAAACAAATCGGGTCTCCCATCAAAACCTTGAATACGACGCCCTAAATTTATTTGAGCGAGTTGACCACCATGTGCAAAACAGGTGCGCATGTTAGGGTATTTATCTTGATAGCCATTTAAGGTTAAAAAATGGTAGGCATCTGCACATTGCGCCAACATCCAGATTAAATGAAAACGCCAAGATGTGTTTTCTAGTTTTATAAATTTCTCACCATCGTAAGGGTGAATTTCTACTGCTAAGTTATATTTGTTAGCCAGCTCAAAAATGGGCTCATTTTCTTCATCAAAAATACAACGCCAGGTCCCAATGGTATCCATGTAGTGCGTGGGTAAACAAAGCAATTGCAGGCCTAACTCTTCAACACAGCGCTCGATTTCCCAGCAAGCGCCACGTACAAAGCCAGGATGCACCACAAAGCCACAGGTAAATTTACTTGGATTTTCACGCTGCACCTTGGCATTAAAATCATTCTGAAAACGCAAGGCTTGTTTCATTTCCTCTACACGTAAACCATTACCATAAAGCTGAGATAAATTTAAAACCACAGCATGATCAATTTTAAAACGTGCCATCCATTCCAGTTTCTCATTTAAAAAGAAACTAGAATCTGTTACAGGACGACTCCAGTCTTTTTGAAGCATAAATTTCCGATCCTTATCTACCCAAAAAATACCTTTATCATGCATAAATTGAGGGATTTCCTCAGGATAAGGTAGTAAGTGTGAGTGGCCGTTTATTCTTAGTTTTCTTTTGTTCATGTTTGTCGTTCCTACTAAAGCAGGAGTCTATTAAATGTTTGTTTTAGTGTCATGCAAGTATTGTTGACGTTTTTCATTACCAGAGTATTCTTAAATAATACTTAAGTAGTTTCAATACTATTTAGAATAACACTTTTACTCAATCTTTACTTTACTCGGCGGTTGCATCACTTCACCACAATTTGGGCAGCTGCGTTTATCTTTATCACCATAATATTTATCGAAAATTTTAGGCATATCCGTTTCAATATTTTTGACCGTAAAATCTTCTTCGTATAACTTAGTCGTACAGTTTTCGCAAAACCAAAGTAGCGCATCACGCATGCCTTCAGGGCGTTTGTACTCTATCACTAAGCCAACAGTATTTGCACCACGCTGCGGTGAATGTGGTACTTTCGGAGGTAATAAATAAATATCACCCTCTCTAATATGCACATCTTTTGGCGTGCCTTGATCTATAATTTTTAAGACCATGTCACCTTCCACCTGATAGAAAAACTCAGGGGTTTCGTTGTAATGGTAATCTTTTCTATTGTTAGGACCACCAACGACCATAACGATGAAATCGCCATCTTTCCAAACCACTTTATTGCCAACCGGTGGTTTTAAAAGGTGTCTGTTTTCTTCAATCCAAGCTTTAAAATTTAATGGAGATACTAAGTTGCTCATTTGTTTTATTATTTGGGCGTTAGTTTTATTCATGCCTACTGGCTTTTTACGAGCTTGCAGAATAACAAAAGTCAGGCTTTAGGTAGTTGCTCTCTGCGAGGAGCTCCAAAACACCCTCAAACCTTTAGGTTCACGCACATAATTTTCTAAAAATTAAGTTGTGAGTCATCCTTAACGCAAAATTACGGTACTAATATACAAAAAAGACCTGTCAGGTTTTATAAACCTAACAGGTCAATATATTATAGTGACTTTGTACGGCCTCCATCTACAGGTAAATTAATACCATTAATATAGGCAGCGCGCTCACTTGCCAAAAAAGCGATAGCATCAGCTAATTCTTCTGGTTTTGCAAAGCGTTTTGCCGGAACTGCGTTTTTCATGGCGTTGGCGGCGTCTTCTTCGGTAGTTCCAGATTTAGCCGATTTGTTTTTTATAATTTCAGTTAGGCGCTCGGTTCCTGTGGCACCAGGCAATACATTGTTTACAGTAATGCCAAATTGCCCAAGCTCATTAGCCAAAGTCTTACTCCAGTTGGCTACTGCACCACGAATGGTGTTACTAACGCCTAAACCGTCTAAGGGTTGCTTTACAGAGGTGGAAATCACATTCACAATACGACCATAACCTTCACTTTTCATAAAAGGCACAACCGTTTGTGCTAACACATGATTACATTTTAAATGTTGCGTAAAAGCACTCTCAAACTCATCAATTTCTGCAGAAAAAATAGGTCCGCCTTTTGGGCCGCCCGTATTATTTACTAAAATATGAAAGCCATGGTGTTGCGAAATATAGTCTGACACTATTGCTTTTAATTCTTCAGAATTGGAGAAATCGGCAACAATATAGTCGTGGTCTCTGTGTTGAGGTAATTCCAATAAAGTAGCTTTTAACTTGTCTTCATTTCTAGCAATTAATGTAACAATAGTGCCTTCTTCAGCTAAGGCTAAAGCAGTAGCTTTTCCTATGCCCGCTGTGCTTCCACAAACTAGTGCGTATTTGTTGTTGAGTTGTAAGTCCATATTTTTTTTATTTCTGCAGCGGCAGGTGTTTTATAATGCCTTCCTGCTATTTTTAACAGATGGTCACACCTAAAGGCCCGCAATGACAGTTAATTTATAGTATTTGTTTCAATTTATGAGATTCCCACTGTCGTGAGAATTAGTACTTTATACAAACATTTTTAGCTTCAGTAAAAAAGCGTAACGCTTCAAAACCTCCTTCGCGACCAATACCACTTGCTTTTACACCACCAAAAGGTGTACGTAAATCACGGAGCATCCAGGTGTTTACCCAAACGATGCCTGCTTGTAGTTGGTTGCTCATGCTCATGGTGCGTTTTAAATCGTTGGTCCACAAGGTTGCTGAGAGACCGTATTTCACCTTATTAGCCATTTCTAATACAGCTTCTTCCGTTTTAAAAGGCATAATCGTAACCACTGGGCCAAAAATTTCTTCTTGGTTGACGCGGCATTCATCATTTTTTACTTCTATAACTGTTGGTTCTAAATAGTAACCGTTCTCGTAACCTTTAATAGTGACTTCATTGCCTCCGCAAAGAACCATTGCATGCTCTTCTTTTGCTATGGCGATATAGTCTTTTACTTTTTCTAAATGTGCTTTTGACACTAAAGCACCAATATTTGTGTCATGTTCTGAGGGATGCCCTACTTTCAACGCTTTTACTTTGGTTACAAAATCTTTTTTGAAACGGTCGTAAATAGCGTCTTCTATAAAAATACGACTTCCACAAAGGCAAATCTGACCTTGATTAGCAAAAGAAGAACGGACTGTTGTGTCCAGCATATCTTCATAATCACAATCGGCGAAAATAATGTTTGGGTTTTTTCCACCCAATTCTAAAGACAATTTTTTAAACATGGGTGCCGCGACTTTGGCAATATGGGCACCAGTTGCCGTTCCGCCAGTAAACGAAATGGCTTTAATGTCTTCATGCGCTATAATGGCTTGTCCTGTTGTAGTGCCTAAACCATGCACGATATTTAGCACCCCCTTTGGTAAGCCTGCTTCGTTACAAATTTCACCTAATAAATAGGCGGTCATTGGGGTGACTTCGCTTGGTTTTGCAATCACGCAGTTTCCAGCTGCAATGGCTGGTGCTATTTTCCACGTAAATAAATACAATGGTAAGTTCCAAGGAGAAATACAACCCACAACCCCTATAGGTTGCCGTAACGTGTAATTTATGGCTTTTAGACCAATACTTTCATGGCTTTCACTGGCAAATTGTGTAATAGCGTTTCCAAAGAAGCGAAAGTTACTCGCCGCTCTAGGGATATCTACTGCTTTAGCTAAACTAATGGGTTTACCGTTGTCTTTACTTTCGGCTTCTGCAAAACGCTGCAAATTGGCTTCTAATAATTCTGAAATTTTGATTAAAATACGACTGCGTTCTTCTAATGAGGTTTGTGACCACATTGGGAAAGCAGTTTTTGCGGCGTTGTAGGCCTTTTCAACATCTGTTTTGTCTGAGTTTGGTAGTTGACCATAGACTTCGCCATTAGCAGGGCAATAGTTGTCTATCCAGTTGTTCTTGATAGGATTGTGGAACTCGCCGTTGATGTAGTTTTTAATAGTAATCACTAATTTATAGGTATTTTGTTTTATTAGGCCTCACAGGTTTTGAAAATCTGTAAGGGCTTCGCTTTATAATTTTTTAAAAGCCATCACCTTTATTTCTACCACCAAATCTGGATGTGGTAACTGATGTACTGCTACTGTTGTTCGTGTTGGTCCTGTTTCTTTTTCAAAAAACTCAGCATACGCTTTATTATAGCCAGAAAAGTCATTCATGTTTACTAGAAAAGAAGTCACGTCGACCACATCTTTTAATGTTGCGCCTTCATTAGCTAAATTCTTTTCAATATTTTTTAAGACTTCTCGCGTTTGTACTTCAGCATTTAAACGTTTTGTTCCCATGTCGTCTATGATATCTACACCAGCAATTGTATTATCTGCTCTACGGGAACTGGTGCCTGAAACGAAAATGAAATCGCCAACGCGTTTGGTATGTGGGTAGGCACCTCTTGGTGTTACTTTTTTTTGGTCACTCATCATTATGTTTTTAAGTCATTGCGCGGTTTTTTATTTTTAAAAATCGCGGCAATCTGTTTGTTTTAGATTCTTTGCCTTTTCGAACCTTTCCGATTTTCGAATGTCTTTTGGAAAATTAAAAAGGCATCTTTCTTTTATCCGGAATTGTTGGGGTATGGTGTTTTTCTATTATTAGTTTTTTAAGGCTTCATTGTTTTAGCGATAGTATCTTCCTCTAAAATGTCTTCGGTTTCTTTTAAGACTAATTTTAAAGTATGCTTTAAATCTGCGTTTAAATCTATTTTTCCATCGGCAATTAAATTTAAAAGCGCTTTGTCTTGTGCTCTTCCGCGAAGCATGGCTTCTCTATACCCAATCTGTTCATTAAAGGTAACCAATGAATATTTTGACGAATAGTCATTAGGGAATTCTTTTTCTAAAGCCATTTCTAATTTACGCTTTTCCTGGAAAATAGGATTAGAGACATGGTCTTTCATTTCGTGAAAATTATCAATGGCTAAATCGGCAATGGCATCGGTGTCTTTTTTTCTTGTTTTTTCATAGGCCGTAAAAGTGGCTTCCCAATTCTCTAGCTGTTGGTCTAAAATAGCGTCGAATTCTACGACATCCTCAAAAGAGGCATTCATCCCTTGTCCGTAAAACGGAACAATGGCATGAGCCGAATCTCCCATTAACAGGGTATTGCCTTTATAATGCCAAGGTGAACATTTTACGGTCCCTAAAGGCGCTGTTGGGTTTTCAAAGAAATCGGTTACTAAATTGGGCATGAGCTCTAAAGCATCAGGAAATTCTTTTGTAAAGAAGGCCGTAACAATTTCTGGAGTGGTTAAATTATTGAAGTTGTACTCGCCTTCAGCATAGCTTAAAAATAAAGTAACTGTAAAACTCCCATCTAAATTTGGTAATGCAATAACCATAAAATCGCCTCTTGGCCAAATGTGTAATGCATTTTTATAGGTTTTATAATCACCAGTTTCCGTTGGAAGAATACTGAGTTCTTTATAGCCATGTGTGAGGTAATTTTGTGAAAAACTAAATAAGAATTTTCTACCTAAATAATAGCTTTTTCGCAAGGCAGAACCAGCGCCGTCTGTAGCTATAATACAGTCTGCATCTTCAATAAATGTTTTTTTTGTTGTGTAATCCTGAAATAAAGCGGTGGTTTTTTCAAAATCTACCGATTGGCATTGTTTATTAAAATGAATCGTAACATTGTCGTGTTTCTCTGCTTCATCCAATAATAAGGCATTAAGTCCGCCACGCGAAATAGAGTTTATGTATTCATGGTCGCGCCCACTATAATTAGATAAAAAGGTGTTGCCTTCTTTATCATGAATCATACGGCCATTCATTGGAATACACAGTTCTTTTACCTGGTCTTCTATGCCAACTAATTTCATGGCTTTATTTCCACGATCTGAGAATGCTAAGTTTATTGAGCGTCCTGCAGAAATATCTGTTTTACGTAAATCTGGACGCATTTCGTAAACGGTGACGTTATAGCCACGCTGTCCTAGCCTTAAGGCTAAAAGGGAGCCACAAAGTCCAGCGCCAATAATGAGTATATTTTGTTGTTTTTTCATTTTATAAAATCGTCATTGCCAGAATTTTCTTATTTCAAAAATCGTGGCTATCTGTTTATTTTTTTTTATCTCTTTAACCTTTTCCGACTTTCGAATGTCTTTTTTGAAATTCAAAACCCAGCTTTCTTCTATTTCGAAGTGTTGGGAGGAAAGGGTTTTTATTCGTTTAAAACTGTTTTTAATTTCTCAACCATATCATACACATCCTCAAAAGAATTATACAGAGGTACTGGTGCGCAGCGAATCACATCTGGCTCTCGCCAATCGCTAATTACTCCAGCTTCTGTTAGTTTGTTATGTAGGCCTCTATCGGCATTTTTAACCTGGATAGAGAGTTGGCAACCGCGTTCGTTTGGATTGCTAGGGGTTATTATTTTAATATCAGGATTATTGAGTGCGTTGATTAGAAACTCGAAATAGCCTGTTAGTTTTTTTGATTTCTTAATTAAATTATCAAATCCTGCGGCTTTAAAGACATTTACTGATGCGCGAATGGCAGCCATTGATAATATGGGCGGATTGGATAATTGCCAACCTTCAGCGCCGGGTAATTGGTCAAATTCATCACGCATTCTAAAACGGGTCTGTTTATTGTGACTCCACCACCCCGTGAATCTATTTAGCGATTTATTGTTGGCATGTCGTTCGTGAACAAAGCAACCAGATAAACTTCCTGGTCCAGAATTCATGTATTTATAAGTACACCAAACGGCGAAATCAGCTCCAGAATCATGGAGATTCAGTGCCACATTTCCTGCACCATGGGCACAGTCAAAACCAACAACGCAGCCTTTTTTATGACCTAAGTTTGCAATGCGTTTTAAATCGAAAAACTGGCCGGTATAATAATTTACACCACCAATCATAACTAAAGCAATGTCTTCACCTTGTGTTTCCAGAATGCTTTCTAAATCCTCGTAGTTTGCCAATTCTTCGCCTTCGCGCGCTTTCCAAAGAATAAGACCTTCTGTATCATCAAAGCCATGATGGCGGAGTTGTGATTCTACTGCGTATTTATCTGAAGGAAACGCATCTGCCTCAATTAAAATCTTATAACGTTTTTGTGTGGGTTTGTAAAACGACACCATCATAAAATGCAAATTAGCGGTTAGTGTATTCATCACGACCACTTCAATGGGTTTTGCACCAACGACTTCTGCCATAGTTTCTGTTAAAAACTCATGATAATGTAACCACGGGTTTTTTCCTTCAGTATGCCCTTCAACGCCTAAATTGGCCCAATCTTCAAGTTCTTGATTAATATAGTCTTTTGTGATTTTAGGTTGTAATCCAAGAGAATTTCCGCAGAGATAAATGAGTTCGTTTCCATTTTTATCTTTTGGAATATGAAATTGATTTTTAAAATGTGCTAATGGATCTTCTTTATCTAATTGTTTGGCAAAGTCTGGACCTAATTTATAGTTGGACACTGTATATCGATTTTCGGTTTCCAACAAAAATAAGAATAATTAGCGTAGAAAGGAAGGCAGAACCCGATTGCAATGTTTAGACTGATTTTGTATCTTTAGTAAAACGGAAAATTATGAGTAAAACAAAAGAGTATAGCAACGGTGAAGTTACTGTAATTTGGAAACCAGAAGCCTGTATACATTCGGGAATTTGTGTAAAAGGTCTTGGAGACGTCTTTAAACCCAAGGAGAAACCGTGGATTAAAATTGATGCTGCAACGACCAGTGCTATTGTAAACCAAGTGAAAGCTTGCCCATCTGGAGCGTTGGGTTATGAAATGATTGGTGAAAACAACAAGGAAACGGAAACTTTAAACACCAAAGTTGACGTGCGTGAAAATGGCCCCTTATTAGTTTATGGAACACTAGAAGTGACGCACTGCGATGGTCGTAAGGAAGCTAAAGACAAAACAACAGCCTTTTGTAGATGCGGTGTCTCTAAAAATAAGCCCTATTGCGACGGATCCCATACAGCTGCTGATTTTAAAGATTAAAATAAATTGTTTTCCCGTTTTAGGTTTTATTTGGTTTTAACTGAAACGTTGGTAAAGTTAAGGCTCCAATTGCCTTCGGCTTTTTTATGGTCTAATGCTAAATTAAGACCCTTAATATTAGTGTAGTTTTCAAACGTATTTATCATTGTAGGTTCAGTAGCATTACCTTCTCTAAAAATCCATTCTTTAATAACGTAGTTGTCATCGTAGAAAATATCGTAAGCATCACCTGGAGTATAACCACCATTATCTGAATATAATAGTGTGGTTTTATTTAAAAGTTTTTTACTAATTGGAGCTTCCATTGTTATGGGTTTTGTTAGTGTAATACCATCATCCCAAACTAATTGATAAGGAAAAAGCAACCAGAATTTATCGTTTACAAAGGCACGATCGGCTGTGAGACTAGCTTGTTCGATTTTCAATCTGTTATAAGTAATCGTGTCGTTTACTGTTGTCTTTTTAACCTCAAAAGTGTTTGGATTCCAAGTCCAAAAACGTTCAAAATGGATGGTGTCTTGATCGACATTAAAAGTAAACTGAATCTCTTCAACGTTTTTCCAGTTTTCAAAACCGTGTGCGTTGGCGATTTTTTGTGCTAAAGTAAGCTCTTTTTCAACAGGCTTTGTTTCAGACTTACAAGAGGATAATAAAATCAGGCTAATAATGAGTAATCTATACATGCTTTTGCTTTTCTTTCAAAGCTAAGAAATATTAATTAGTTTTGATGAAAATCAAGCAGATATGAATGATCATTCAGTATTTTTTAATGTTAATAAAACCACTTGGAACACTAAAGTTAAGGTGCATGCTAATAGTGACCTGTATGATATGGCAGCTTTTAAAAACGGAAAATCCTCTTTAATGTCCTACGAGTTGAATGCTTTAGGGGATGTAAACGGAAAGTCTTTATTGCATTTACAGTGTCATTTTGGTCAAGACACACTTAGTTGGAGTAGACGAGGAGCCAAAGCGGTTGGTGTAGATTTAAGTGATGAAGGCATAAAACTGGCCAGAGCTTTGAATGAGGAATTAAATCTCGATGCCCGCTTTATCTGTTGTAATGTTTTAGATACGGCAAAACATCTCAAAGACACTTTTGATATTGTTTTTACAAGTTATGGTGTAATTGGTTGGTTACCAGATTTAAAGCCCTGGGGACGCATGATTGCTGAAAAATTAAAAAAAGGAGGTAGCTTTTACATGGTTGAATTCCATCCCATTGTTTGGATGTTTGATTATTTAGAGGGTACGCCTATTATGAAATATGGCTATATGCAGGATGAGGTAATCTATGAAGAATATGAAGGAACTTATGCGAACACTGCTTCTAAAATGGTGAGTAAAGAGTATGGTTGGAACCATGGTTTAAGCGAGGTCGTCAACGCGTTAACAGAAGCGGGATTACATATAGACTTTTTAAATGAATATGACGAAAGTCCTTATAACGTATTGCCCGAATTAGAAAAAACGGCATCGGGCAATTATGTGACTAAGGATAAATTGTATCCACTTATTTTCGAGATTAAAGCAACTAAGCTTTAATTTTTATAGCGTGTATAGAATTCACTTTTCATTTACTACTTAGAAAGATAATAAGTGAATGTTACTGGCTAAGTAAGTTAAAATGTGAATTGTTAATGCGTTTCTTTTAAAACAGCAGGCATTTTTGATTGGAAACGCTTTAACCGAGGGATAGACACATTTCTAATATAGCTATTGTCTGGATGCCGTTTTTCGTAGTTTTGATGGTAGTCTTCAGCAATCCAGAATTTTTGAAACGGATATACTTCTGCGGCTACCGCTTTATCTAGTTCATTTTTCAAAGCTGTTTTTTTAGCTTCAATAATTTTTTTCTGCGACTCGTTTTGATAAAAAATAATAGAACGGTATTGTGATCCTCTATCTGGACCTTGGCCGTTTACCTGGGTAGGATTTTGAGAGGCAAAATAAACGTCAACTAAGGTTTCGAAGCTTACAATTTTTGGATCATAAATAACCTCTACAGCTTCTGCATGTCCGGTGTTGCCAGTATTGCTTGCTTCGTAGGTTGGGTTTTTAGTATGGCCGCCAGCATAACCACTAATAGATTCTTCAACCCCTTTTACGCGCTCATAAATGGCTTCAACACACCAAAAGCAACCACTTGCAAAATAGGCTTTCGCCATTCCGTTTTCCAAAGGAACTTCAATAGGCTTGGCTGTTTTTATAGCGTTCTGATTTTGAGTCGTTTCGCTATTTTGAGCTGTGTTCTTACAGTTAAATAATAAGGTAAGCGAAATGAGAAATAGTATTTTTTTCATAATATTTTTTCTTCTTTGTCGCATTAAGTTAAGAATCCTTAATTCAAATTAGTTTAAAATTATATTAAAAAAAAAAGCCTTCAGGTTATGAAGGCTTTAAATATAATTTAAAATTGGAATTATAGTTTTTTAAACATTTTTTCCATTTTTTCTCTTTGCTCTTGAGCTAGTAACTCATCTACTAAAATACGTCCTGAATGCTCATCTGTAATGATTTTTTTACGAGAGCCAATTTCCATTTGTACTTGTGGTGGAATAGTAAAGTATGAACCTCCAGAAGCTCCTCTTTCAATTGGTACAACAGCTAAGCCATTTTTAACATTGGTACGAATACGGTGATAGGCTTTAACTAAGCGCTCTTCGATTTTCTTTTTGTATTCTTCAGATTTATTAATTAAAGCTTCTTCTTCTTTCGCCGTTTCACTTAAAATCGCGTCTAACTCACTCTTTTTATATTTTAAGTGAGATTCACGCTCTTTATTGTGCGCTTTAGTTTTATCAATAACTTCTTTTTTCTGCTCGATTTGTGCTTTGAATTCTCTAATGTGCTTTTCTGCTAATTCGATTTCAAGTTCTTGAAACTCTATTTCTTTAGTTAACGAGTTAAATTCTCTGTTATTTCTAACATTCTTTTGTTGTTCGCTATACTTTTTAATTAGTGCCTTAGCTTCTTCAATTAAGTTTTTCTTTTCGACTATTTGCGTGTCAATTGTAGCCAAACTATCTTGAAGTTTTTCTAATCTAGTGTTTAATCCAGCAACTTCATCTTCTAAATCACTTACCTCTAGAGGTAGTTCTCCGCGAACGCTTCTTATTTCGTCGATTCTAGAATCTATTAATTGTAAATCGTATAAGGCTCTTAAACGTTGCTCTACACTTACTTCTTTAGTCTTTGCCATATTTTAATAATACTTAACTGGATTGGTGTTTGTGTTCGATAAAATGATGGCAAAATTACTAATTTTTTTTGTAAGATGTGCTACTAAACCATTTTTTGTGAACTGTTCACTTTCATAGTGTCCAATATCGGCTAAAATGATACTGTTCTCAGCTGAAAAGAAGTCATGATATTTCAAATCTGCAGTAATAAATACATCGGCTTTTAAGCTTTTGGCAGCCGCAATTGCAAAACTTCCAGAGCCTCCTAGAACCGCTACGCTCCTTATAGGTTTGTCTAATAATTTCGAATGGCGAATGACAGAGACCTTCATTTTTTCTTTTAGAAAATCAAAAAAGGCGGTTTCAGAGAGTGGCTGTTCTAATGTGCCAATCATACCTATCCCAATCTTTTGATTTTTATTTTCAAGTGTAATTATTTCATAAGCCACTTCTTCATAAGAGTGATTTTTAAACAGTGTTTCTATAACTTTTGCTTCTAAATGTTTGGCAAATGTGATGCTTATTTGTGTTTCTTCTTCTACATGTGTTTGCCCTTTTTTCCCTTTTGTTGGATTTGAAGCGTCATTACCCTTATAAGTCCCCACGCCATCTAGATTAAAACTGCAGTGGTCATAGTTTCCGATGTTGCCAGCACCAACATTAAATAGGGCCTGTCTAAGAGCTTCTGCTTCAGATGTTGGAACAAATGTGGTAAGTTTTTTTATCGTTTCCGCTTGCGGAATTAATACCGCTCTGTTTAGTAATCCCAATTGATCGCAAATCATGTCATTTACGCCGTTAATATGATTGTCTAAGGCGGTATGAATAGCATAAATAGCAATGTCGTTTTTAATCGCTTTTTGGACAGTACGTTCAACATAGGTGTTGCCCGTAAGTCTTTTTAGACCTTTAAAAATGATAGGATGAAAACTTACAATAAGATTGCAGTCATGTTCAATCGCTTCATCTACAACAGCTTCAAGTGTATCTAAAGTAACTAAAACACCAGTTAATTTTGCTTTTTTGTCACCCACTAAAAGGCCTACATTGTCAAAATCTTCGGCATAAGCTAGAGGCGCAAAGTCTTCTAAGTGATTGATAACGTCTTGAATAATCATATATTTATTGGAATTGATTATGATAAATGGTTTAACAAATATAAAATTTTTACTTTCGTTATGTTTAAACCTTGTAGATGAAATTGATCAGACTTTTATTATTACCTATTGTGCCTGTATATTATTTGGTGACTTGGTTGCGTAATTTACTATATGATGCTGAGATTAAAACCTCTAAATCTTACGATTTCCCCGTTGTTTGTGTTGGTAATTTGAGTACTGGTGGTACAGGAAAAACACCAATGGTTGAGTATCTTATTAAATTATTGAAAGCAGATTATAAGTTGGCGACTTTAAGTCGCGGTTATGGGAGGGATACTAAAGGGTTTCAATTGGCAAATGTTAACAGCTCTGCAACACTTTTAGGCGATGAACCTTTTCAGTTTTATAATAAATTTAAAAATGATATTTTGGTTGCTGTTGATGAAGACAGACAACATGGAATTGAAATATTAAGCGCTTTAAAAAAGAAGCCTGAGGTTATTTTACTTGATGATGCTTTTCAGCATAGAAAAGTAAAAGCAGGCTTGAATATATTACTGACTACTTACAATCAGCCGTATTTTAATGATATTGTTCTGCCTACTGGTAACTTGCGTGAGCCAAGAACAGGAGCAAAGCGTGCTGGTATTATCGTGGTAACTAAATGTCCTGAAGCCTTATCTGATTCTGAAAAAGCTTCGATTGAGAAGCGTATTAACCCCAAGGCTAATCAGTTAGTATGTTTTAGTACAATTGGGTATTCAACGGTAGTGATTTCTAGCGAAAAAACACGGCCGTTAGCGTCACTTTCCAAGTTCACTCTGGTTACTGGTATTGCTAATGTGAAACCTTTATTGAGCTATTTGTCTGTTAAAAATCTCGCGTTTAAACATTTGGAATATAAAGACCACCATTCCTTTACTGCTGAGGATATTGCACGCATTTCGGAAAATGAATTAATTGTTACTACTGAAAAAGATTACATGCGGCTTAAAAAACATGAAGTCTTAAAAAGCAAATTGTATTACTTGCCAATTGTATGTCACATTGATAAAGCTTCGGTATTTAATGAGAAAGTAAAAAACTTTGTTGCTCGCTAATCAGGAGTTTAAGAAACAATTAGCGCATCATATAATTTTTTTTCAAAATCTTCCTGTTTGAAAGGTTTAGAAATAATATCTGTAAATCCAGCCTCATCGAACTCTTGCATTTTATCTTCAATGGTTACAGCCGTTAATGCAAAAATGTTAAGTTTTTTATCGAAAGCTCTTATTTGCCTAGTGGCTTCAATGCCGCTTATCCCTGGCATATGGATATCCATTAAAACAACATCATAATGACTGTTCTTAACTTTTTCAACCGCAGATTCACCATTATCTACAACTTCACAGTTAAGATTCATCTTATTCAAGATTTTTTTAGTAATCATCTGGTTAATTTTATTATCCTCAACGACCAAGATCTTGATATTATCTAAATCTACTTTGTTTACGTCTTTAAAGTAATTTGTTTTAACTTCTTTTACTAGCTCTTCTGTATATTGCATAGGTATTTCGAAGAAGAAAGTCGAGCCCTTTCCCAATTCACTTTTAAGATATATTTTACCGTTTAAGAGGTCTATTAATCCCTTTACGATAGATAGTCCTAAACCAGTACCGCCATATTTTCTGTTTATTTGTATTGAGCCTTGAGAAAAACTTTCAAACATGTATTCTTGTTTTTCTCTACTTATACCTATGCCATTGTCTTCAACTTCAAAACGAATGTTATAGACCCCTTCTTGCTCATTAATTTTCTTAGCCCGAACCCAAATATCTCCGTCTTTTGTGAATTTAATAGAGTTTCCAATGAGGTTAATGAGTATCTGGGAAATTTTTAATTGATCGGCATTAAAATTTAATGGAAGATCACTATCATATTCCATATGTATTTTAATATTATTATCTGAGGCAGAATTGTTCAATGCAGAAATAACATTGGCGATTTTCTTTTTTAAATTAAAAATCTCTGGTTCAAGATCTACTTTATTGGCCTCAATTTTATTAATTTGAAGAATATCGTTTATAAATGTTAGCAAATAATCTCCTGAAAATTTAAGGGACTTTAAATGTTGAATTTGTTCTGGTTTAGGATCTTCATCTAAAAGCATATTTGTTAAACCAGTTACAGCATATAAGGGTGTTCTTAATTCATGGGTTACCGTAGATAGAAAATTTGCTTTTGTTTTTGAAGCCAGTTCTGCTTTTTCTTTAGAAACAATAAGTTCGCTATTCTTTTTGTGCAGTACATTATTAGATTTCAATCTAATGTTATTGTTTTTATAAAGCGACAAGGTTAATAACGATAAAATGGTGATTAATGCAATACTTAAAATGGTAGTTAACTGATCGAACGGGCTAGTCTTAACTTTTTCTAAGTCGGCCTCACCTTGCTTTTGATATTGTATTTGATAGGTGTCTGTAAGTGCACGTTTTCTTTGAGGAGAAAGCAACTGTTTTTTTGCACTTAAGAGTGAGTCTGATAACGCAATGTGGCGCTTTAAATATTGGTTTGCCATTAGCAAGTCTCCATCATTTTCATGCAATTGGCTTAATATTAGTGCTCCATTATTTAGAACATCACTAAAATTATTTTTTTTGGCAATCTCATAACCTTGATTAGCATAGCTTAGACCATCTTCAATTTGGTTATTTAAAGCTTCTACTTTACCTAAGTGTATTAAACTAGAACTTAATATCTTATTTAACTGATAGCGCCTTGAAAGATCAATAGCGTTATTAAATGCTTTATCGGCTTTCTTATATTGCTCTAACGCTAAATGAGCGATTCCTGTTTTTAATATCGCCTCTGCTTCATAGTTGAATAGTTCTTCCTGATTGAAATATGTTGCAGCAGATTTATAATAATCCAAAGCTTGGTTATAGTCGTCAATACTCATATAAACATCGGCTAAAACTTTGTAGGTTTCTGCGATGTTGGTATAGTCTTTTGCAAAGCGTTGAACTTCTATGGCTTTTATTAGCGATTTAATGGCTTCATTAGGTTCTTCTAGAAAATATTGAAGTTTGCCCATTTTAGAATAGGCCAGTCCTATACTTTTTTTATTGTCAATCTCTAAGGCTTTCTCGAGTGTTATTTCTAAGTCGCGTTGTGCTTGATAATAATTTTGAGCGTCCAAGTTTTTTTGAGCTGAATAAATACCAGCATCTACCTGAGCTTGAAGTTCAGCAATGTTTCTTTGAGATAAGTCTTGCCCATATAAAGGAACACTTAACAACAGAAATACAATACATAAATAGTTGTAGAAAGGAGACATTGTGAGCGTGTTTTACTAACAAATATAATTATTTACCAGACAAAGGTATAGTTTTTTGCGATAAATTGATGATTAGGTCAACTAGGCGACTAGAGTAGCCTGTCTCATTATCATACCAGCCAATTATTTTTATCATGTTACCAATTACAGAGGTCATTTGCGAATCAAAAATACAGGAGTGCGTATTGCCTACTATGTCTATAGAAACAATAGGATCTTCTGTATATTCTAAAATCCCTTTATACCTGCCTTGGGAAGCTGTTTTAAAAGCAGCATTAATAGTTTCAATAGAAACTGTCTTTTTTACACTAAGGGTAATATCTGTTAGTGAGCCATTGGGTACGGGTACACGAATACCGCAGCCACCAATAACATCTTCTAAATCCGGAAAAATTTTTGTTAGTGCTTTTGCGGCACCGGTGGTTGTTGGTACAATAGATTGTCCTGCTGCACGCGCCCGACGTAAATCGCGATGCGGCTGATCATGTAAACTTTGGTCTGTTGTATAGGAGTGAACAGTGGTGATATAGGCTTGGTTAATGCCGCATAGTTCATTAATTATAGCAATCATGGGTGCTGCATTATTTGTAGTACATGAGGCACTAGAAATGATGGTTTCGGTACCGTCTAAACTATTTTCGTTAATGCCTAAAACGATAGTTTTGATACTATCATCTTCTGGAGGAACACTTAAAATAACTCGTTTTGCACCATTTTTAATGTGATGTTCTAAAGTTTCAGCTGTTTTAAATTTTCCAGTGGCTTCAATCACAAAGTCTGGAGCAAAGGGTTTCCAGTTAATCTGTTCTGGATGTTTTTCATTTAAAAGAACAACCTTTTTGTTACCAATTATAATGTGCTTGCTGTCGTGAGAAATTTCAGTTTTAAAAACACCATGAATACTATCATATTTTAATAGATGACTTAGTGTTCTGGCATCAGCCAAGTCATTAATAGCGACAATTTCTATGTTTTTATGGTCTTGAATGAGTCGAAAAACACGTCGTCCAATACGGCCAAAACCGTTGATAGCAACAGTAATCATTTAGTTTATATGTTTTTGAGCTTTGTAAGATGAACGCACTAAAGCGCTACTTTCTACATGACGGAAACCAAGCTCTAGACCAATAGTTTCATATTCTTTAAATTGGTCTGGCAGTATAAATTGTTTTACAGGTAAGTGTTTTTTACTTGGCTGAAGGTATTGACCAATAGTCACAACATCTACATCATTTTCACGTAAATCATGAAGTGTTTGTATAACTTCTTCACGTGTTTCGCCTAAACCGAGCATAATACCAGATTTTGTTCTGCGTTGCCCTTGTTGTTTTAAGTATTTTAAAACCCCTAAACTACGCTCATATTTTGCCTGAATTCTAACCTCACGGGTTAAACGTTTAACGGTTTCAATATTGTGAGATACCACTTCTGGAGCGACAGTAATAATACGGTCGATATGTTTTTCTATGCCTTGAAAATCTGGAATAAGTGTTTCTAACGTGGTCTCAGGATTCATACGGCGTACCGCTTTTACCGTTTCTGCCCACATAATGCTTCCCATGTCTTTGATGTCATCACGATCGACACTGGTTAAAACAGCATGCTTAATTTGCATGATTTTTATAGAACGGGCTACTTTTTCTGGTTCATCCCAATCAATAGTTTCTGGTCTTCCTGTTTTAACACCACAAAAACCACATGAACGCGTACATACATTACCTAGTATCATGAAAGTAGCAGTGCCTTCTCCCCAACATTCACCCATGTTTGGACAACTTCCAGAAGCACAAATCGTATTTAATTTATACTTATCTACTAATCCACGAAGTTCTGTGTATTTCTTACCTGTAGGTAGTTTTACACGTAACCATTTTGGTTTAGGTTGTCTTTGGGCTGGTAAGATTACTGATGCAGTTTCATTATTCATATCAACAATTTATATTCAAATGCAAAGATACAAAGTATTCTATAAAGAAGGGATACCAATTTAACATTGAAATGTTCCACTTCATGGTTAAATTAGCATTAAATACCACAGGCTAAAACCAATCAAAAATACAATGCCCAGAATACTTAATACATGTAGTGATTTTGAAGGACGCCAGGCTTTTGGTGTGTGTTTTCCGCTAATGAGAGCATAATTGATAATCGCATAAAAAGGAGCCGTCAAAAAGGAGAGTATGGTAGCAATCTCTATTAATGTTCCCATTTCTGAAGCAAAATAAAAAAAGATAAAAATAGTGCCAAACGCTAATAATAAAATCCAAAAGAGATAGCCTTTTTTGAAAGGCTTGTGACTTAGTAATTCTAAGGTTCTATGCATTGCTCTGGGTGAGGCATCCAGTGTTGTTAGCGTAGTACTAAACATTGTAGTGAAAGCTGCAATCCCTATTATTACATAAGCCCAATGCCCCAAACTACGCGTATACATTTGAATGAGTTGATTTGAAAACACACCAGCATTACTGCTAAAAGTTTCACCACTCTCATACATAACGAGGTATCCTAATACTAAAAAACCAATACCTAATATAATGGTTCCAATAAAGCCAATATTAAAATCGAGTAAAGCTGATTTTGGTGTGTACTCTTTTTCGTTATTTTTCTTTTCAATTGCCCAAAGTGAATGCCAAACTGAGATGTCTAATGGTGCAGGCATCCAACCCATAAAGGCAATCAAGAAACCAATTTCTAAACCATTTTCGGGTAGTCTTTGAGTGAAATTTAATGCTTTTTCAAAATCAAATAACGCCATACTAACAGCTACTAGAGTGCTAATCGTTAATGTAATGACGATAATTTTAATAAGTCGGTCTAATGCTTTGTATTTGCCAAAAAATAAAATAGCCAAACAGACTGTTAAGATGATAATGGTCCATGATTGAATAGAAATAAAATCACCAAATAAGGTTGAAGCTAATCCAGCTGTAACGATTGTTACTGCGGTTTGAATAGTAAACATTGTCGCGAAAGTGAGTAAGAAGTAGGCGACTAAAACCCCTTTACCCAGTTTGTTATAGCCGTCTAACAAACTTTCTCCCGTGGCTGAGGCATACCGTGGCCCAAATTGAAAAAAAGGATATTTAAATAGATTTACGAGTAACAATGCCCAAAGTAAACCTAAACCAAAATCGGCACCAGCACGGGTGGATTGTACTAAGTGAGAAACACCAATAGCAGCACCAGCGAATAAAAGCCCAGGGCCTAGTTTTTTAATTGAAATCATGATTATCGTTTAATAATCTCTGCCAATAGTTTTTTAGCACGTAGTAATTTAACTTTTACATTATTCATGGGTTCACCAAGTTCTATACTAATTTCTGCATAGCTCAATTCTTGAAAATAACGCAAATTAATGACCTGCTGATAATGCGGTTTTAGCTTTTTAATGTCGCGTAACAATTTCGCTAAATTTTGCTCTTTTATAAGTTTGTCTTCTGGTGAAGGTGATTCGTCCACAACTTGATAAACTTTATCGTCTTCATGTTTTATTATTTTTGAGCTGATGGAGCTTTTTTCTTTTCGAAGGAGATCGATATGGATGTTTTTAGAGATAGTAATCAACCACGTTTTAAAGGCATACTTATCATCATATTTATCCATTTTATCAAAGGCTTTAGAGAAGGTTTGAATGGTAATGTCTTCGGCATCATTTTCGTTCTCAATCCGTTTAAGTTGAAAGCCATACACGTAATCCCAAAAATTATCCAACAAAAAATTAAACGCTTTTTGATCGTTTTTCTTTGCTTTTGCAATGGCTTCTTCTATTTCCAATAGTTAGGTTTTGACATGAGATTTGCTATAAATATAGTTAATTGGAAGCCAATTAAAAAGAGTTCTAAAACCGGAAGTAAAAATATAAGATCTATTTCATTTAGTTTTTTTGCTGAAGAGGCCATGACCAAAAACTGGATGGTAAATCTAAAAACAATTAGCAATATAACAAATGGCCAGTTAAAAAGAGTCATTAATAGTATCATAGCGACTAGCCAAAACAGTACTTGTGAAACATAAAATAAGGCTAATAAAACTTTATGAGAAAATTTGTAGCGATTAGAGGTTGAGACGTGTCTGCGCTTTTGTCTAAACCAATTTTTAAAGTTCAGTTTAGGTTCTGAACTGGTGAAACTTTCTTTGGTAAAACAGACCGTGGTATTAGCACCAGTTGCGACTTCATTAATAAATAGATCATCATCTCCAGAACGCACATCTATATGGCTTATAAAACCATTAGCTTTAAAGAACTCGTCGCGATTGTAGGCCAAATTACGACCAACCCCCATAAAAGGGATGCCGATTTTTGCAAATGAAAAATACTGAATCGCCGTCAAAACAGTTTCGTAGCGAATAAGTTTATTTAAAAAAGAGTTTTTAATTTTATGATAGCCACCATAACCTAGAACTACTGTGTTTTCATTTGAAAAATGAGAGGCCATTTCGCAAACCCATTGGTTTGAAACTGGCTCACAGTCTGCGTCTGTAAATAGCAAATGATCATGTGTTGCTGCTTTAATACCTAAAGTTAAGGCGTATTTTTTTTTCGCCCAAAAGGTTTCAACATTTTTTACATTAACAATTTTAATGTTTTTATGGTCTTTTGCAAACGCTTTGAAAACAGCTAAAGTACCGTCCTGAGAAGCATCATTAATTAAGACCACTTCAAAGTTTGGATACTCTTGGTTTAAAATGGAGGGCAGGTATTTTTTTATATTCTGCGCTTCATTTTTCGCACAAATTATAATTGAAATGGGGATGTTTTTTTTTGTTGTTGCCGTTGGTTTGCTGGAAGCAAAACTTCCGAAGATAATACCGTAATAAACCACTTGAATGCAAACCACAACAGCAAAGCTATAGAACAGAATTTCAAGTAAAAGCATTAAGGTTAGGAGTGTTGCGGTTCGTTACAATTGTCAAACTGCTCTGGAGTCTTACCACAAAAACCACAAGCTTCTCCATCTTTATTAAGCATGGGATTTTGGCTCGCACAGGTGCCAGCAAATTTACCGTCTTTTTTAGCCCATATTTTTATCGCTATTCCTGCAATGGCTATGGCTAATAATACTAATGTGATTAAAAAAAGTTTCACTGAAAATAATTTTTAAATAGTGCTGCAAAGATACTATTTTAATTTTACGTTTTTACCAACTCCTAGGATAACCTAAATATTTCCTAGATTATGATTATATAAGAAAGACGATAGAAAGCAGTTGAAGATTTATATAAAAAAGAAAGCTCCACGACATTAGTGAAGCTTTATATGCCGTGTTTTAGACATGTTATTCCTTTAAGTTTAATTCAATTTCTGCTACAGGCGTTTCTTTAGAGGTAGAAGGTAGTCTTCCTTTTCGTTCTATAGTAATACTTAATCCTAAAGCATCTTCAGTGTATGGAATTTGCTGTAAGCGTCTGTCTCTTTCGCTTAAAATCCCAAGATTAACCATTTTGCCTTGTAAATCTGCCCAGATTTGGTACACTTGATCATCTGGTAAAAGCGGTAAAGACACCACATCAATCATTGATGTTTTTTCTTTTGGATTAATATAAGCGACCGTCTTTAAGTTTTTAGCACGACGGTTACCTTTTAGAATATACTTTTCAGTTTCTGGATTATTAAGCTGTGCAAACTGCTCAGCTAAAGCGTCAAGTTTCAGGTTGTTACCAGCAATATCGCTTCTCAAATCATAAAGCTCATCGACTATCGTTTGATTTTCGTCTAATAAAGCGTTATTTTGAGTATAAAGATAAAATGAGGTGCTTGCAAATAATAAAGCGATTACGCTCGCGGCTATGCCATAACCAAACCAAGGTTTAGATGGTTTGGTGTTCATGGCCATAACAGGTTTGTCATCCAAAGTATTGAGAATGTTTCCTAAAAGATGTACTGGTGCCTCTTCTGCATTTGCAAAGGCAGCTAATTCTAAATTATTTTGAAGTGTTCGGTAAGCCGCATCAACTTCTGGATATTTAGAAATATACTGTTCAACCTCAAGTGTTTCTTGAGGACTCGTTTGGCCTATTAAATATTTTTCTAATAAACCCGATTCTAAAAATGTATTACTATCAACAATCATTTTAGTAGTATTAGGGGTTGTAAATTTTTTTCAATTCTCTTAAACCTATTTTTAATCTTGATTTTACCGTTCCTAAAGGAATGTCCAATTCTTCACTCGCTTCCTGTTGCGTCATGCCTTCAAAAAAGAGTGCGTTTATAACTATTTGATATTTTAAATCGAGACTACAAAGGTGTTTTTTTATGTCTAAGGTATCTTGATTTAAACTATTGGTTGTCAGTTTATATACGTTTGAATCTTCAATTTGGATTTCCTTTTGTGTTTTATTGTTTAAAGAACGTACTTTATCGATTGCCGAATTATAAAAAATACGGTACAACCAGGTAAACAATTTTGCTTTAGAGGAATCATAGCTTTTACTTTTTTTCCAAACTTTTACAAAGCCTTCCTGCAAAACGTCCTGTGCGGTATCATCATCACTAATCACTTTTTTTATAACCCCTAAAAGTGCACCAGAATAGTTCTCGTACAACAAGGCAATGGCTTTTTTGTCACCACTTTTTAATAAAACTACTATTTCTTCTTCTAAAGAGAGGCTCAATGGTATTGCTATTTGTTAGTTAGATTAACGTTGCTATTAAACAGGTATTGTGATTATAAAATATTTACTTCGGCTTCAATAGAAATATTAAAGATACGATAAATTGTATTTTGTATCAATTTTGAAAGTGCTAATAGGTCTTTGCCTTCTGCGCCACCATAGTTAACTAAAACCAATGCCTGGTTTTTGTGTACGCCATAATTACCAAAGGTCTTACCTTTAAAACCAGCTTTTTCAATTAGCCACCCAGCAGGGACTTTTACTTCATGCTCCGAAACACGATAACTGGGAGCTTCAGGAAAATTTTGTTGTAGTGCTTTAAAAGCTTCAGTAGAAATTACTGGGTTTTTAAAAAAACTGCCACTATTTCCAATCTCTTTTGGGTTGGGTAATTTGCTTTCCCGAATGGCAATCACCGCTTTTGAAATATCTTGAATGGTTGGCTCTTTAACCTTCATAAGTTCCAGTTGCGATTGTATTGCACCATAATTTGTGCGTAAATAATGCGTGTTTTTTGTTAATTGAAAAACCACACTCGTAATAATATACTTTCCTTTTGCTTCTTGCTTAAAAATCGAATTGCGATAGCCAAAATTGCAGGTTGTTTTGTTAAAGGATTCTAGTTCTAATGTATCAACATTTAATGCTTCACAACTTATAAAATGGTCTTTTAACTCGACACCATAAGCCCCAATATTTTGAATAGGAGCCGTGCCAACATTACCAGGGATTAGTGACATGTTTTCGAGTCCGCCATAATCATGATCCAAACACCATAAAACAAAGTCATGCCAGTTTTCTCCAGCTTCAGCCTTAATTAAGACAAGGTTATCCTCTTGCGAGACAATAGTTTTTCCTTTTAAATTTATATGTACAACAAGAGCATCAACATTTTTAGTTAATAAGACATTGCTGCCACCACCAAGTATTAATTTATTAGGAAAGTCTTTTTGTTTAATTACTGAGATTAAATCGGAAACTGAATCCACAGACACAAAATGGCTCGCCATAACATCAATACCAAAAGTATTGTATTCTTTTAAAGATATGTTGTATTGAATGTGCACTAATCTTTATAAACTTTAAGGGCTTCTTTTAAAATATGTACTGCTTTTATGAGACTTTTTTTATTAAGCACATAAGCAAGACGAATTTGGTTTAAACCCACGCCTGGTGTTGAGTAAAAGCCAGCTGCTGGAGCAACCATAACGGTTTCTCCATCAATATGAAACTCTTCTAAAAGCCATTGCGCAAAAGCATCGCTGTTTTTTATTGGTAACTCTGCAATACAATAAAACGCCCCTTTTGGGTTCCCTACTTTTAAGCCTTCAATCTTCTTGAGTTCTCTAATTAAGGTGTTTCTTCTTTCTTCATATTCTTCAATAACATCATCAAAATAACTTTGCGGGGTGTCTAGTGCAGCTTCACTCGCAATTTGAGCTAATGTTGGTGGACTCAGTCTCGCCTGTGCAAACTTTAGTGCTGTTTGTATGACTTCTTTATTTCTTGACACCATACAGCCAATTCTTGCGCCACACATACTATAACGCTTAGAAACCGAATCGATAATTATTGCATGCTCATCTAAGCCTTCTTCTTGTAAAATAGAGTAGTGTACTGCACCGTCGTATGCAAATTCTCGATATACTTCATCAGAAATTAAAAATAAATCGTGTTTTCTTACAATATCAGCAAGCTTTTGTATTTCTTCTTTTGAATATAAATAGCCTGTTGGATTACCAGGATTACAAATTAAAATAGCCTTAGTCTTTGGTGTGATTAATTTTTCGAATTCTTCTATAGGAGGTAATGCAAAATTATCTTCAATTTTAGAAATTACGGGAACTACATTAATACCTGAAGCAGTCGAAAACCCATTGTAATTTGCATAAAAAGGTTCAGGAATAATAACTTCATCACCAACATCCATTACACTACCAAAAGTAAATAATAAGGCTTCGCTTCCACCTGTAGTAACTATGATATCATCATGCTTAACATGGATGTCTTTTTTAATATAATAATTAGCAATTTTTCGTCTATAGTCTTCGGACCCTTCAGAGCGTGTATACGATAATATTTCTAGGGAGTGAATTTTTACTGCGTCTAGAGCTATTTGAGGTGTTTTTATATCTGGCTGACCAATATTTAAATGATAAACGGTTTTTCCTTGAGTATAGGCTTTTTCCGCATATGGCATTAATTTTCTTATTGGCGATTGTGGCATTGCTTGGCCTTTATTTGAAATAGATGGCATAAAATAAAATTTTGAAACACAAAGTTGCGAAAAAAAAGTCTAATGAGTGTTAATAAATTGCTTAACTTGATTCTGCAGCAAATGATTGCGGTTAAAAGGCTAACTGTATTAGAGAATTATTAAAAACTACGCATATAAAAGTACTTCATGAACTTAAAAAGCTATAAATTGAAATCTATGAAATGTAATCGTTGGCTTTGCTTTTTATGCGGTTTGTTCTGTTTGAGTTTTTCTTGTTACGGACAAGCAACATATCGTGTAGACAATAAAAAAGGCGTTACAAAAATTGATTTCGAATTAATAAGTAATGTGGTCATTATCCCCGTAGAAGTCAATGGTGTGAAATTATCTTTTTTATTAGATACCGGAGTTAGAACGCCAATTGTATTTAATTTTATAAACTCAGTAGATTCCCTTAAAATCTTAAATGGCGAAACGATTAACTTAAAAGGGTTAGGTAATGATGGAAAAGTGCAAGCTTTAAAGTCTTCACATAATACCTTTAAAATTGGAGAAGCACTAAACGTAGATCAGGATTTTTATGTGATTTTTGATAAATCTGCAAATTTTGCACCAAAACTAGGCATTCCCGTTCATGGCATCATTGGATACGATTTTTTTAAAGATTTGGTCGTTGAGATTAACTATTCCAGCAAACAGATAAAAGCCTACAATCCTGAAGCTTATAAAAGCAAAAACTGTAGAAAGTGTGAAGCCTTTAGTTTGCAGTTTTACAATGGTAAGCCCTATATAGACTTAATTACAACAATTAAATCAAAAGAAATTCCCGTAAAATTATTAATAGACTCTGGTAGTAGTGATGCGCTTTGGCTTTTTAAAGATGACAGCTTAGGTTTGACTGTGGATAATAATTATTTTGAAGATTTTCTAGGCTATGGATTAAGTGGCGATGTACATGGTAAACGTTCAAAAATTGATGAATTAAGACTAAAATCATTTTCTTTGAAAGAACCTAAGGTCGCTTTTCCTGATGATGTTTATATTGCTATTCTTAGAAAGATTACAGGGCGTAATGGTAGTCTTGGTGGTGAGGTTCTAAAACGATTCAATCTTGTTTTTAATTATCGAAAAGCCAAAATAATACTCAAAAAGAACAAGTATTTTCGAGACCGATTTAGTTATAATAAAAGTGGGATAGAATTAGAAAATGACGGAATTAGGTTAGTCACAGAAATAGAAAGAGAAGCTCAAGACATTGATATAGAAAATAAAACGGTTAATGTTAGGGCTATTTATGTGCCAAAAAACGTTGTAGTTGCGAAAAACACCTATAGCATTGGGCAAATTAGACCCGATTCTCCCGCAGAACGCGTGGGCTTGAAGAAAGGAGATAGGCTTTTTAAAATCAATGGGAAAGAGGCATCCAATTATACATTACAGCAACTCATGGGACGATTTTTTGATGAAGAAGGTACCAAATTAAGGTTGGAAGTAGAACGGATAGGTATAAAAATACCTGTAGTTCTAACCTTAGAATCACCTATAAAATAAAAAGCCGAAGCTATTGCTCCGGCTAGTAAATTCTTATTTATAATAAAGGTTTATTGCTCCATTACACTTTTTCCTTTTTTCTCTAAAACACTTGTTTTGGAAGGATCAATAACCTCACCTTTAATTTTTAAGGCAACAGTTGGCGTTTCTGCATTAGATAAAACAGTAATTGTTTTTCTAATAGGCATCACACGGTTGGTGTCGTATTTTACTTCAATTTCACCAGTCATTCCCGGCATGATAGGATCTTCTGGTTTTTTTGGTACGGTACAACCACAACTAGAACTTACTTTAGAAACGATTAAAGGGGCATCACCCGTATTCGTAAATTCAAAAGTTCGAACACCATTCGCTCCTTTTTCAATGGTTCCGTAATCTATTGTTGTTTCTTTAAATTCAATTTTTGCTACCTTATCTTGAGCACTAACTGAAAAGCTCATTAATCCGATAAATAATACTGCTAGTAAATTTTTCATCATTTTCTGTTTTATTTATTATGTAAACATAAACACTTTTAAGTTGTTCTGCAAAAATAGTAGATGTAATACATACTCACAAATATAAGTATCATATTTAACTATACATTAATACTTGTTATAATTTCGCAGAAACATAAATATAAGTATTTTTGCTTATTCAATATTCAAAAACTATTCCAAAGTATGAGCATTCCATCTAAATATGATGCAAAAGAGGTAGAAAATAAGTGGTACGACTACTGGATGACCCATAATTATTTTCATTCAACACCAGACGAAAGAGAACCTTATACCATTGTAATTCCGCCACCAAATGTCACGGGAGTGTTACATATGGGGCATATGTTGAATAATACCATTCAAGATGTATTGATTCGTCGTGCGCGTTTGCAAGGAAAAAATGCGTGTTGGGTACCGGGAACTGATCACGCGTCTATTGCAACAGAAGCAAAAGTGGTGGCTAAATTAAAAGAGCAGGGCATAGATAAAAATGATTTAACACGAGAACAATTTTTGGAACACGCCTGGGAATGGACCCATGAATATGGTGGTGTCATTTTAGAACAACTTAAAAAATTAGGCTGTTCTTGTGATTGGGATAGAACCAAATTTACAATGGATGATGATATGTCTGAAGCCGTCATTAAAGTTTTTGTTGATTTATATGAAAAGGGGTTGATATATCGTGGTTACCGTATGGTAAATTGGGATCCAGAAGCAAAAACCACCTTGTCTGATGAAGAAGTAATACATGAAGAGCGTCAAGGCTTATTATACTATTTAAATTATAAGATTGAAGGCAGTACTGATGTGTTAACCATCGCTACAACACGACCAGAAACCATTTTTGGAGATACGGCTATTTGTATTAATCCCAATGATGAACGTTTCACCCATTTAAAAGGAAAAAAAGCCATCGTGCCCATTTGTAATCGAGTAATTCCTATTATAGAGGATGATTATGTAGATGTAGCATTTGGTACAGGTTGTTTAAAAGTGACGCCAGCTCATGATGAAAATGATAAAGGTTTAGGCGATAAGCACCAATTAGAAGTCATTGATATTTTTAATGAAGATGCGAGTTTGAATAGTTTCGGAATGCAATTTGAAGGGCAAGACCGTTTTGTTGCTAGAAAAAACGTGGCTAAACTATTAGAAGAAACAGCTGTTTTAGTAAAAACGGAAACCCATATTAATAAAGTGGGGACTTCAGAACGGACAAAAGCAGTTATTGAACCACGGTTAAGTGACCAATGGTTCTTGAAGATGGAGGAATTAGCAAAACCTGCTGTTGAAGCGGTTTTAGGTGAGGATGCTGAAATTAAATTATTTCCGAAGAAATTTGAGAATACGTACAGGCATTGGATGGAGAATATTCGCGATTGGAATATTTCACGTCAACTGCTTTGGGGACAACAAATTCCCGCTTATTTCTACGGTGATGGAAAAGAAGATTTTGTCGTTGCTGAAAGTATTGATGAAGCAGTGGTAAAAGCTAGAGTAGCAACTTCAAACACGCAACTTCAAGCTTCAGACTTGAAACAAGACACAGATGCTCTAGACACCTGGTTCTCTTCTTGGTTGTGGCCCATGAGTGTTTTTGACGGTATTAGAAATCCAGAAAATGAAGACATAAAATACTATTACCCAACCAACGATTTGGTTACTGGACCCGATATTTTATTCTTTTGGGTCGCCCGTATGATTATTGCGGGTTACGAGTACAAAGACCAAAAACCATTTAATAATGTGTATTTAACAGGATTGGTTCGCGATAAGCAACGTCGTAAAATGAGTAAAAGTTTAGGGAATTCACCCGATGCTTTAAAACTTATTGAGGAGTACACTGCAGATGGTGTTCGTGTTGGTTTATTATTAAGTAGTGCCGCAGGAAACGATTTAATGTTTGATGAAGCGCTTTGCCAACAAGGAAAAGGCTTTGGGAATAAAATATGGAATGCTTACCGCTTGGTAGACGGTTGGGAAATAGATACTAACTTAAAGCAGCCAAACTCTAGTAAAATTGCGATAGATTGGTACGAATCTAAATTCCAAAAGGCGTTACTAGAAATAGAAGATCACTTTAGTAAATACCGTTTAAGCGATGCTTTAATGTCTATTTATAAATTGATTTATGATGATTTCTGCGGATGGATGCTAGAAATGGTTAAGCCTGCTTACCAACAACCCATTGATGCAAAAACCTTAAAAAGTGTGATTTCAATTTTCGAGGAAAACTTAAAAATAGTGCATCCGTTTATGCCATTCTTAACAGAAGACCTATGGCATTATATAGCTGAAAGAACACCAGAAGAAGCATTAATCGTTTCAAAATGGCCAGAAGCTAAACCAATAAATGACCGTTTAATTTCTGAATTTGATTTTGCATCTGAAGTCATTTCTGGTATCAGAAACATTAGAAAACAAAAGAATATAGCATTTAAAGATGCGATTGGTTTTTCGGTAATTAATAATGAAAGCACGAGTACTTCTTTTGATGAGGTAATCGCTAAGCTAGGTAATTTAGAAACTATAGATTACGTTCAAGAGGCTGTAGAAGGCGCACTAACCTTTAGAGTGAAGTCTAATGAGTACTTCATCCCAATGGAAGGGAGTATAGATGTTGAAGCTGAAATTAAAAAACTGACTGAAGAATTAAGTTATACGGAAGGTTTCTTAAAATCGGTTCAAAAGAAACTCTCAAACGAGCGCTTTGTTGCAGGGGCACCAGAGCAGGTCATTGCTGGAGAACGTAAAAAAGAAGCAGATGCCTTGGCTAAGATTGAGACGTTGAAGAGTAGCTTGGATAGTTTGAAATAAATAGTTTAAGTATAAATTTAAAAAGCCTTTCCAAATCTGGAAAGGCTTTTTTGTTATTGCTTGTGCTTTTAATTGTTATTTAAAGATGTCTTTAATTTGATAAAAGAAGCGTTCTGCCAAACGAAGGTCTTCAGTAATAATTTCGGCGTTACCACGCATTTCCTGCTTGAATTCTATTTCTTTATTGTAGGAGGTAACCAAGTGATTAGGTAGTTTGACCTCTATTAAATAAAAGCCCTCATCATCGGGGATAGCAGAGATTTTATGAATAGTTCCAGTTAAAAATCCAAATTCAGTTTCTGGATAGTTTTCTATACTAATATTTACTGCCTGCCCTGTTTTTAATTTGCCAGAGTTTAGAATGGGTGTTTTTAATTTCGCGATATATTCTAAGTTGGTATTTGGAATGATAGTAAACACTAAATCACCGGCATTAAGCGTTTCATTAACGGTTTTAAAGTTCATGAACGATACTTTTCCATTTAATTTGGAGCTTAGTACATGTGTGTTCTCCCAGTCTTTTACAGCAATTTTTAATTGATTGAAGGATTGTAAGACATTCTTTAAAAGTTTGATTTCTTCCCGAGTGTTATTGATTTTATTGCCTTTACTCGTTTTATTAGCGTTACTAATAGATTCTCTTATTTGTGAAATAGAGGCTTCGAAACTTTTGAGATTTCGCTGGGCCTGAGCATATTCTATTTGATTATTTTCGTACTCTAATTTGGCAATGATTCCTTTTTTATAAAGTGTTTTATTTCTTTCTAATTTATTCTTTTTAAAGGCTAGTTCAGCGCGATTGATTTCTAATTGCGACTTAGAATTGGCTAATCTGCTATATAATTCAGATAAGGTTGTTTTATTGGCTAAAGCTTCATTAGAAAAAGGTTGTAATTCTTTATTCAGTACATATTGCGTGTAATTATTTTCGAAAATAGCAAAATCATTATCTATGTTGCCTAAAAATAATAGCGGGATTTCATTGATTGGGAAGTAAAACAATTGCGTATTTGGTTTAATGCTATCTAAGATGCTCTTAAGTAAAAACACGTCTTTGTAATTGGCGGTGTTCTCTAATATGGCCAAAGGTGTGTTTGGAGAAACTATAGTGTTGTCTTCAACTAAAATAGCCTGAATACGACTGGTTATTTTTGCATACTCTTTTTGAGGGGGGATTTTGGTGGTAACTAAGGCTTCTGCATTAATAACATCTGGATATTTAATAAAGAAAGATAAGGCTAAAAATAGCATGATTAATAGTAAAAACACCAGATTACCATAGCGTATCATCCAATGCGGGACATAAGATAAAATATCTTGTACCTGCTCACTTCGTAATTCTATTTCTTCTAGTTTTTTTGACATCATGAGATTCTATAAGATTATATAAACATAAGTGCAATGCCTTATACTGGCATTGCACAAAATATTGATAGGCTAGTCTACAGTTCTAAAGATCTTTGGCAAGCCCAGTTAGTCCCTGTTCTATAATCGTATGGACAGGTCCATCCAGGAGGGCATTGGTGTCCACCTCCACAGGCAAATACGCCTCCATTAATACTCCTTTGCTCAACTTTGGTTAAGGCTTTTCCTAAGTTTTTTAAATTTTTCATTTTTTAATTATTTTAAATGTAAAAAGCTGCAAACATTTTGAGACACTCGCAGTTTGTGTCTATTCCTCGCGAGAGAATATTTTAGTTACCCAATTCCAATTGATTTTTAACCAGGTTGTAATAGTTTCCTTTTTTAGCAACTAATGCTTTATGGTTTCCTATTTCAGCTATTTTTCCATCATCTAAGACGACTATTTGATGGGCATTTTTTACCGTACTTAAACGGTGAGCAATAACGACTACTGTTTTGTCTTTAAAGAAGGTATCTAAGTTTTCCATGATTACTTTTTCGTTATTAGCGTCTAAAGCGGAGGTTGCTTCATCAAAAAACAAATAATCGGGGTTTTTGTAAACGGCTCTTGCAATAAATAAACGTTGTTTTTGTCCCGTACTTAAGCCAGTGCCTTCTGCCCCTATTTTTGTATTGTAGGCTAGGGGTAAGGACTCGATGTAATCTCTAATGTTTGCTACATCAACAGCATGTGCTAAGCGCTTTTTATCAATACTATCTTCGCCGATAGCGATATTATTTGCAATCGTATCATTAAATATAAAGCCTTCTTGCATGACCACACCATAATGGTCTCTCCAGGATTTTTGTGAGATATTTTGTAAGGAAAATTGATTGAGTAAAAGGTCTCCTTGATTAGGTTTGTAGTAGCCTAAAAGCAGTTTCATTAAGGTGGTTTTACCGCTTCCACTTGTGCCAACAATAGCGGTGGTTTTGTTTGCTGGAATCGTGAGGTTTAAATCTTTTAACACGGCAATATCTGATCCTGTGTATTTAAACGTAACCTCTTTTATAGTAATAGCACCACTTTTTGGAATGTCTCTTATTTTGTTTTGAGGATCAACTTCTTCATTGTCCATATTATGGATTTCGCTTAAACGGTCTAGCGAGATTTTAGCATCTTGTAATTCTCTAGTGAAACTAATAAGCTGTGATACAGGACTATTTAATTGACCTACGATGTACGAAATCGCTAACATCATCCCCAAAGTTATCTCTCCATCTATGACCAGTTTAGCAGATAAAATGGTGATAAAAATATTTTTAAGTTCGTTAATAAAAGAGGAGCCTACACTTTGTGTTTGTTCTAAGGCTAGGCTTTTGATAGACACTTTAAACAATCGTGCTTGCGTGTGCTCCCATGCCCAACGTTTTTGTCTTTCAGCATTATGCAACTTAATATCTTGCATGCCGTTAATAAGCTCAATAACGGTACTCTGTTCTTGGCTCGCTGCAGAAAAACGTTTGTAATCTAAGGTGGCACGTTTTTTAAGAAAAATTTTAATCCACACAAAATATAGGATACTACCAATAAGAAAAACACTAAATATTTGTAAGCTATAATACACTAGTACAAAGCTGAATATGATGAAGTTTACCATTGAAAACAAAACGCTTAATGAAGAGGTTGTTAAAACCTGCTGAATACGTTTGTGATCGTTAATACGTTGTAGTAAATCTCCTGTCATTTTTACATCAAAATAGGAGATAGGAAGTAGCATGAGTTTAATAAAGAAATCGGAAATTAAGGAGATGTTAATTCTTGCACTAACGTGTAATAAAATCCAACTCCTAATAATTTCTATACCTGTTCTCCCAATAAAAAGTGCGATTTGAGCAAATAGAATAAGATAAATAAAATTTAAATCTTGATTTTTAATGCCTACATCTACAACACTTTGTGTTAAAAAAGGAACAAGGAGTTGTAATAAACTGGCTGCTAATAAGCCAATACAAAGTTGGATGATGAATTTTTTGTATTTGTAAAGATATTTAGATAAATAAGTGAAGTCAAATTTCTTTTCATCAGCTTCTCCAAAATCGTTGTCATAAAATTTTGGTGTAGGATCTAGAAGCAGTGCAATGCCTTCTTGTGTTTTTTCGGTGGCATTATTGCCAATCCAAAATTTTAAAAATTCTTCCTTTGTGTAGGTAATTAAGCCATGTCCTGGATCTGAAATATAAAATGTTAAGTCATTTTGGTGTTTTCCCATTGAGAAAATGGAAGAGGCGCTTTTTATTTTATAGAGGACGACATAATGCTCTTTATTCCAATGTAAAATGCAGGGTAAAGGTGCTTTTTTTAGTTCTTCCAAAGTTAACTTCACACCTAAAGAACGAAAGCCAATGGTTTCACTAGCCTCACTTAAATTTAGTAAGTTACTGCCTTCTCTAGTGGTTTCACTTATTGTTCTAAGTTGTGAGATTGACAAGTTTTTACCATAATGTTTTGCAATAATTTTTAGGCATGTAGGACCACAGTCTTTGGATTCTGCTTGTTTATATGTTGGAAATTTTTTCATTTCTTTATGGGGAAAGCATGTGGTAAAGCATACCTTTCTTTAAGTAATAGGTGTTTTTTTAGAAGCCTTAAAAAGCGAGTATTATCTAGATAATTTTCTAAAATTAGCCATGTATTTCTAAAGAATTTTTTTGTCTTTAAATTTTAATAAAAAAGGGAGAGAAACCCTCCCTTTTCTATCTTTAATAATGTTTTAGTAAAGACATGTTCCATTATTGTTCGGTCCAGCGCCTTCTCCATATTGGCAGCGGCATGTACGAGGGTTAAAGCATTTTCCTGGTGAACAAAGTAATGCAAAACCACAAGTGTCGTCACTGCCACCTGTGCCACCACCTGTGTCACCACCTATGAGAATGGGATCATGTCCACATCTTGGACAACCACCTTTAATAGTTTTTTGTTCGGCTGTAGACAAAGTTTTGCCTAAGTTTTTTAATTTTTTCATAATTATATTATTTAATAAGTAAATTTGCCGTGAACATTTAAAGACACTCACAGTTTGTGTCTATTCTTCGCGAGAGAATATTGTTCAAAAACGCAAAACCCTTATTATAAGGGTTTTGCTGTTTTATATCGTATCTTGTAATTGAGTAGTCTGTGCATTTGTGCAACAAGTCTCATTTAAGTCTTCAATAAAATAAATTAAATCACTTCTGTCATACGCTTGCGGGTATGATTTGCCATTAATTAAGATTTCTGGTGTAAAATTAATATTGTTATCTAAGCACCAGGCGTATTCGGCTTCGAGGATGTCTCCATAGATGCTAGCATTGGCAGATTTTCCCCATTTAGCTAACCAAGAGCTTGCCTCGCCTGTACTATAAATCTCATGCATGGCTTCTAAGCATTTTTGTTCACTTTCTGTATGGAATAGTTCTAACAATCTACTTGAGACCAACACCCCATTATTTTCTAAGTTACTGGTGTTTATATTAAAGCGTACTGTAATACTAAGGTCATTATAATGCTGCTTTAAAATGGATTCCACTAAATGATGTACCCCTTTACAGTGTCCGCAAAAAGGATTGGTGATTACCATAATATTTAATGCGGCTTTTGTGTTTCCTAAAACGATTTCTGGAGTGTTGGTTAAAGCAGTGTTTAGCGTTTTAGATTGTTTTAATAGGGTGTTGAACAAGTCAAAGTTTCTTTTAAATTTATGAGATTCTAGTTTTAATTTTCTAAACGCTTGCTCTTGTTTTAATTTTGAACTTATAAATAACCAAAGTCCAGCAATTGTAAAAATCGAAAAAGTAATCAAGAGAATGCTCTCAATACTAAAAATGGATACATTTACATCAGTAATAAAAAAAGGTACTGCTTGAAACATTAATATGGATACAATGCCCAAACATAAAACACACCAGTTTTTTGAAACCTTTACTTGATAGTATATAGAATAAATAATTACTGGTAAAGCCATCACACTTATTAAGTATAAAGTAGTTAGGGGTATTCTTGTAAGACTGAGTAATAGTGAAGACACACCAATCGCAACGAAATAAATGAGACTGACATCGCTAAGCTTTATGTGTTTGTAAAGCGTTGCACCTTTAGAATTTAAAACGGCATTACAATTGGTTGTTTTACTTTCTTGGGAACAAATGCTATCAATAATTTTAGAGTCTAATCCTAAATCATGCTGTATAATTAAAAGGCTTACTCCAACACCTATTAAGGATAATATAAAGTAAATGGAAGCAGGAAGACTTGGCTCAGAATTAAAAAATAAGACTGTAAATAATACTAAGGCAATACCGAATAGTGGGTTTTGAAAATGAGCAGTACTGGCTTGTTGTTTAGGTTTTGTTTCGTCTTTCTCGACGGCAACCAAAACACCTGTAAACTGTTCTAAAAAAATAGCTTCAGAAATGGTTTTACTTTTTTTATTGCTATATATAATTTTATATTTTTTGCCTTTATTAATAACAAAGGCAAATTCGGTTTCATCTTCACTTTTTATTTGTCCTATATAACTAGCAGGAAGTTGTTCTAAAGTGTTTTTATCTACAGGAACGCGAATAGCAGTATGCACAATAGTAAAGTGACTTAAAACTCCTGTAATGGCGTGCAAACTTGGGTAAGACGGGTGACTTTGTATTTGAAAGTCTAATTCTGCACTATCAATCTTTATTTTATTGTTTTGAAGCAGCGCTTGTACTAAAAAGGATAAAGTGTCTTTCAAAATGATTAAGAATTTGTTAGTTTCTTAATTGTTCCTGAAGTCTAAGATTTGTTACCCACGATTTTTAATTTTTTTAAAATAAAAAATATAATTATTACGAAGAGAATAGCCAAGGCTATAAAATACAGTGAGTTATTATATAAAATAATAGAAGAATCATCACCAATTAAAATTAAAGAGGACCAATAATAGGGTGACGCTTCACTTAGTGTGTGTGTCCTTAAATAATCTAATTTTGCTTCTCGTATAGAAGCGCTTTTAGTTTTGCCTTGTTTTAAGTAGCGATAAAAGCTGGTGGTAATCTCTGCATTAGATTTGTCATTAACGTTCCATAGTGAAGAGATCACACTATTCGCTCCAGAATAAAAGAAACCGCGGGCTAAGCTAAAGACGCCTTCGCCGTTATTAATTTCGCCTAAGGAGCTGTTGCAGGCATTTAATACCACTAACTCAGCTTTTGTTTTTGTGGTATAGAGTTCGTTTAAATATAACTTGCTGTTCTTGAAAGCAATCCAGGGCGCAATAGAGTCGTTAGCATTGGCGTGCGTAGAGAGGTGTATAATTTTGTAATCCTTAGCTTTAGAAAAGAAGTTCTCTTTGCTAGCCGAGTCATCTAATAGCACCAAACCATCCAATTGATTACCAATAGTAGTCGTTTCAATCTTACTGCGTGGCAGGGTTTGTAGTTTATCATAATTAAAAGATTCTGGTGCAAAGCCAATAAATGTATGTTCAGCATCTCTCTTTATAGTTTTATTATAATTTAAAAAAGATAATGAATAAGCATAAGATATTTCATAATCTTCAATGAGGTATTTTTTATTGTTTTTTAAACTTTCAAATGGTAAATTCTGAAGCGTGTAGTCTGGAATGATTACTAATTTAGTTTTACCCTTGAAAATGGAATCGCTTTTAAACGGAAATAATTTATCGTAAAGCTGCTTCGCAGTGGTCTCTTGTTTCTCAAGATCCAATGTATTATTAAGCGGCTTAGATATTAATGTTAGGTATTCATTAACTAATTCACTTAAAATGTCATGGTTGTTTAGCTTTTTTAATACTGTTTCGTTTTTAGAAATAGCCAAAACATAACTGCTGTGTTTATCTAAAATGTATTCTAGAATGACGGTCGCTTCTTTTAAATTGTTTTTTACATTCTGCAGACCTAAAAGGTTTAAAGGTTTGCTCAATTTATAATGGCTCGGGTACTTTTTTTCCAAAGATTCTCTAAAATCTCTGTACTTAATTTTTAAGCTGTAGTATCTGTCATGCAAAGCAGTGTTGTTACTATTACTTATTTTATTTTCTAAAGCATATATTCTTTTCTTAAAATCTAAATCTTGTTGTAACACAGTTGCAGGAACCAACGAACTTTTGTTTATGTTATTTTCAGCTATGTTTTCTAGTAGCAGCAGTGCCTTGTTTTTCTCTATAAAATAAAAAGCCTCATTTGGTTTGTCTAATTTGTAACAAGCATCTACTGCAAGTGCATAGACTTGAGACGCTTCTTTTTGCCAAAGCAATTTAGACTCTTTTTCTGAACTTTCTAAGCGTATTAGATCTAAGAGCCTGTCTGTAAGAACTATATTTTTGTATGCAATCTTAAGAAGTTGTTTGTTTCTAGAATAAATACTATTCTCAAGTATATATCTTGATTTTTCTTTTAAAATTAGGACAGTAAGTATCTTATTATTAGATTGTTTTAAAACCCTAAAGTCAGGGATAGCACTGTGTGAAGTGTCAATTTTAACGGGGAGTGTTAACTGTAAGGCCGTATTTAAACTCTTAAAAGCAGCGTTTAATTTATTTTTATAAAAAAAGAAATCTGCCTGGTTTAAATATAGTTTTGCTACATCGGGGTCATCTTTTTTAACAAATTTTAGACCTTTATCTATATAATAGAGCGCACTATCGTTTTTTTCTAAATTTAATAACTTAGCAATATTATTTGAAGAAATAGAGATCCTGGCTGAATCCTTTCTCTTAACAGAAGCATCTAAGGCTTTTAGATGATAATATTTGCTTTTCTTGTAATCATTATAAGCATTATTAGAATTGTAATGAATGCCATATTCATTATTTAAGGAATAAAAGTTAGATGCATTTAATGGAGTTATATTATTAAGCGAATCCATTTTTTTTAAAAGCGTCACATTCTCCTTTAGAGTTTCGTCACTTTCAATTATGCGGTTAAGAATGATATTATTTAAATATATTAGAGGAAGGTGTTTTGTGCTTATTTTATCAGGGTAGCTCAATCCTTTTTTAAAATAATTTTTAGCTTGATAATAATCCCCTAATTTTTGAAAATTTTTAGCATTTTCACAATAGGCACGATAGGTTTTTTCGTCAACTTCAAAACTATCAATAACTTTATTATAGGCCGCTATGGATTTAGAATAGTTTTCATTTTTAAAGAAAAACAGCCCTAAGTTAAACAGGCTATTTTTTTGTCTTTCAATACTGCGGTATTTCTTATATCTAACTTCTTCTAAGGCATATTTAATTGCTTTTGGATAATCATTTTTTTTATAATATTCAAATGAAAGATCATGCGCTAACTTGGCATAGTCAGCCAAATTATTATTATTTTTTAATGAAATTAATAGACTATCGTGAGAAGTCGTAGTCATTTTATTTAATTCTTGAGCAAAAGATTTGCTTAATAAAAGAACAAATAAATAAGTTAAAATATTTTTCAGGGGTTAATAGTTGTTTCAGTATCTTGCTCAATACCGTCAATAATAGGATCATCAGTCAATGTGAGGTCTTTGCCACCGCCAGATTCTACAGGTATTGGACAAAGTGCAGAACTATTATTGTAAATTGTATAATCCAGTATCCAAACTTCCCTTTGGTTATCAAGAGGGGTGTAATTTATAAGCCCTACACAATCAGCCCAATTATTCCTATACAATACTTTTTGCGCTTCAGATGTGCCTTCTTTATATTTGACTATTAGGCTGAAACAGTTGCATATTTCGGTAGGAATTATTCTAGCAGAGGAGGTGCTAAAATTGGAAGCGGCTGGTAAGCGCTTTGTAGTTGATTCTATGATTTTTTCTTCTTGTGTTTTTTCTTCTTCAAAAAATAATTCTTCTTCAGAGCAGCCATTAAATAAAGAAAAAAATAATGCTAATGCTAATAGGAATTTAGTGGTTGTTTTCATTATTAATTTTTATATGTTAATACCTATTTGTTCCTAAATAATTATATTTGTTACCCATCCAAATATAAAATTATATTTTGCATACTACCTAACTATTCGATGAAAAACCAATCTACCTATCTTAAAGCCTTATTACATGGAGACAATAAAAAGATTTTAGATATCTATGAAACTAGTTTCCCCAATGTAAAACGTTTTGTGATTCAAAATAAAGGTGAGCAAGCAGATGCGGAAGATGTTTTTCAAAAAGCATTACTACAATTAACACTGCGGTATGAAAAAGCACCCTTTGAAATTACCTCTAGTTTTGAAGCCTATTTATTTGCAGTTTGTAAGAATTTATGGCGCAGAGAATTAAATAAATCAAAACACGAGGTAACAATTGATGGTGTTGTGGAACTAAAGAATGAAGCACGCGATATCGCTTTGTCTGCATTAGAACAAGAACGGTGGGATTTCTTTCAGGAAAAATTAGAATTAATTTCTGAAAATTGTAAGCAAATATTAAAACGGTTTTTTAATAAAATCGCTTATAAGGATATTGCAATAGAACTAGATTACAATGATGAAAACGTGGTAAGACAACGTGTTTTTAAATGCAAAGCCAAGTTAACTGAAATGATTAAGCAGGATGTGAGATTTAACGAATTAAAAGAAATATGAATTTTTCTGACGACATACTCCAACGCATTGAGGATTACTTTAATGGCGACCTGCGTGCTGAACAGTTGAAGGCATTCGAGAAGCAAATAAAGGAGAATCCCGATCTTGCAGAAACGGTAGCAATCAATAAAAAAATGCGTTTGCAATATGGTGATGCTACATGGGATTTTATTGCAGATGATAAGCGTAATGATGAGGCGAATGCCTTAGAATCTTTATTGATTTCTAAAGAATTTCAAGACAAAAAGAAAGCTATAAAAAATGCTGGCGACCTCTATTTTAAGAATGAAAAATCTAAAAGCATAACGAGTATCAGACCTAAGTTATATTTTGCATTAGCTATTGCAGCGGCTTTAGTTGTGTTTTTTGGAATCTTTTTAAAAGACAATGCGCTTACCAGCGAAGCGATATATGTTGAAAATAGTAATTGGGACGAATTACCATCACTAGTATCACGAGGTGAAACGAATGCCATGCTATTATCTACCGGTGAAAATGCGTTTACAAACAAGGATTATAAATTAGCTGAAAAAAGTTTTAGCACTTATATTAAGAATGAAAAAGACTTTAATGTTAATGCGCTTTTATATTTAGGTATTGCACAATTAGAGCTTGAGAATTACACGTCCGCTTTAGAGAGTTTTCAAAAAATAATAGATTCTAAAACCTTAGATCACTCAAAGGGGTATTGGTATAAAGCATTGGTATATTTCAAACGCAATGATAAAGCGAATGCTATAAAAAACTTAGAAATTATAGCTGCTAACCCTGAGTATTATAAGCATGTTAAAGCAAAAGCGATACTAGAAGCAATGCAGTAATGTCTAAAAAAACAATGTATTCCATACTAGCAGCATTACTTTTAATCGCTGTTTATTCGTATAATCTCTACTCTGAAAAACAAGAAGAAGAACAAGTTATAACAGAAGGCGCTTCGTCTAAAACAGATACCAACACCTATTTTTTACCAACAAGTACTACAGGGCAAATTGTACATCATGAAGGGTATAGTTTAAGTTATAGTGAGCCACATGAACAGGCAGAATGGGTGGCTTATGAACTAAAGCAGGCACATTTATCTACCACTAATTTTAAACGCCCTTATTTTGAAGAGGATAAAGCTGTAAAAACCAAAGCAGCCCATTGGCGAAATTATAAAAAATCGGGTTATGATCGCGGCCATTTATGTCCTGCAGCAGATAGAGCATACAGTCAATTTACTTTTGACGAAACCTTTTTAACAAGTAACATTAGTCCGCAAACTCATGATTTTAATGCTGGTGTTTGGAATAGGCTAGAACAACAAGTGCGGTATTGGGCGAGTATATACGATGGCGTGTATGTGGTTTCTGGAGGTGTTTTAAAAGGGAATATGAAAACCATAGGCGATGAGAAAGTTGCTGTGCCTAATCAATTTTATAAAGTCGTGATTGATACTAATTCTGGACAACCAAAGCTGCTTGCTTTTTTAATGGCTCATGAAGAGTCAAACAAGCCTTTATATGAATTTGTAGTCTCGGTGGATGAGGTAGAGGCATTAACAGGCATTGATTTCTTTCCAGAATTGGAAGATAGTATTGAAAACAGATTAGAGGCATCGCGTGCTTATAGGGATTGGCGTTTTAATTAACTATTTTTCATTTCCGCGGCCTCGGAAATCGCGTCACTATAAGCCCAATTTCGAAAAGATAGTTTTCCAACGGAATTTTCTGATAAATTCTCCTTCTTCTTCAGAAACTATAAAATCTATATGACTGCGTTTTGCGTTAATAAAACCTTTTAGGTCATTCAAAAATAGTGTGAAACTACCGTTTTTAAGCCCTTTTTTTAGTGCTGAAATTAAAGTAATGGCTAAGCCATAACGCATTTTATAAAACGCTTCACCTTGTAAAAACCGACTACTCTTATTGTAAGATTGCCCTGTTGGTTTTAAATGCTTTACTTTTAAAGAAGCGTCTGTTTTTATTTTCCAACCCTGATATTGCGCTAATAGAACATCGATGGTATCCCAACCAATGCTGTGTTTTAAGCCACCAATAGCTTTAAAACAAGCTTTTCTATAGGCTTTAAATGGACCACGGACATGGTTTTTAGAAGCGACGGTTTCATAAACCCAAGTGTCGTTTTTTTTAATAAAGGCCAATCCACCAGCAATGCCGATGCTGTCATCAGCTTTAAAAATTGAAATCAATTGTTCTATATAATTCTCTGGCAGTATAATATCGGCATCAAACTTACAAATAATGTCATACTGATCGTCTAAAGTGTCTAAGCCTTTATAAAAGGCATTAATAACTTTGCTTCCTGGAATATGCGAGGATGAAGATTTAATTTCTATTGCTTTGAGCCAATGGTTTTCTGCTGTAAACCCATTAATTATAGTTTGGGTATTATCTGATGAATGGTCATTTACTACTACAGCCTGGGTAGGCAAAACCGTTTGTTTCGTTAAAGAATCAAGCATTAAAGCAATGCACTGGGCTTCATTATGGGCTGGAATGACAATGTAAATGTTCAACGTTTAAAATTCAATTAAAGATTCAAAGTTAAACTTTTTAATACGAATAAAGCAGGTGAATTTGAATAGCACTCAGTTTCTAGGATAGTGTTATTTTTTAATTCTTTCAGCGTAAACGATGTAATATCGCGGTGTGAACCATCTTAAAATAGGTCGTACTCCAATTTTTTTTGTTGGGTTTGTCCATTTTTTCGAATCTTTGATTTCCCAGCCCGCTTTTTCCAGTAACCAATCGAACTGCCAATCTTCAAATTCATGAAAATGCCGGTCCCATGTATCGGTTTTACTTCTATAAGCTGGAGAAAACCATAAACGCAGGGGGATACTTGCGACTAATTTGTCGGCTTTGATGGACTTTAAAACGGTTAAGGGAGACAGTAAATGTTCGAAAATTTCAAATGCAGTAACCACATCAGCATTAGAATTTTCAATAGCAGCAGTATTTGTGTCTAAATCTTCCCCTAAAGTATTGCTTACTTTAAACCCAGCATTGGTCATCACTTCTGTAAACGGATTTACGATGCCTAAATCTAAAATTAATGATTCTTTAGAAATATGTTTTTCTAAAAACTCAAAGGTGAGTTTGTATCTTTTATGTGGAAATTTTCCTTCGTACAAGAACTATTATTTTTTAATGTTTGTAAACTATCGCGTTTATATTCATGCCAGCACCAACGCTAGCAAAAATAATAATATCGCCTTTATTGATTTCTTGATTTTCAAGTTCGCCTTTTAAAATCATGTCATAAAGAGTAGGAACTGTTGCTACACTTGAGTTTCCAAGTTTATTAATGGTCATTGGCATAACGCCTTCAGGCATTTGCATATCATGAAGTTTGTAAAAGCGTTTTACAATGGCTTCATCCATTTTTTCATTGGCTTGATGAATCAGTATTTTTTTGACATCTTTTATAGTATAGACACTTTTTTCTAAACACGCTTTTAAAGCTAATGGAACATTGTTAAGTGCAAATTCATAAATTTTCCTACCGTACATTTTTATGTATTTGCGCTGACTTATAACTTCTGGATGATTCGTTTCACCAAAATAAATAAAATGGGCTTCGTCTAATGCAAATGTAGCAGACTCGTGAGCGATAATTCCGCCGTCGTCCGTAGTTTGTTCAATAACAGCTGCTCCAGCGCCATCACTATAGATCATAGAATCTCTATCGTGTTTGTCTATGACACGCGATAGTGTTTCACTACCAATAACCAAACAGCGTTTTGCGATACCTGCTTTAATAAAAGCATTGGCTTGAATAACGCCTTCTATCCAACCAGGACAACCAAAAAGCAAGTCGTATCCAACACATTTTGGATTTTTAATTTGTAATAAGTGTTTTACTCTAGAGGCTATGCTTGGTACGGTGTCACTTTGATCAGAGTTGTGTTTTACATCTCCATAATTATGGGCAACAATAATGTAGTCTAGTGTTTCTTTGTCAATCTTAGCGTCAACAATGGCTTTTTCTGCCGCGTAAAAGGCGATGTCAGAGTTTAATAGCTCAGATTTTATATACCGTCTTTCTTGAATGCCTGTTATGGCTTGGAATTTATCAATAATGACTTCATTGGGATGGTTTATTATTGAGCCATCGGCATTTAAAAACTCATGACTATAAAAGTCTTCATTCTTTTCAACACCTTGAGGAATGTAGCTCCCTGTTCCTGTAATTTTAATATTCATAAAAAAAGAAATTGCCTTTAGTTATTTTAATTTGCTAAGATAAGCAGTAAAATCTAAAGGCAATTTTAATTGATTAATTATTTATGATGTCCAAAGGACTATTATGCTTCCATATAGGCTTCAATTGGTGCGCAAGTACAGATTAAATTTCTGTCGCCATACGCATCATCTACACGACGTACTGTAGGCCAAAACTTAGTGTCGCGCACGTAATCTAAAGGGAAAGCTGCTTTTTCCCGAGAGTACGGAAACAGCCATTCATCACTAGTGAGCATAGCCATGGTGTGCGGTGCGTTTTTTAACGGATTATTTATGTCCTCTTTTGAAGTTTGTGCAATTTCTTTTCTAATAGAAATCATCGCATCACAAAAACGGTCCATTTCAGCTTTACTTTCACTTTCTGTTGGTTCAATCATCATGGTACCAGCTACAGGAAAAGATACTGTTGGTGAATGAAATCCATAATCCATTAAACGTTTTGCTATATCGACCACTTCAATGCCGTTTTCTTTAAACGGACGACAATCTATAATCATTTCATGGGCTGCACGACCGCGTTCTCCAGAATACAAGGTTTCAAAAGAACCTTGTAAACGCTGCTTTATGTAGTTTGCATTTAAAATAGCAACTTCAGTAGCTTTTTTCAACCCTTTTACGCCTAGCATTCTAATGTAGCCATACGATATCAAGCACGCTAAAGCAGAACCAAACGGTGCTGCAGAAATCGCTGTAATCGCCTGGTCACCTCCTGTTTTAATTAACGGGTTACCTGGTAAAAAAGGAACCAGTTGTTTTGCTACGCAAATAGGTCCAACACCTGGGCCACCACCACCATGAGGAATAGCAAAGGTTTTATGTAAGTTTAAATGGCAAACATCTGCGCCAATATTTCCTGGATTGGTTAAACCAACCTGAGCATTCATATTCGCACCGTCCATGTAAACTTGTCCGCCATTATCATGAATCAATTGTGTGATTTCTTTAATTGCAGACTCATAAACACCATGGGTAGACGGGTAAGTAACCATTAGAGCAGCTAAGTTATCTTTGTGTAATTCTGCTTTTTCTCTTAAATCGTCTACATCAATATTACCATCGTCGTTGGCTTTAGTTACGACAACTTTCATTCCAGCCATAACAGCACTTGCAGGATTTGTACCGTGTGCTGATGATGGAATTAAACAAATAGTTCTATGGTGATCGCCACGAGATTCGTGATACGCACGAATAACCATCAAGCCTGCATATTCGCCTTGCGCCCCAGAGTTAGGTTGTAAAGAGGTGGCAGCAAAACCAGTAATTTCTGTCAATTGGTTTTCTAGAGCATGTAATACTTTATGATAGCCCTGTGCTTGTGCGACTGGTACAAAGGGATGAATATTGCCCCAATTTGGAGAGCTTAACGGTAACATTTCTGCCGCAGCATTCAATTTCATTGTACAGGAGCCTAAAGAAATCATCGAGTGATTTAATGATAAATCTTTACGTTCTAAATATTTTATATAACGCATCAATTCGGTTTCCGAATGATAGGTATTGAAAACGTCTAAGGTTAAAAATTCAGTTTGACGTTGAAGGGTTTGAGGAATGTTATTGGCTTCCGAAAGACTGTCTATAGATAGCGACTCTTTACCTAACGCTTCAGCAAAAATGGAAATAATTTGATTCACATCTGAAACCGTTGTTGTTTCATTTACTGAAATGGTTACCGTTTCATCATCAGGATAATTGAAATTCACTTCCTCTTTTTCAGCGAAAGCTTTAATAACTGGAGCATTTGTTTTCAACTGAATGGTATCGAAAAAGGAGGTGTTGGTTTGCTCAACCCCTAATTTTACCAACGCATTGGCTAAAGTTGATGCCGTATTATGAACTTCATCTGCGATAAACGATAAGCCTTTAGGGCCATGATAAACGGCATACATGCCGGCCATTACGGCTAATAATACTTGTGCTGTACAAATATTAGAGGTTGCTTTATCTCTTTTTATATGTTGTTCACGTGTTTGTAAGGCCATACGCAGCGCACGATTGCCGTTCATATCTTTGGTAACACCAATAATACGCCCTGGAATGTCACGCTTATAAGCTTCTTTTGTAGCAAAATATGCAGCATGTGGGCCACCATAGCCTAAAGGTATTCCAAAACGTTGTGTAGTACCAACAACAACATCTGCACCAAATTTACCTGGCGCTTCTAATTTTACTAAACTTAAAATATCTGCAGCTACCGCTACTTTTATTTGCGCAGCATTAGCTTTAGAGATAAATGTTTTTATATCGCTAACTTGTCCGTTTTTTCCTGGATATTGAAGGATTGCCCCAAAAAACCCTGAAGAGAAATCAAACTCAGTTTCATTGCCAACTACCAATTCAATACCAATAGGTGTTGCACGCGTTTGAAGTAATGATAAGGTTTGTGGCAAAATAGTTTCAGCAACAAAAAACTTATTTACCTGCGCTTTCTTTTGTTCACGCTCACGAACAGCAAATAACAAGCTCATCGCTTCTGCTGCTGCGGTACTTTCATCAAGAAGAGAGGCATTGGCAAGCTCCATTCCCGTTAAATCCGTGATCATAGTCTGGAAATTTAACAAGGCTTCAAGACGGCCTTGTGCAATCTCTGCCTGATATGGTGTGTAAGCCGTGTACCAACCCGGATTTTCTAATACATTACGTTGAATAACTGCAGGTAAAATAGTGGGGTGGTAGCCTAAACCAATATACGTTTTATAGAGTTTATTAAGTTTAGACAACTCGTTTATATGTGACGAATACTCAAATTCGCTCATTGCTACGTCTAAGTTTAAATCCCTTTTTAAACGGATATCGTCTGGAATCGTTTCGTAAATAAGTTGCTCCATACTGTCTACACCAAGTGTTTTTAACATCTTGTTTTGGTCGTTTTCCTGAGGGCCAATGTGACGTAGTGCGAAAGACTTTGTATTCATAGTAGTTGTGTTGCTATTAATTTTCGGCAAAAATACTGAAAACTTAAGGTAATATTTCCCAAAAAACCGAAAGTTTTTAACCAAACGTCGTGGTTATTAACAGCTAAGGCCTTTTGTAAAATAAATAAACTCAGATAAACCATTCTTTTCTAGTACTGCTATAAATTAAAAACAAACTATGGCTAATGCTATGTCTGATTTTCTTGAGTATCTAAACAGTGAAGGCTATATTTCTTTTTTGGAAATTCAATTTACAAAAGGTATTGGTTAACTTTGTTTCATGCGCCTTATTAAACAGCTTTTCGATTTTTATATCAATGCCAGTATTCATGTGGCCATAGCTGTTTATGCGCTAAGTTGGATTACCTTGAAGCACTTCAACCTATCTTATGATGAAAACGTGCTTTATTTTATCTTTTTTGCAACGATAACCGGTTATAATTTTGTTAAGTATTTTGGGATCGCAAAATTCCATCATAGGAGCTTGACCGATACCCTAAAAGTGATTCAGCTTTTTTCGTTGCTTTGTTTTTTATTGCTGTGTTATTATGCGACACAATTAGAGTTAAAGACGCTTACTTATATTGCTGTTTTTGGTGTGATTACTTTTCTGTACGCCATACCCTTTATCCCTAAAAGTTTTTATTTGGATAGTCAGCAAAACTTACGCGATGTTAGTGGGCTCAAGGTGTATGTTATTGCTTTGGTTTGGTCTGGTGTTACTGTTTTTTTACCATTGATAAACCATGATTTTGAATGGAATGCAGCGGTGTATATTACCGCTTTTCAGCGTTTTGTTTTCGCGATTGTTTTAATGCTTCCTTTTGAAATCAGGGATTTGAAATATGATAGTTTGCGATTGTCTACTATTCCGCAAAAGATAGGCGTGAAGCGCACGAAAATAGCGGGTGGAGTGTTATTAATGCTTTTCTTTTTTGCTGAATTTTTTAAAGAGGAATTAACGGTGAGTAGCATTACAGAACATCTTACTGTCTTAGTGGTGACACTACTTTTTGTTCTTTTTTCAAATAAAGAAAGAAGCGCGTATTACTGCTCTTTTTTTGTAGAAGGTATTCCCATACTTTGGTTGCTAATGGTTTTGCTTTGCTAATTCTCTTTCTAAAGTTGCTCGAATTTCTGCTTTAGCCTGTGGCTCTAATTTAACAGGTCTGCGGTTAATTAACTTTGTTAATTTCGCATTGTTTTTAGCGTATTTTCTGCAGGCAGCACAATACAGGAGGTGGATGTTTAATTTAATTTTACCCCATAACGTCGCTTCGTTATACTGTGATTTGTCACAGGTATGATTCGCTTCGTCGCAGGATAGAAATAGTTTAGTACTCATTTAAAACCAATTTTTTTCAAGGCAACCTGCCATAGCTGTTCTTGCTCTATGGATGATTACCCAGAGGTTAGACGCAGTAATATTTAATTCATTACAAATGGCTTCAGTGTCGTAATTTAAAATGGTTTTCATCTCGAAGACTTGCGCTTGTTTTTTAGGTAATTGGGCTAAACAATTATTAATGGCGATACCTAATTCAGTGTTTTCAAGTTGGTCTTCAGCTGTTTTATCAAATGGGTCTGCAACGCGTTCCTGTAACCAATCGCCTTCACTTTCTGTAGCGCTATTGTAACTCATTCTTACTTCCGCTTTGCCTTTGTTTGAATTTATTTTGCGATAGTAATCTATGATTTTTCGTTTCAAAATAGAAATAAGCCAGGTGCGCTCGCTCGCTTCCCCTTTAAAATTTTTCATAGCACCCAAACCTGCTAAAAATGTTTCAGACACCAAGTCCTGCGCCATATCTCTGTCACTAACGCGAGAAACGGTGTAGTTAAATAAATAATCTGAATACAAAGTAATCCACTGGTTAGGATCTATTTTGTGATCTGGCATTGGCTTGCAGTTGTTTTTTCAAATGTAAAGAAAATTTTAAAAGAAAACTAAGCTTAAAACTTCATTGTCCGTTTGTTTTTTACTGAAACTTCAGAACCATCTGCCAATAATATTGATTCGGGATTTATTTTATTTAAAACACTAAAGGTCTTCCCGTAATTTAATTCAAAATCAACATCAATTTTAAAATTTTTAATTTGAAATTGATTCCATCTGGGATGAACAACTTCATATTCATGTGTTTTATTTTTGCTTTTTGTATAACCAAAATAATGCTCGGTGATAAATTCGGCTTCGCTATCAAGTAAAATTTGGCTACTATTAATTTTAGTTTGAACTTTTATGCATTGTGTCACGTTGTTTATTTCCCATTGGTATTGTATGTTTTAGGCTTCTTTTGTTATTGACCAGTCATGAGACATTTTCCTAGTTTCATAATGTTCATTGTATATGGTGTTTGCTATTACTGTAATTAATGACTTTGGAACAATTTCTTTAATAAAAACAACCCCTCTTCTCCAGGTGTTATTTACTTTTCTTTTTACATAAAACCGCAGATTTACTTCTTCAAAATTGATGTACCCCGGGATTTTAAGCCCAAGAACTTTTACATCCTTAAAAAGGAATCCTACTAGACTTACATAGCACTTATTGTTGTACAAATCTAGTTCAGTACCATTAGGAATATAAGGTGTTAATAGTTTGGGGTCAATACAATAATTGACTAGTATTAAGTTTTCCCATCTTGCTTTTAAAAATGTCATCGTTATTTGTTTTTAAGTAAATCATCTAAAGCTACTTCAATAGTATCAAACCTGAATTCAAAGCCATTATCGATTAACCGTTTCGGAATCACATTGCGACTCTTTAAAACGAGTTCTGTTTCAGTACCAATGAGTGTTGCCCCAAACTTTAAGAGCCATACCGGATGTGAAATACCAAAAGGGACACCCAATTTTTGTCTCATATTCTGCATGAGTGTTTTGTTATCTGTCGGGTTTTTGACTGAGAGGTTGAAGTTGCCTTCTAGGTTTACATTTTCTAATAGAAAATCAATAGCTCTTGCAAAATCAAGTTCGTGAATCCAGCTTACTTTTTGTTTACCTGAGCCTTGTTTTCCTCCTAAGCCAAGTTTAGTTAGTGCTTTTAAAGGTGATATGGCGCCACCTTTTTTGCCCATTACAATAGACGTACGCAATGCAATTTTTCTGGTTTTAGGAGTCATCACCTCATAAAATGCGGTCTCCCAAGACTTCGCAATACTCATAGAGAAATTGTCGCCTATTTCTCCGTTTTCTTCAGTCATTTGTTTGTCTACAGAGTGACGATAAATGGTTGCTGTAGACGAATTAAACCAAACTTTTGGAGGCTGTTCGCATAAGTTAATAGCCAAGCCCAGTAGGTTAGTAGAATCAATTCTTGATTTATAAATTTCTTTTTTGTTTTCTTCAGTATAGCGACAATCAACAGATTTGCCAGTGAGATTGATTACTGCTACTGTGTTTTCCAATTGATTTGTCCAATCCCCCAAATCTTTAGCATTCCAATAAATGTCATTATTACGTTTAGGGTTTCGTGTTAATATTTTAACCGCGTATTGCTTCTTTGTAAAAAAGGTTTCTAAAACCTGGCCTAAAAAGCCGCTTCCGCCGGCTATGATAATGGTCTTCATCGTTTTAATTTTTTACTAGTTTATTTTTTTAATAGTAGTGACGTGTATGACTATGCTTTTAAATATCGTTTATGGGTTTTCATAATTATTTTGTTGCACTTATAAAATAATATCCAAAACTCTTCATGTGTAATCCAGATAATAGAGCGTAAAACGAACCTTTAAGATTATGTAAACTTTCGCGCTTAAGCGATTTAAAGGCGAATAATTTTTTTAGAATAAATCCTGTAATAGCAAACGGCACATGTAATACTGAGGGAGCAACTCTAAATGAAACGTCTTCTACTTTAATGTTTTTGAATCCCAAATCAGTTAGGTCTTTTTTAACGGTTTTTATTGAAGCCAAACGTTCTAAACTCCAATGTGAGCACAATTTTCTGTACGCGTAATTTGAACCATAGCACAACTCTGATGTTTCTTTTTTTAAAAAAGCATCTGCAATAACAAATCGGCCGTTGGACTTTAATACACGATACGCTTCTTTAAAAGAACGCTTGTCGTGACCAGAATGACAAAAACTTTCTATGGCTAATGCACCATCAAAGCTATTAGACTTAAAAGAGGTTTGGTTGTAATTTTCGTTTATAATACTGCCTTTTAAATGTTTTAAAAGTGCATTACCCTTTTCAACTTGAAACGGAGATAAGGTAACACCAAATGCGGTTAAACCTTTTATTTTTTTTAATGCATAACGCATGGTGCCACCAACACCGCAACCTAAATCTATAATTGTACTTTTGTCTTTATCTAAGTTTAAGCGTTTCAGTACTTGATTATTCATTTCATTAAGCATTGTATTTCGTCTAAATGGACTGTTTAGGAAGGGTCTATAGTAACCAAAATGCATATTTAAATCTTTACTCCAAAAGGCATAATCTTCAGTAGCTTCGTTATAGAAGTCTACCATTTCTATGGTGTTTTCTTTAGATTTTTCTTGGTGTTTTAGTATAAGTGTTTCCATAGATTTAGTTATTGTAGTTTAAATAATACAGGATGTTTTGAAGAAGCAATAGTACATTTACCACTGCGAATAAAACAAACAATAGATTCATGCCATAACCACCAAATTTAAAAAGGGCCTTTTTTGGAATAGCATACATAGGGTAATAGGCAATTTGAGTTAAAACTTTGCCAACCCAATAAGCAGCCATTAATCCTGTAATAGCAATAGCTAAAACACTTCCGTTTTTTAATTCTGAAGTCAAAAGAATGGCAATTAAACCAAAATAGAAATTTAAACCTTGAATATAGCGACCATAGGTTTTTACAATTTCTTGATTTAGAGGTTTTAGTTGCTTGACATCGTTATACCAATCGAATACTTTATGCCGAATATAGGGGTAAATTATAGCGGTAAATATTTGACCTAAACCACTTAGAATAATTAGCCAGTTTGGGATGTTTAATTTCATGATTTTTGAATTTTTTGAGAATAAATAATATAAGTTAGAAAGAAGATTAATGAAATTGGCAGCATTAAAAACCAATTAATTTCTCTAGTCCATGCCAGGAAGAAAAACAAGACTAAGCCTAAGTATATATAGATTAGTTTATTTCTAGGAAACAGGAAGGTGAAGAATAATCCGCAAATAATTTGTAGACCTCCTGTCACCGGCAAGCCATAAGGTCCTAGGAGGAGAAAGACTAAAGCAATGATATTTACGATTTTTAAAATTTTGAATGCCTTTTTCATTGTTTTTAATATTTTAAACTTTCAGAAAAAAATGAAAGTATGATTTAAATTTTTTTATTTAAAGAGTTTTAGAACCGACTTCGTTAGCCAGTTTTGTTTTTGGTTTACTAATTTATTAATCATCGAATCCATAGTCTCCGTTAATTCGTGTAGTGCTTTGGTTTGTTTTATGAGTTCTTTTGTTTTTTCGGTGCCGTCATCTTCAATAGTCGAGACTTCATCTAAAATTTTAATAACCGGTTTGATTTCGCGACGACTACGTTCTTTTGCTATAATTCTGGCCAATTCTTGTACGTCTTTTTCTGTTGTAAAATACTCTTTACGTTCTCCAGGGACTAGTATTTTTGTAACGATACCCCAATCCATCAATTGTCGTAAATTCATGCTGGTATTACCACGAGAAATCTTAAGGTCTTCCATGATGTCTTCCATAGACAGTGGTGTTGTAGAAATAAACAGTAAGGATTGAATTTGGGCCATCGCTTTATTGATGCCCCATAGCGAGCCTAAACTTCCCCAGGTACTAATAAATTTCTCTTTTGCTTCTTGATATTCCATGCGTCAAAGATAATTAAATATTTTAAACTTTCAGTAATTACTGAAAGTTTATTTTTATAAATGTTTGTTTCCCAGAAAGACGGTGGTTCCTAATAAGCGTATTTCGTCTATAGATCCTATTGTATGCTGGGATTTTTGAGACATGTGTTACAACTATTCTAAACTAGAATTCATTCACAAGCGTAAATAAACGGCGTTTAAATATAAACAGCAGTCTTATCTTATTGAAAAAGAGAATTGCCTATTCGGTAACTCTATAATATGAAATATAACAGAAATTAAAATGAGTACTATATATCAAAAAAAACTCCTCCTAAAAAAAGGAGGAGAATGCATGCTTGTTTTGCCTTCCTAAATTAAAAGGAAGAGGAGCTGTTCTATTTTATCAGACCAGCACGCCTTAATAAAGCCTCTGGTTTTGCTGCCTGACCTCTAAAACGTTCGTATAAAATCACAGGATTTTCTGTGCCGCCCTGAGAGAGCACGTGGTCTTTGAATTTAGTGGCTACGTCTTTGTTGAAAATACCTTCTTGTTTAAAATAGTCAAACGCATCTGCATCTAAAACTTCAGCCCATTTGTAACTGTAATACCCAGAAGAATACCCCCCTTGAAAAATATGCGCAAAAGTAGTACTCATACAACTCGTTGGAATATCTGGATAAAGGTCTGTATCACTAAAAGCATTACTTTCATAGGCTTTTACATCTGTAATGCTTGTAGGGTTTGTGCCATACCAAGCCATATCTAATAGACCAAAACTTATTTGACGTAGTGTTTGCATGCCTTGTTGAAAGGTGGCTGACGCTTTTATTTTATCTATTAGCTCCATAGGGATGACTGCTCCAGTTTCATAATGTGTCGCAAATAGCTCTAATGCTTCTTTCTCATAGCACCAGTTTTCCATCACCTGACTTGGTAATTCTACAAAATCCCAGTACACACTTGTGCCAGATAAACTTGGGTAAGTTGTATTGGCTAACATGCCGTGTAAGGCATGACCAAACTCGTGAAACAAGGTCGTTACTTCATTAAAAGTAAGCAGTGATGGCTTGGTCTTTGTTGGTTTTGTAAAGTTGCAGACGATAGACACATGCGGTCTTTCGTTTTCGTTGTTTTGGATGTATTGTGATTTGTACGAGGTCATCCAAGCGCCATTTCGTTTGCCTTTTCTCGGAAAAAAATCAGCATAAAAAAGTGAGATAAAGTCGCCTTTATCGTTTGTTACTTTATACGTTAAAACCTCTTCGTGGTATTTATCGATATCGTGTATTTCTTCAAAATGTAAATTGAATAATTTTTCCGCCACCATAAAAGCGCCAGCAATCACATTTTCTAATTTAAAATAAGGCTTTAATTGTTCGTCATCTAAACTGAATAATTTTTGTTTTAATTTTTCAGAATAATAAGCTGAATCCCATTTTTGTAAGGCCTTAATACCGTCTAATGCTTTTGCGAAATTTTCTAATGTTTCAAATTCATTTTCAGCAGCAGGCTTTGCTTTTTCTAGTAACTCATTTAAAAAAGTCTCAACTTTTTCAGGAGTTTCTGCCATACGTTCTTCTAATACAAAATGGGCATGTGTTTTATAACCTAACAATTGTGCGCGATCATAACTAAGTTTTGCAATATCTAAAACGTTTTGTTGATTGTCTAAAGCATCGCCTTTAAAGGCTTTGCTGCCAAAAGCTTTCGATAATTCTTCTCTTAACTCACGATTATCTGCATACGTCATAAAAGGAATATAACTTGGGTAATCTAACGTGATCAACCAACCGTCTTTGTTCTTACTTTCTGCTAATTGTTTGGCGGCTTCTTTTGCGCCTTCTGGTAAACCAGACAAGGCTTCTTCACTGGTTATTAGGAGCTCATATTTATTGGTTTCGGCTAAAATATTTTCTCCGAAAGTGAGTTTTAGTTTTGCTAATTTCTTGTCTATTTCACGAAGTTTGACTTTCGCATCCGCTTTTAAGTTAGCACCATTTCTAGAAAAACCTTTATACTTTTTATCTAATAGTGTGGTTTGTTCTACTGAAAGATTTAAGTCCTTCATTTGATTGTAAACCACTTTTACTCTTTTAAATAAATCTTCGTTTAAAGTAATGTCATTTCCAAATTCTGAAAGCAAAGGAGAAACCTCCTGTGCTATTTTTTGTATTTCATCATTGGTTTCAGCAGAATTTAAATTAAAAAAGATACTGGTTACCCGGTTTAATTGCTGCCCACTAAATTCTAATGCTTCTATGGTGTTTTTAAAAGTAGGCGCTTCAGGATTATTAACGATGGCATTAATTTCTTCCTTCGTTTCCTCAATAAGCTGCATAATTGCAGGCTTAAAGTCGCTGTTTTCTATTTGAACGAATGGTGCTGATGTGTATTTGGTCGAAAAGTTTGTTGTTAATGTATTCATTTATAAGCGTGTAATTTTTTGTAAGTTAAATCTTTCAATTATTATTTTAGCAAACTGTAATTATTATTTAGTTTTGTCTTGATTTTTCGTGAGAGCTGGTTACTCTCTTAAAAATTATTGATTAATAGCGATGAAAAGCCTCAAATTTATTTGAGGCTTTTTTTTATGATAAAAATCAACCTATTTTTAAGTTAAACTGTATTTGTTCTCGTGTCCTCCAATGCATTAAATCTATTTATTTGAATGCTTTCAATGGATGGCCAATTAAGAATTTTAAACACCCTAGTCTTTGATGTGGAAAAAACGGTTCTAGATAACCCTTTAAAGCTATAAAAAAACTAGGAGACTAGACTTTTTTACGTTTAGTATTTAAGTTTTTTTGAAGCAGCTTCAACTTTTAGCTTTAATCCTTCTTTGTAAACTATAATTTTATCTAAAACACATTGGTCACTCGTGCCAATAATTTGCGCGGCTAGAATGCCTGCGTTTTTTGCGCCATCCAGGGCTACAGTAGCCACTGGAACACCTCCAGGCATCTGTAAGATAGATAATATGGAATCCCAGCCATCTATAGAATTTCTACTTTTCACTGGCACTCCTATTACGGGAAGTGGTGACATAGCTGCAACCATCCCTGGTAAATGTGCCGCACCACCAGCGCCAGCAATAATAACTGAGAGACCTCTGGTATGCGCATTTTTACTATAATCGTACAATTTCTCTGGTGTTCTGTGTGCCGATACAATATCAACTTCTACTTCAATATCAAAACCTTTTAAAATATCGATTGCTTCCTGCATGATTGGGAGATCGCTATCGCTTCCCATAATTACGCCAACTTTGCTCATAATTTATTTGCTTATCACTTTAATTGTATTCTTAACGTCCTCTGCAATCGCTCTTGCGGTATTTAAATCTTCGTTTACAATAGTTACATGTCCCATTTTACGAAAGGGACGTGTTTGCTTTTTACCATAAATATGCGGTGTTACACCTTCCATTTTCATGATTTCAGCAATATTTTCATAAATAACCTCACCCGAAAAACCTTCAGCACCAACCAGATTTACCATAATGCCCCCCACCTTACTTTCTGTTTTACCTAAAGGTAAATTTAGAATGGCACGAATATGTTGTTCAAATTGTGAGGTGTAACTTGCTTCAATGGTTTGGTGTCCTGAGTTGTGAGGTCTGGGAGCAACTTCATTAATTAAAATGTCGTCGTTTTGAGTTTGAAATAATTCAACCGCTAACAGCCCAACATTATTAAAAGCCTTAGATACGTTTAAAGCGACTTCTTGTGCTTTTTTTGCAACCGCCTCAGAGATTCTTGCTGGGCATATAACATACTCTACTTGATTGGCTTCTGGGTGAAATTCCATCTCTACCACAGGATAGGTTTTTACTTCCCCGTCAGGATTTCTTGCAACAATAACCGCTAATTCGTTTTTAAAATCAATAAGCGCTTCTGTAATACATTCTCCTGGCGGTAATCCTTTTAAATCGGCTAAGGTGCGAACTATTTTAACACCATTACCATCATAACCAAATTGTGCGCTTTTCCAGACGAAAGGAAATTCTAATCCGCCATTTAAAACAGCATCCTCAATTTCTGAAGCATAAGCAAAACGAGAAAAGTCTGAGGTTGGTAAATTATGATCTAAGTAAAATAATTTCTGTTTCGCTTTATTTTGGATAATCCTTAAATTCTTAGAAGAGGGATAGACTTTAATACCTTTTTTTTCTAATTTTTCGAGCGCATCGACATTGACATTTTCAATTTCAAAGGTGAGCAGATCTACTTGTTTTCCAAAGTTATAAACCGTTTCAAAATCCATTAAATCACCTGTCGTGAATTGGTCGCAAGCGATTCTGCAAGGTGCATCGTCATTAACACCTAAGACATGGGTAGTAATATCAAATTTTCGTGTTACATTAAGCATCATCTTGCCTAATTGACCACCACCTAAAATACCTAGTTTAAATTGTGAAGAAAAGTAATTCATCAGTACAGTTTGGTTTAGCACAAAAATACATTTTAAAATGAAAAGAATGCCATAAATTGCGTATGAAAATCGTATATCGTTTAACAAATACGTATCTTTGCGACTTTCATAAAAATAAGCCATGATAAAGCTTCACGATAAATACTTTAAGCCTTTTATTTCTGAGGAAGAAATAGCGGATGTTGTTACGAGAATGGCAGCAGAAGTCGCGAATGACTTAGGAGACGAAATACCTGTATTTGTAGGTGTTTTAAATGGCTCATTTATGCTGGTAAGTGATTTTGTAAAAAAATATCCGAAACCCTGTGAGGTCACTTTTATAAAACTAGCGTCTTATGAAGGCGTGAAATCTACTGAGGATATTCAGCGATTAATTGGTTTAACTCAAGATTTAAGTGGCAGAACTGTCGTTATCTTAGAAGATATAATAGATACAGGGCAAACATTGCATGAAGTACATCGTATTTTTAAAAATGAAAATGTAAAGCAATTGCTTATCGCCACTTTGTTTCACAAGCCTGAAGCCTATAAAAAAGATTTTAAACTACATTATGTTGGTATAGAAATTCCTGATAAATTTATTGTTGGTTACGGTTTAGACTACGATGGATTAGGGCGTGATTTACCAGCAGTATATCAAATTAAAACAACACAACACATGACTAATTTTGTATTATTTGGTCCTCCAGGAGCAGGTAAAGGCACACAAGCTAATTTTTTAAAGGAGAAGTATAACCTTTTACATATTTCAACAGGAGATGTTTTTAGGTTTAATATAAAAAACGAAACCGCTTTAGGACTGTTGGCTAAATCATTTATGGATAAAGGTGAGTTGGTGCCAGATCAAGTAACTATAGATATGTTGGAGGCTGAAGTTGAAAAAAATGCAGGCGCTAAAGGGTTTATTTTTGATGGTTTTCCAAGAACAAATACACAAGCCAAGGCTTTGGATCAATTGATGCAAAGTAAAGATTCTCAAATTAATGCCATGATTGCTTTAGAAGTTGAAGACGAAGTATTAGTTGAACGTCTTTTAGAACGAGGGAAATCGAGTGGGAGAGCTGATGATGCAGACGAAAGCATTATTAGAAACCGAATTAAAGAATACTATACTAAAACAGCCATATTAAAAGACTATTATTCAGCGCAGGACAAATATTTTGGCGTTGATGGTTTTGGTGATATTGAAGTGATTACAAAACGGTTGTGTAATACCATTGATAAATTGTAATTGTGGTTCTTGCGAAAGTAGGGAACCTGCGATTGAGTTAAAATAAACATAAAATAAAATCAAATGACTGAAGGGAACTTCGTTGACTACGTAAAAATGCACGTATCTTCTGGAAAAGGGGGAAAAGGATCTACGCATTTACACCGTGAAAAGTATATCACGAAAGGTGGTCCAGATGGTGGAGATGGCGGACGTGGAGGTCACGTGATTTTAAAAGGCAACTCTAACCTTTGGACCTTGTTACACTTAAAATTTAAGCGTCATATTCGTGCAGGACATGGAGAACACGGTAGTAGCGGAAGAAGTTCTGGTGCAGATGGCGAGGATATGTATGTTGATGTGCCTTTAGGAACGGTTGTACGCGATACAGAAACTAATGAGATTCTTTTTGAAATCACAGAAGAAGGAGAAGAACGTATTGTAGTAGAAGGCGGAAAAGGAGGTCGCGGGAATTGGCATTTTAAAACCTCTACAAACCAGACTCCGCGTTATGCGCAACCTGGTATTCCATTGGAGGAGAAAGATATCATTTTAGAACTTAAAATTTTAGCAGATGTTGGTTTAGTAGGTTTTCCTAATGCAGGAAAGTCTACACTGTTGTCTGTTTTGACTTCGGCAAAACCAAAAATTGCAGATTATGAGTTTACGACCCTCAAGCCTAATTTAGGCATTGTAAAATATCGTGAATTTCAAACCTTCGTGATGGCAGATATCCCTGGAATTATAGAAGGTGCTGCAGAAGGTAAAGGGCTTGGCTATTACTTTTTAAGACATATTGAACGTAATTCTATTTTATTGTTTTTAATTCCTGCTGATGCTCCGGATATTAAAAAGCAATACGATATTTTATTAGATGAGTTACGTCGTTACAATCCAGAGATGTTGGATAAAGACCGACTAATTGCAATTTCTAAATGTGATATGCTGGACGATGAGCTTAAAGCGGAGTTAAGTGAACAATTGGATAATGAACTGCCCATTCCTTACTTTCTAATATCATCTGTTGCGCAACAAGGTTTAACAGAATTGAAAGATGCGCTTTGGAAGGCATTAAACTAATATTTTTTTAATACGTTTATAACAAAAAGCTCTTAATCAGATTAAGAGCTTTTTCTTTTTATTGCATTTCAAAATAGGACCATTTTATGGTAATAAAAACTTTTTAGACCGTCTTATTTTTTTTGTTTCGCTTTTTTAGACTTAATCGCTGCATTTTCTTTAACTCTAACATAAACGAGTTTAAAGCGTCCTTTTGTTGTTTCTCGTTTATCAATTTCAAGTGTTTTAATTGAACTTATTAAAGGGGTTAGTTTTTGAAAGCCAAAATTTCTGGAATCAAAATTAGGTTGTTTCTTTTGTAAAAGACTACCTACATCACCTAAAAAAGCCCAACCGTCATCATCTGCTAAATCTAATATGGTGCTAGAAATTAATTTAATGACTTGCGGCGTAATATTATCCACAGTATTTTTTGAAGCGGTACTATTTTCATTAGATGCTGATGCATCACTCTGAGATTGATCTTTAAGGATTTCAATATAAATAAACTTATCACAAGCCACTATAAACGGGTTCGGTGTTTTCTTTTCTCCAATGCCAAACACTTGCATCCCTGCTTCACGAAGTCTTGTCGCTAAACGTGTAAAATCACTATCGCTGGACACTAAACAAAAACCATCTACTTTTTCTGAATATAAGATGTCCATAGCATCAATAATCATTGCAGAATCTGTTGCGTTTTTACCGGTCGTGTAACCATATTGTTGAATGGGTGTAATCGCGTTTTCGAGAAGTATGGTTTTCCATTTTGATAAATGCGGCTTCGTCCAATCGCCATATATTCTTTTTATGGTCGGATTGCCGTATTTGGCAATTTCTTCCATCATCTCTTTTACATGGGCAGAAGGGATGTTATCTCCATCAATTAACACTGCAAGCTTTAAATCCATAGTTCCTTTTTAATTTCTGTTAAAATTACAATAAAGAAATTAAAATTCTAAACTCTGTTTGAATTTTAAAGGTTGTTTTCTGGATACTTCAACGTCATTAGCATTGAATAAACTCATTTTTCAAAGTAAAATTATGACAAACGGTTTGAAACGAATACTAAATGGTATAATTTTCGTTATTTTTATATATAAAAGAGGCTTATGAAAATTTTAAAAATAGTTCTTTTATTTCTATGTGTGGTTTCGTGCGCGCCCATTTATGTGAATTACGATTATGAAAAGACCACTAATTTTTCTGACTATAAAACCTATCATTTTTATGATGATATGGATACAGGGTTTACTGGTTTAGATGAAAAGCGTTTTATTCTCGCCTTAGAAACAAAATTAAATACGATGGGATTGACAAAATCTGAAACACCAGATTTTGTTATCGATTTGAAAAGCAATGAATATCATGAGGGCCAAAGGAATACTGTAGGCGTAGGGCTTGGTGGAGGAAATGTAGGACTTAGTGGTGGTGGTGTTTCAATAGGTATTCCAATGGGGCAGGAAAAAATAAATAGGGAAATTATAGTAGAGTTTGTAGACGATTCTAAAACTGGGCTATTTTGGCAGGTAAGAAGTGTAAGTAGTTTTAATCCCAATGCAACTCCCGAAAAGCGAGAAGCTAAGTTAGACGCCATAGTCGAGAAGATGTTTACGGAGTATCCACCAAAAAAATAAAGAAGAGGCTGTCTAAAAAGACTTTTAAATTTACTTTGTCAGGTTGAGCTTGTCGAAACTAATATTGATTACCAGTAGGTTAAAATATTTCGACAGGCTCAATATGACAATGGACACGTCTTTTTAGATAGCCTCTTCTATTCAAGTTAGAAGTTGAATTAACTTAATAATGGCTTGTATTTCTCCTTGTAACCAATTAATACAGCAATGTTTAATAGTAATAGCACCGCTGCTCCAGCAATACCACCAGGATCTAATACAGCGTGAAATAATACAGCATTAACAGACACACTCATTAAAATTAATGCGAATAAAGCACCAAATTTATTAAAAATTAAAGCTAAGCCAGCGAGGACCTCAACTACAGCCACTAGCATCAATGTTTTTGAGTTCATTAAAGCTGTAAAGTAGGCTGCTGCATCTCCACTCGTTTCTGGCATAGGTAAAAACCCACCAGGTACTAATTTATTAAGGCCGAAGACTAAAACGAAGAGACCAAGTAAAATTCTTAGAATAATAAATACTTTTGAATTCATAATGTTTTTGTTTTGGTTAGTATTTTAAAGTAAAATAATCTTTTTAAATTCTTATTGTCGAAATTGGTGGAGGCTTTGAGTAAAGACTTATTTTTAGATTAATTACTATTTAGATTTCTGGAAATATAATTGAGAATCTTTTTTAAGCTTTTCTTTAAATTAAAAGGTGCAGTTTTATCATTTTTATAACAATCTAAATTAAAGATAATCATTTCAGTTTTGTAATTTTAGATACCATAGAAAAAACAGTAAATTATGATGACACTTAATACTAAAGTTGCACTAATAACAGGAGGAACAAAAGGCATAGGTTTTGGTACTGCCAAAGCCCTCATGGCCCAAGGGATTCATGTTGCAATTACCAGCCGAAGCACAGCGGCCGCAGAGAACGCTGCTAAAGAATTAGAAGACCAATGTTCTACGGAAGCTAAAGCTCTTGGAATTAAGGCAGATGTGCGTAAATTGGAAAGCCAACAGGACGCCGTAAAGCAAGTAATAGACGCGTTTGGTCAATTAGATATTGTTATAGCTAATGCTGGTTTGGGTCATTTTGGGAGTATTGAAGATTTAACCTCAAAGCAATGGAACGAGGTCATCGATACCAATCTAACAGGGGTGTTTAATTCTATCAAGGCCAGTGTCGCCGCATTAAAAAAAACCAAAGGTTATTTTATTACTATATCAAGTTTAGCTGGCACCAATTTCTTTGCTGGCGGCTCGGCTTACAATGCCAGTAAGTTTGGTGTTACGGGCTTTACCCAAGCTGTTATGTTAGATTTACGACAGTATGATATAAAAGTGAGTACCATCATGCCAGGCTCTGTAGCTACTCATTTTAATGGGAATGATCCAAGTGATAAAGATGCCTGGAAAATTCAAATTGAAGATATTGGTGAATTGGTTGTAGACTTAATAAAAATGAATCCAAGAACCTTACCAAGTAAAATTGAAGTAAGACCAACATTACCACCTAGTAAGTAAAATAGTAGTTAGTTTTTAATAATAAAAAGACCTTATAGGAATGAATAAAAAAAAGCTGAAGTTAGAACAGCATGTTCAACTTCAGCTTTTTTTGTGTGTGCTACTAATTGTTGCGGCGAATGCTATAACAACCTATTCCACGGTAATTCGCGTCCCTTCACTATGACTGCTAAACTCTGGTGCATACATGCTTTGAATAGTGGTAATACCATTACTCATATTCCCCGCATTATTCACTCGTAAATCATATTCAAATACATAAATACCTTTAGGTAAATAATCGAAAAAGAAGTTGGTTGAGGCATCTTTTGTCGCTTCATAATAGCCTAAGCCATCCTGATATTTGTATTGAGACAGCACATTTATAGGTTCTAATCCGGCAGCACGCATGTCTTTCATGTGTACAAATTCCATATTACGATCGCTTTGCAATTCTATGTGTACTCTTATTAAATCGCCCACCTGCAACTCAGTATCTTTCGTAATGTCTGTAATCACTTCTCCTTTATCAGTATTTGTTTTTTTGAAGAGTTTTTTCTCCAATTTCAAAGGGGTCTCCGCTGAAGTGATTTTATCTAAATCCTCGAAATATTGCCAGTATAGACCACCCCAAGCAATACCGTCTCCTGTTTTTGTTATTTTTACTTCGGCCATTTCTGGGGTTATTTCTGAGCCACTCCAAGACGTTTTGTAGTAGCCCGTGCCAGCTTCTACTTTTACAGCTTCTAGTTTTGAAGGGGCGATTTCTTGTCCGCCAATAACGACTTCAACCATTTCTGTCACAGATAACCAATCACTTCCTTGTAATAGTAAAGCATAAACAGCTTCGGTGGTTGCTTTGGTCGTTTTCCAGCTGTTGGTTTGCTTGTTTTTAAGTAACCAGATTTTTAAATTATCGATGGTTTTCGTATCATTTTCAATTTCTGAAAAGGCCTCAATCATCAAAGCTTGTGTTTCAATTGGTGCCTGATACCAATACCAAGAATTGGTGTTTTCTTTCCAGTACATGCCTAATTCGTCACTGGTGATACTTGTCTCTTTTAAAGATTTTAAAATGTTAGCAGAAGTATTATTATCATGCATTCTATGTGCCACTAAGGCCATCATCCCTTTTGAATACAGGTTGCGCTTTAACCAGTAGTTCTTGATTTGTGAATGGTAATAACTCATGATTTCTTTAACTTCTGTTGATGGCTTTTTCTCTGGAAAGAAGCTACGCATGTATAGGTAATGTAATTGTGTATAGCTTAATCTATCTAGGGTTAAATCAGCTTTTTCATCGAACTTTCTAATGTCTTTATATTCTTTAATGAATTCTGAATCTAAGTAGTTTAAGGCTTTTTCAACCATAGCGCTACTATTGTCGTCACCTGCACTCAGACTAACACCAAGTTTCTCCAGATGTCCAAAACCCGTAATAATATGTTGGGTGATGTAACGGTTTACGCTATAATCACCAAACCAGGACCAGCCACCAGAAGCCAGCTGATTGTTTTCTAGTTTCCTTTTGGCTTTCGATAATTCGTTATTCATTTTATTTAAATCAAATAACAACGCGATGCGTTTTTTCTGTTCGGTTTCACTTTGTGCATCACGAAGCCATGGCGTTTCCTGAATTAAAATGGATTTTAATTCTTCGTTCTTTTCCAAGTCACTGACTAGAGCATCCGTGTTTTTCCACTGATTAAAGACCTCTTGAATTCTTGGATTGGAATTGGCAATATGGCGCGCCAATGCATTAGCATAGTAACTTGAAAATGTTTGCTCGTTACACTCATAAGGATACTCCATTAAATAGGGCAGTGCTTGTACCGCATACCATGCTGGATTACTTGTCACCTCCAGCGTAAGCTTATGGTTTTTAAGTGTTTTTGAGGTATTTGTTTCTAGTTTGTCTAAAGTAAAGGTGCGTGTTTCATTACTTTTAACCCACATAGCTAGCGTTTCGGTTACTAACATGCGGTTGGTTAATACTGGTAACGCATTTTGCTCACCATCGCTAAAATCACCAGATTTTGCTATTATTTTGTATTGAATAGCGGACACCGCATCTGTAATATTTAAGCCCCAAGTGACTTGTGTATTACCTTTTGCATCAACAGTAAACGCAAGTTCGTTGTTTGTATTAGATAGTTTACTATCAATAGGCTCACCTGTTAAGGCATCAAACAATTGAAGCACTGCAACACCAGCTAGTGGGTTATCTGTCAGGTTTGAAATTTTAGTGCTAATTTTAATTTGATCGCCTTGGCGTAAAAAGCGTGGCACATTTGGTAAGACCATCAGTTCTTTTTGAGTCACTGTAGTTAATGAAGTTGTCGCATGTTCTAGGTATTTAGTATGCGCTAACAATTGTAATTTCCATTTGGTCAACGCTTCAGGTGCGGTGAAACTAAAAGAGACATTGCCACTAGTATCTGTAGCTAACTGTGGAAAGAAAAAGGCCGTTTCTTGCAGGTTCTTACGGATTTTGACGGTTGAGAAATCTACTTTTTCAGTAGCGTCAGGTGAGAAAACATCAGTACTTTCTTCAGTTTTTAATGCTTCGTCTGCATCATAGGTATTTGCTGTTGGAGCAGATACACTCATGGCTTCAACTGCTACCTCCTCAAGCTGTGCCTCTTCTTCATTAATTTCTATACCAGAAACTTTTCCCTTTTCTCTTTTCATATAATAATGGGATCCATAACCAAAAGATAATCCAAACCAATTCAATTGGTCATAGCTTTGAGGACTGTAATAATTAGGCAGTATGTAATCTCTTTGCACACTAAAATGGCTTTGGCCAAAACTTCTATAAGCGCTCTTTTGTAGAGCGGAACGATACGTGCCATGATAGATCGGATTAAACTGCCAGCTATGAGGCTTAAACGCATCTAAAGAGGCGTCATACATACTTGCTAATAATTCGGCAGAGACCTTATCGCCCATGGGGCCTTTGATTTTAAATGACCAGGTTTCATCGGTTCCTGGTTGTAGTTTGTCTCTAAAGGTGACCGTTTCAATGTCTAAATCGGTTTTAGGATAGGGTACATTAATATAGATTGAGCTACTCTGGAAACTATTATACGCTGCAAAACTGTAATGTACGACAAAACCACCCAAGTCTTTTGCTGTTATAGGTATTCTAATGGTCTTCTTTTCTGCATTCAATTGAATCACATAGGTATTGATAATGTCATGGTCTTTTTCTATTGCAACAGTGACCCAAAGATCCTTAGCTGCCGTACCGAAAATGAGTGCGACAGTCTCATTAATCTCGTAAGTCTGTTTATTAGTGGTCACACTAAACAATTGCTTGTCTGCTAAGGTTTCTTCTTTCGCACTATACAGACGCGTTTTAGCTTCGTCTTTTACTAATTGTCCGAATTGGTCTTTGGTTTCAATAACCACAATATAGTCACCCGAAGGCCATTTTTTAATAGTTCCTAAATCTATGGTCTTCGACTCTTGGGTATCAAACTCTTCATCAAAAAGCAGTTTACCTTTTTCCCATTGTTCTTGGTTACTTTCAGTATCGTAGGCGTCATGTGGAAATAACTTTTTAAATTCGGCTTTTGTTAGTTTTTTATAATCTCCAGCTGGCCATGGCCTTGGGCGTAATACGTTTTCGGGTGCTTGTAATTTGTAAATTTTAATGCTGCCTTTTGTGGGAACAAATTCACCATTTAAGTTTTTAGTATCGACAGTTATTTGATGGTCTTTTTCTGTTTTGTCTAAATTATTAGGAATGGAAATACTTGCTAACAACGCATGATAGCCAACATTGACAATTGTTGTTGTACTCCGTGTTTCCCCATTAATATCTGTGACCTCTGCGGTAATTTCGTACTTAAAAATAGGTAAGCTTTCCTTATCAACCGTTTCATCTGGAATGGCTTTAAAAGTAACCTCATAATGACCATTAGCATCGGTTATTGTTTCTCCTTGGGTGATTTCTTGACCTTGATCTGTAGTTACAGGATGTCTCCAATAATACCAATGTGGATATTGAATGTTTCGTTTTACGCGATAGACGACTTTAGCATTAGAAATAGAGGCGCCGGCATAGGCCAAAGCCTCTCCTTTTACAGTCACACTATCATTTACTCTAATACTTTCGGTGATGGGTTTAAAATTAGTTTCAAATTTTGGACGTTTGTATTCTTCAACCGAAATAGAGGCATACCCATTAAAACGATTGTTATCTTGTAAACGGAGGCTAAAACTTCCGGTTAAGCCATCATTGGGTAATATAAATTCACCTGCAACGGAGCCATACGCGTTCGTTATTAAATCGAGTGTTTTTATTTTTTCCCCATTAACATTATATAAATAGGCTGTTAATTTCTGGTTAGCAACGACTTCAGACTTTTCGTCCTTTGTTTTCATCGCAATACCTTTAAAATAAACGGTTTGTCCCGGCCTATAGATGCTTCGGTCTGTAAATAAAAAGGAGTTATAACTTTCAGGGGTATCCGGGTATCTGTTGCTGTAATAGCCATTGATGTAGAGGTTTTCAAAGTGAGCCACCTCACTGTTATCTGTGATTTTGATATTCACATGACGCCTGTTGTTTTTGAGTTTCGTAATGACTAATTTGCCTCTTGAATCGGTTGTTTTATTTACCGTTTCCTGCACCTCATGATCGTATAAAAATTCTAATCTAACCTTAGCATTTGCAATAGGTTTTCCATTATTTCTATTAATGATTTGAAGGTGCTTTTCGTCGTAATAATCGTATTCTACCACTGCCATATTGGTTATTTGGACAGTAGAAAAGGCTAAGAAATTTTTTTCTAAATCTTTTGTTTTACCGATTATTAGGTAACGTCCATTCGCTAATAGTGGCATTATAATTTCGGTGCGGTGAAACTGATAATCTTTTTCGTTTTTTAAAGCGGATTCCCAGTTCTCAATAGCATTTAACTTTGTAATAAAGGCTTCACGCTCTGTTTGTCTATAGATTTTGGCATATGTTTTATGTTGCTTTTCAGTCAGTTTATAAGCAGAAAGACATACCTGGTCCAAATTTTTATGTGTTACTAGTAGCCTTCCATGGGTTTGCACAGGGAGCAATGACTCCGTTAAAATACTCAAGCTCGGATTGCTAATTTGGGCTTTTAGTCCCTTACATTTATCTGCGGCCTTACTTTTTGGGAATTTTGAAATTACGGCGTCGCAAAGGGCTAAGGCCTCCTTGTTCTTCCATTGCAGTTCTAAAGGGGCTTCTGGCGAATAATTATTGGCTTGATTAGTATAAATAGCTGCGATTTCATAATCATATAAACCTGAAACTTCGTGTGAAGCAATACGTTCACTTTCTAATCGATAGGTGTCAATTAAAAGGGCTTCACTGTTTTTGATAACCGTATTTTCCTTAACATAACCCAAACGATCTATATTTACAGCCGCAAGCGCATAAGGGGTTTTGTCTTTGAGATGAAACCTGATTAATTCCTGATAGAGTTTTAATGCGTTTAACGCTAAAGAAGCCGTGTCTTTTGATGCTATTTGTAGTTTGGCATATGTTTCAGATTTCGAAAGATACTTGGCATCATCAATTATAAATTTATAAGCTGGTTTAGTAATGCTGTTTTCGGAGGTATTATAGAAAAGAAGGGCGTTGTGCGCCAGAAAATCATATAATGTTGGACGGTAGATTTTGGAATCTTTCTGTTCATGAAGTAATTCGCTATAAGCTTCTAGGTTGGTTTGTTGCAAAATTGATGCGTTTTCTAAAGAACGGTCGTAATAAAAATGCACTTCTTCAAACACAGTTTGCAAATCCCAGGTTCGAAAATCCTCTGTGTCAACTTTTTCCTTTGTCGTGGTACGATTATAGAATTTCCATCTGTTTTGCTGAAAATATTGCCAGTATAGTGTTGCTAAAATATTTTCTAAAACGTTTTTAGTGGGAGCCGCGCTGTTTTTAATTTCGGCTTTAAAGGCCTTTACAATATTGAGTTGCGCCTCTTCTTCCAAAGTGAGTAGGTATTTGCTTTTAAAGAGGAGCGCTTTAATTTTTTGTGGCGCATTGTTTTCTTCATTTGCTTGTGCTTCTATAGTTTCAACAACCTTTAAAGCAGATTTTGGTAAACCTTTAATTTCCAAATCCTCAACTTCTGTCCATAATTTGGAATAGTTGTTGTTTTGAGAGAATGAAGTGTTTGCAAAAAGGATGAGTATTAATACCGTGACAAATTTGTTCATTTTTTTGATATTTATTGTTTTTTAAAGGTAAAATGTGTTCGCCTAAAAAGTGTTTATCATGCTTTAATAATTGAGAAGGCTCGGTTCATTTTTTGATATTTATTGTTTTTTTTGAAGCAATATCGTTTCATTAATTATTCTACAAAAGACTAAATGCGTAAATGCAACGTTTCATTGAGTAAACTAAGCTACTTTAAAAGTAATCCTTTTATTTTAGATTCCCTTTTCAAGGGAAAGACCATTTCTCAAGAATGCTAATTTAAATTTATTGAGATGTTTAACATACAAAATCAAAAACAGTACCAATAGAATATTAAATTAGCACTAATTAATTTTTAATAATGCGAAAACTCATCATTTTACTTTTAGTTCCATTTTTTTCATTGGCACAATCGCTGTATAGCGAAGCTGAGGTATTAATAGAAAAGAAAGACTTTGCTAAAGCTGAACAAAAACTGTCTATCTTAGTTTTAAAAGATGCATCAGACTTAAAAGCTATCGAATTATTAGGGGATGCTTTTGGCCACCAGAAAAAATGGGATGAAGCCGCTGAGCAATATAAAAAACTAATTGGTGCCAAACCTAATCGCGCAAATTACCATTATAAATATGGTGGTGCATTAGGGATGAAAGCCCTTTCTGTGAATAAAATAACGGCATTAGGGATTATTGGTGATGTAAAAACAGCTTTTTTAAAAGCGGCTGAACTGGACCCAAAGCACATAGATACCCGTTGGGCGTTAGTAGAATTATACATGCAACTGCCAGGTATTATTGGGGGTAGTAAATCTAAAAGTTTTAAATATGCTGAAGAACTTTTTAATCTTTCAAAAGTAGATGGCTATTTAGCAAAAGGCTATATTTATGAATATGACGACGAGCCCGAATTAGCTGAAAAATTCTATAAGCTCGCCATAACAGAAGGTGGCTCTATAACTTGTTATGACAAACTTACGAATCTTTATGAAAAAGAAGGAAAGTCTAATGAAGCGATTAGCAACTTAGAAGCAGCTCATGTAAAGCATAAGCGTAATGCGATGCATTATCAAATTGGTAAGGTTTGTGCAGAATACAATGTACAATTGGATAAAGGGGAACAGTGTTTAAAACGTTATATAGAACATTACAGCGCTAAGGATGGTGTGCCAAAATCATGGGCTTATTATCGTTTGGCTCAAATTTATAAGCACAAAGCAAATAAAACCGAAGCGTTGAAGTGGATAGATAAAGCGATTGTCGATTTACCTAAGATAGAGGTCTTTAAAGAAGAAAAAGCGACAATAAATAATCTTTAAATTTTTAATGCTTGCCTGCCAATAAGTAGTTGCTCTATAAATCGCGCGCTCTAAAGTCGCTATCAGACATGAGCTACAACAATTTCTAAACCCCTGACCTTCAGGCTATAGGTTTGTAGCGTAAACGAGTTAATTTAAAAATCTCCAATGGAAACGTAATTGTTTTAGCAAATAAAAATGCTTTGTGAAATGTCGTTGTATCTCTGGGTAATGACAAAAGAATAATCACATCAAGATTCGTGTCTAAAATAAATCCAATCCTTATATTTACATTTCATAAAATAAACCCATGAACGTACATTTTATAGCTATTGGCGGCAGTGCTATGCACAATCTTGCTTTAGCATTACATAATAAAGGATACCAAGTCACAGGAAGTGATGATACTATTTTTGAACCTTCAAAATCAAGATTAAGTGCCAAAGGGCTGTTACCAGAAACTTTTGGTTGGTTTCCAGAAAAAATCACATCGCATTTAGACGCTATTGTTTTAGGAATGCATGCGAAAGAAGATAATCCAGAATTGTTAAAAGCACAGGAATTAGGCCTTAAAATTTACTCCTATCCTGAGTTTTTGTACGAACAATCAAAACATAAAACCAGAGTGGTTATTGGCGGAAGTCATGGAAAAACAACAATTACCGCAATGATTTTGCACGTGATGCATTACCACGATCGGGATGTGGATTATATGGTTGGTGCACAATTAGAAGGTTTTGATGTCATGGTTAAATTAACCGAGGACAACGATTTTATTGTTTTAGAGGGGGATGAGTATTTGAGTTCGCCAATAGACCGGCGCCCAAAATTTCACTTATATAAACCCAATATTGCACTTTTAAGCGGTATTGCCTGGGATCATATTAATGTGTTTCCAACCTATGATAACTACGTAGAGCAGTTTAGCATTTTTGTAGATAGCATTGTCAATGGCGGAAGTATCAATTACAATGAAGAAGATGCTGAGGTTAAAAGAGTTGTGGAAACGTCTCAAAATACCATACGTAAATTAGCCTATACAACGCCCGAATATACAGTCGTTGACGGACAAACCTTACTCGAAACTCCTGAAGGTGATTTGCCAATTGAAGTCTTTGGGAAACACAATTTGAATAATCTCGCTGGTGCCAAATGGATTTGCCAACATATGGGTGTCGACGAAGACGATTTCTACGAAGCCATTTCATCTTTTAAAGGTGCAAGTAAACGTTTAGAGAAAATTGCAGAAACTAAAAACAGTGTTGCCTATAAAGATTTCGCACACTCACCAAGTAAGGTAGAGGCAACTACAAAGGCCGTAAAAGAACAGTATGAAAACCGCACTTTGGTGGCCTGTTTAGAATTACACACTTACAGTAGTTTAAATGCCGAGTTTCTAAAAGAATACAAAGGGGCGTTGGATGCAGCAGATATTGCCGTTGTTTTTTATTCTCCACATGCAGTAGAAATTAAAAAACTGGAAGAAGTCACACACGAACAAATAGCGAACGCTTTTGAGCGCGAGGATTTAATCATTTACACCAATCCCGAAGAATTTAAACAGTTTCTTTTCTCACAGAATTTTGAGAATAAAGCCTTATTATTAATGAGTTCTGGTAATTATGGTGGGTTGGATTTTGAGGCAGTTAAGGAATTGATTTAGTAGCTATTTGTCAATTTATTTGCCCTAAAATCAGGGCTGTTACTGGTATTGTTATTTAGGTTATTCTAAATTAGGTGCAAGCTGTTTAAGGTTTCGTTATTACCCTTATGAAATTTTTACAGTTAGTATAGGGTACTACATTGATTATGGATAAGAAAGGAAAGGCATCTAAAAAAATAAAGCCTCCCTGGCCAACTAAAGCGGCTATGGAACAGGTTTATAGCATGAATCTTTGGGGTGGGAAGACCTCTCATTTTTATTCAGGAACGGGATCACACGATCCTGAGATTGTAAATCCATATGTCAAGGTTGTAACAGCATTCTTAACAGCTTTTGAAACACCTTTAGTGGTCTGCGATTTAGGCTGTGGGGATTTTAATGTGGGAAAAGCATTGGTTAAGCATACAAAGCAGTTTGTTGCAGTAGATATAGTAGCCGACCTCATAGCGCGTAATAAAGAACAATTTCAAGCAGAACATTTAGAATTTCAATGTTTGGATATCGCAAAAGACGATTTGCCTTCTGGAGACTGTGTTTTACTGCGGCAAGTATTACAACACCTGTCGAATGCTGAAATACAACAGATAGCAAGTAATTTAGCCGCTTTTAAATATGTTATTTTAACAGAGCATGTCCCTCAAGGTGAGTTTACACCCAATAAAGACATTATTTCTGGACAAGGTACTAGACTTAAAAAACAAAGTGGCGTAAACCTATTAGCACCACCGTTTGACTTTAAAATAAAAGAAGAAAAACAACTTGTGTCTGTTGTTTTAGACAATGATAGAGGTGTTATTGTAACTACGCTATATACCGTTTTTTAATCGCTATCTATTTTGTGCTTTGTATTTCATTTAGTGGTTTCACAATAACTCAAAGGAAAATAGAATCTAAAAAAGCCTTTATAGTCTCTTGATTAGCACGAAGCAGTTCAGCCCGCGCATTTCTAATGTCTTTAGGGTGTTTGTCTTGAGAGAGTTTAAATTTGCCTTCCCAATGCGTAATCTCTATCTCAAATAGTTTAATATAGTTGAGGTTAGCATCCAGTCTAGGATTGTCTGGCTCTAAAATATAGTGGTGATCAGGTGCTTCCAGAAATTCAGTCATGCTTATTAAGCTCTGCTTTAAGGTCTCATTATTTTCAATGCGTTTTACCTTACCTTTTAAATGGACTTTAACATAATTCCAGGTTGGTAATTGTGCAGTGGTATATATACTTGGTGAAATGTAACATTGTGGGCCAGAAAATATAATGGTAATGTCGTTATTGTCCTTTAGCAACTCAGTTTGCGGATTATAAATGTCTATGTGTCCAATAAGTTTACCCGACTCATAAATTAATGGCAAATGCGTGACCAGAGGTTCGTTATTCTTAACTGAAATAACTGTAGCTAGAGGATAGGTTTTAATGACTTCAATCATGTGATTGATGTCGCCGTCCTGATGGTGTTGTGGTGGATATTTCAAACGCCAAATTGTGTTAGATGATGATTTAAATGTTTGTATTGCATTTGTCCCCACTGGTCTTTGGTTAATTTTCCAAAAGCGGGATGCGGTTGCCAATTGTTTTTTTCTTTATGCTCGTGGAGTTCATTCAAAAGCGTCACTAGTTTTTGTTTTTCGGTATTAAAATCTTTGGTTTCGATGACTTGAAAACGTTTTGGTGTTGGCATATTTTTACGCCATGGTTTATCGTTATACATTGATTTCTTGAAGAGTAGAATAATAAGCCAGTTTGGTTTTAAACCATAATCTTCTTTCTCAAGTATAACGTTTAATGGAATTTGGCAGTGTGAAGCCATTTGACCTACCGTCATCTTTCCCCAATTAGGTTGCGCATTTTCGTTTAGGTTTTCAACACGATTTAGTATCTCTTGGTACGTTTCAGGATTAAAAATGGATTGCATAACGAAATGATTTAACTATGTGTCTGAAATTTACAATATTTTCTTAATAAGTAGGACACATATGTAGAGTCTTTGAGCATTTAAAAGTGAAAACAAAAAAAAAGATGTAGATTTATAGAATGACTAAAAAAGCGGCTTCATTTTCTATAAAGAACTGGTCACAAGACGATCAGCCACGAGAAAAATTACTTTATAAAGGTAAAGCGGCATTGAGCGATGCAGAATTAGTAGCCATTTTAATAGGCTCTGGTAATCGTGAAGAAAGTGCCGTCGCCCTGTGTCAACGTATTTTAGCGGGAACCGATAATAATTTGAGTGAATTAGGAAAGTTGTCTATTAAACAACTTATGGCATTTAAAGGTATTGGTGAAGCTAAAGCCATTACCATTATTGCTGCTTTAGAATTAGGACGACGACGACGCGGAGGAGCCGCCTTAGAACGAAAAAAAATAACGTCTAGTGCTTCCGTTTTTGAACTCATGCAACCCATAATTGGCGAACTGCCTCATGAAGAATTCTGGATTGTATATTTAAATAATTCAAATAAAGTCATTCAGAAAAATCAATTGAGTAAAGGCGGTATTACTGGAACCCTGGTCGATGTGCGTTTGGCCCTTAAAACAGCACTTGAAGTTGGAGCAGTAGGCATTGTTTTGGCTCATAATCATCCTTCAGGCACTTTAAAACCAAGTCAGGCAGATAAAGTACTCACCTTAAAACTAAAAACGGCAGCACAAAGTTTAGATATAAAAGTCTTAGATCACTTAATCGTCACAGAAACTGCTTATTTTAGTTTTGCAGACGAATCATTACTTTAAAATTTTACTAGAAAAGAACCGACTTAAAAAATAAAAAAAGTAAATGCTAAAATCGGCTATTTAAAATGCAGTAAGCGTTTGTAATTTGGTATTTTAGCCTTTGGAATTTGTAATGCTTATGCTTCTAGTTTATACACATAAAATCACACCGAGAGTTAAGTACATTTTTAAACAAATTTGTACACGAATTATTGGCGTTCCTGTAAATTTTACAACAACGATTGAAGAATTTATAGCACACGACAGCTTAAAAATGTCTTATACAAGACAACCGTTAAGCCATGAGATTTTTGTGCGCTCCAACGAATTATTATTTGAGCAAGGTCTAAACGACTTAGACTTGAAAGTTAGTGAATGGGAAGAGACAAAATGCTTTTTTGCCAATGGAGAGCTAAGCGCATTGCCCTTTGATATTTTTGCGGCCTCTTTTTATTTGTTAAGCAGGTATGAAGAGTATTTGCCACACGTTAAAGACGATTATGGTCGCTTTACTGCCGAGGAAAGCTTAGCTTTTAAGAGTGGTTTTTTAAACCAACCCGTGGTTGATATCTGGGCCTTTAAATTTAGAAAAATACTACAAGATCAGTATCCAGATTTTGTTTTTCCAGAGCGTCAGTACAAAATCACACCAGTCATAGATGTGCCTAGTGCCTATGCTTTTAAACTAAAAGGGATTATGCGCACTTTTGGTGGCACGATACGCGATCTTTCAATGCTTAAATTGAAAAAAGTATACCAGCGATACGTCGTGCTTTTTGGTTTACAAAATGATCCTTATGACACCTTTAAGTATATCATAAACAAGCAAAAGCAAGTCGTAAACAAGTTTGTCTTCTTTTTTCTAATTGGAGATTTTTCAACGTATGACAAGAATATTAATGCTCAAAAATCTGCCTTTCAGTCCTTAATTAAGCAAATAGGAGACTATTCAAGAATTGGTTTGAAAGCCTCTTATTTTGCATTAGAAAGTAAAGCTATTTTAAAAGAAGAAAAATTAAGAATGGAGTCTATTATTAATCAAGAATTAGAAGCTTCAAGACATTCTTTTTCAAAACTAAACTTGCCCGAATCGTACAGGAACTTAGTAGAATTAGAAATACCGGAAGACTATACCATGGGTTACATCAAACAAATAGGCTTTAGAGCAGGAACATGTACACCGTTTTTCTTTTACGATTTAGATTATGAAGTTCAAACGCCTTTGCGTATAAACACCTATCATGTTTTAGATTACGCCCTCTTAAAACACCAGTCTTTACTAGATAAGAAGATGATGTTGAATAGAGTGATTAATGAAGTAAAAAAAGTGAACGGCGAGTTTGTTTCTGTGTTTCATAACTATACCTTTGGAACTGATGAGACCTGGCAAGGGTATAAGGAGTTATTCAATATTATATTAGACTCAGAACATGAAGCATAACATTACAGATATTTTTTTTGATCTTGATCATACACTTTGGGATTTCGATAAAAATTCTGGACTAACCTTTGGTATTATTTTTAAGAAGAATGATGTCGCCATTGATTTTGAACTATTTTCTAAGGCTTATCAACCCATAAATTTAAAATATTGGAAGCTCTACGGTTCAGAAAAAGTGAGTAAAGCGAATTTACGCTACGGTAGATTGAAAGACACCTTTGATGTTTTAAATATAAAAGTGTCAGATGAAATTATTCATCAACTTTCTAAAGACTACATTGATTATTTAACAACACACAATCATGTTTTTGAAGGGACAATAGAAATATTAGAATATTTAAAACCAAAATACAAACTGCATATAATTACTAATGGTTTTGAAGAAGTACAACAAAGTAAATTGGAGAAAGCTAAAATTGCTCATTATTTTGACACAATTACCAATTCTGAAATGGTTGGTGTAAAGAAGCCAAATCCTAAAATGTTTCATCACGCCTTAGCTCTCGCAAATATTAAGAAAGAAAATGGCATAATGATTGGAGATAATTTTGAGGCAGATGTTCAAGGGGCCTTGAATATTGGACTGGATGCCATTTGTTTTAATTACCATAAAGTAGTATTGGAAGACCATATAAAAAGCATAAACCACCTCCTTGAATTAAAAAACTATTTATAATATTATGATTAAAAATATCACCTGTATCGCTTTGTTTTTTATAACACTGTCAATGTCGTTTGCTCAAAATAATTTGAATGATTATAAATATATCGTAGTGCCAATTAAATTTGAGTTTCAAAAAAGTGAAAGTGAGTACAATTTAAATGCGCTTTTAAAATTTCTATTTGAGAAAAATAATTTTGAAACCCTTATGTCTAATGAGGCCTTGCCAGAAGATCTTATTAAAAATGGCTGTCTCGCCTTGAAAGCGACTATTATAGACGAATCTAGTTTGCTTAAAACGCAAATGAAAATACAGTTAAAAAACTGTCGGGAGGAGGTCGTGTTTACCTCTGTTCAAGGTGTTTCTAGAGAAAAAGCTTATAAAAAAGCGTTTCAAGAAGCCATTCGTATGGCCTTTGAGTCCATTAAAATGGAGAATTATAATTATGTCCCAACTAGTGATACCGTTACAACGATAATTCCAGAAAAAGGTACTCAAACCGAAATAGAAAAGTTAAAAAGTGAGATTGAAGAACTCAAAGCCGAAAAGAAGCCTAAGATGGTAAAGGCAGGAGAACAAGAAAAGGGTGAAAATTCGGTAAGTCAAATTAAAGAAGAACAACCAGTAATTATTGAGAAGGAAAACAATGCTTTAATAGCAACGCTAATACCTGGAAGTATTGTTAATTATCAATTAAAGAATAATGCTGGACAAGTACGTTATACCTTATTTTTTTCAGGAAAAGACGATGTTTTTATAGTTAAAAGTAAGGACGCTTTAGTGTATAAAAAGAATAACAGATGGATTCTTGCGCAATATGTAGAAAATGATTTGCAAACAAGCATTATTGAGATTCAATTTTAATACCCATATTTCTCTTTCCATCTTTCTTTTAAAAACTCACGTTGTGTATTTTCTCTTCCATTATTTCCAGGCTCGTAGAGGGTAGTATTTACAATTTCTTTAGGCAAGAACTCTTGAGAAACAAAGTTATTCTCGTAGTTATGAGAATATTTATAGTTTTCGCCGTAACCTATTTCTTGCATAAGTTTTGTTGGTGCATTTCTAATGGCTAATGGTACAGATAAATCGCCGGTAGCTTTTACTAGTTGTTGTGCATTACCTATGGCCATATAGGCAGCATTACTCTTTGGTGAACAGGCTAAGTAGGTGGCACACTGACTTAAAATAATTCGGGACTCAGGATAACCAATAGTGGAAACGGCTTGAAACGTGGTGTTTGCCATTACTAATGCTGTAGGATTGGCATTGCCAATATCTTCGCTGGCCAGAATAAGCATGCGCCGGGCAATAAATTTCACATCTTCACCACCTTCAACCATGCGTGCTAAATAATATACGGCTGCATTTGGATCGCTACCACGAATGGATTTAATAAACGCTGAAACAATATCATAATGTTGTTCACCAGTTTTATCGTAACGCACTGTATTGTTTTGTACTTTGTCTAAAACGCTCGCATTGGTAATTGTTATCTCTTTACTCTCTTCAGCATTGACAATCAATTCAAAAATGTTAAGTAGTTTTCTGGCGTCACCTCCAGAAAGCCTCAATAGCGCATCGGTTTCTTTGAGTATAATCTTTTTTTTAGAGATTTCCTCATCGGTTTCAATGGCGCGCATTAAAAGCGCTTCTAAATCCTTTTTTTCAAACGGATTTAATATATACACCTGACAACGTGACAACAATGCTGGAATCACTTCAAAACTTGGGTTTTCGGTGGTTGCTCCAATTAAAGTAACCCATCCTTTTTCTACAGCCTGTAATAGTGAATCTTGTTGGGATTTACTAAAACGATGAATCTCGTCGATAAATAGAATCGGATTTTTAGTCGTGAATAAACCACCACTTTGCTTGGCTTTTTCAATAACTTCTCGCACCTCTTTTACTCCTGAACTGATCGCGCTCAAAGTATAAAATGGTCTGCCAGATGTTTCAGCAATAATATTAGCTAGTGTTGTTTTTCCAATACCTGGAGGGCCCCAAAAAATTAACGAGGGAATCAAGCCTTGAGTAATTTGCTTAGTAAGCGAACCTTGCTCACCAACCAAATGGGTCTGACTCACATAGTCTGCTAAAGTCTTCGGGCGTAATCTTTCGGCTAAAGGAGTATTCATACCGTAAAATTAAGCTTTTTTTAAATATTGGATATAATTTTGATCATGCTTCTTAAAAATCTCTGGATTTACTCATGGCTATTTACTTTAAGGGATTTTTTAATTTTCATTTCTCAAGGTACTTTTTTTTGTGAATAGGGATTTGAGCTTTAACGAGTGTATTGAGCACAATCGCAATGCGTGATGTTTCTCATGACTGACATTCTAGCACAATAGCACTATTGGATAGTTAATTGCTATATTTGAAGGTATGAAAAAACAGAAAAAAGAGCCTTTTAAGTTTTCACTCGGGGCATTAACCAATCCCATACTATTTGTACTATTAATTTGGTTGGTGTTTGTTGTAGAGAACCGTTTCGGTTATCGCTTTAATAAATTTGGGGTCTATCCGCAAACGGTAAAAGGTTTGCGTGGTATTTTATTAAGTCCGTTTATTCATGGAGATATAAAACATTTATATTCTAATACGATTCCACTATTCGTATTATCTTCTGCTTTGTTTTATTTTTATAGACCCATTGCATGGAAAGTAGTAGTTTACGGTATTTTATTGTCTGGTTTAATAACTTGGGTTATAGGAAGACCCTCGTATCATATTGGTGCTAGCGGATTGATTTATGTTTTATTTAGCTTTAATTTCTTTAAAGGCATCTTTGCAAAACATTACCGTTTAATAGCCTTGTCATTAGTGGTTATTTTTATTTATGGCAGTATGTTTATCTACGCATTTCCTATAAATGAGCAAGTCTCTTGGGAAGGTCATTCTGCCGGTTTATTAACAGGATTTATTTTTGCCTTACTCTTTAAAAAAGAAATAGCAAAACCAAAAAAGTATAGTTGGGAAGAACCTACTTATAATGAAGAAGACGATGAGTTTATGAAACACTTCGATGAAAATGGAAACTTTATTGAAAGCATAAAAGAGGAACCATTAACAGAAGAGGCTCCTCAATATAATTATATATTCAAAGAAAACAAAGAAGACCTATAAACGTTGTCTTAACGCTTCATACAAAAATGCACCACAAGCAACAGATACGTTTAAAGATTCTATTTCGCCTAATAAAGGCAACTTTGCTTTATCATCTACCAGTTTTAAAACGGAAGGATTAATGCCGCGTCCTTCTGAACCCATAATTATGGCACAGGGCCCTTTTAAAGAGACATCATAAATGGTGTGCTCTGTTTTTTCGGTGGCAGCAATCACTTTTATACCTGAAGCCTGCATGTGAAACATGGCGTCTTTAATATGGTCTACTTTACAAATAGGAACTTTAAAAACGGCACCAGCACTTGTTTTAATGGTGTCACCATTTATAGGAGCACCACCTTTTTTTTGTATAATAATACCATGAACACCTGTACATTCCGCAGTTCGAATGATAGCACCAAAGTTTCTTACATCACTAAGTTGGTCCAATAAAAGGAATAGTGGTGTAGCACCGCTTGCTATCGTTTGTTCAACTAAAGTATCTAAATCATAAAAGGAAATAGGAGAAATTTGTGCGACGACACCTTGATGGTTGTTTTTAGTAAGGCGGTTTAGTTTTTCAACTGGGACGTATGAAGAATTTATACTGTGTTTCCTTAAAAGGGATTCTAACTCTAAAAAAAGCGCTCCTTTGAGACCTTTTTGTAAAAAAACCTTATCTATAGTTGTTTCAGCATGTATAGCTTCTATAACCGCTCTTAAACCAAAAATTTGTGTGTTATCTTCCATTGTGACAAAGGTATTAAAAAAGCGGCTGATAAAAATCAGCCGCTTCATATATTAGTGGAGTAAAAACTACTCTTTTATAATTTTCTTGGTTAAAGTACCTTCGTTAGCATGAATTTTTACTAAATACAATCCTGATGCATATGATTTTAAGTCAACAACATTTGAGTTCTCAATCACTTGAATGAGCTGACCAAATAGCGTATAAATTTCAATTTTATTAATCTCTTTTTCATAGACAACAGTTAATATATCTACCACAGGATTTGGGTATAATTGAATACTCACTTCTGGTAACTCATTTTCTTTGACACTTAAAACAGTACAATTACTTAAATCTGGGTTTGTTTCTATGGGGTCTCCGGGAGTTAGAGTTCTTCCACTAAAAGCAGGGTAATCTGGTGCAAATTTTATAGCCCTAAATACAAGATTAAAAGAAGGGGCATCCCCTTGATTAATAATAGTATTCGTTGCATCGGGGTTAACATATTCCCAAACAATATTTTCATTTGAATCTATTTCAAAAAAATAGCCGGAGTCGCCATCACAAATTAAGGTGTTACCATTTGGCAAGCGCTGGCCGCTTGATAAAATAGCTGTATAGAAATCTGTGTTTGTTGGCGTTGTATATATCCATTCTGCTGTTGTTGGCGCGTAACCATTAACGGGATCATAAACGTAATGACCAGGAGTTGTTTCAATGGGGTCAATTATATCAATCGACGAATAAGCACGATCTCCTCCATTATTGAAAATCATGAGTTTTCCAGCGTCTGTTAGTCCGTCAGCTATCCAATGTGGATAATGTTGCCCAAATAAAGTCTGTGTAGCGGGAGTTCCTTTATCGTAAGCGGCATTATTTCCCCAACGGTATAAAAAATCGCCACCTTTTCCATAGGTTCCACCTGTATTAGTCGCTGCCTGTGCTGTAGTTGTAGAGTGATCAATAACATAGATCTCACTCATAATTCTTGAACTTAAAACTAATTGATCTAAGGCGACGTTGTATTGTATTGAATTGACATGTAGCCAGTTGGCAGTTGCATTAGTAATATTTATGTAATTGAAGTCTAAACGCCCAGGAGCATCTGCTACAACACCAAAATTGTCTTTTGTAGCATCATAATCCTGCACTAAATGATCTTTAATGTTCCACTCCCATACGATGTTTACTTGATTCGTGCCAACAGGTTGAATTTCTAGAATTTGTTCATTAAAAACCTCACCTTGTGTTAAGTTCGCAGGATCTCTACCTGCCTGTAATGCCTCTGCCTCGTTCATTTTGGTAGCAACAATCATGATTATGTTACCGTTGGGTAAGGGGTATATGTCATGATGTTGTGTAAAATCATTAGCAGAGTGAGTGTATTCCCAAAGCAAGTTATTATCCCAATCAAATAATTCTATTTTGCCTCCAACACCACCAAACTGAAAATTATTATTAGCAATTTTTCCGGTTCTTAGTAGATTACCATTTTCTAATAAATACACAGAAGCTCCTGGTGTGTATGTACTTGTCCATTGGTGAACGACTTGACCACAGTTATTTATCAAGTAAGTTTCTGTTGAGTTTATTGGTGATAACAAAGTGTAAGCATTAAAAGAACCCGAATCATTTCTTATGGTTCCGACTGTGTTTTGAGCGGTGCTAAATAAACTGGTTAATAAAATGAGTAATAAAGTAATGTTTTTCATCTTTCTTTTTTAACAAAAATAAAAAAACCACTTCATAAAGAAGTGGTTTTTTAAAAATATTTGAAGTGGAATTAGTTACAAGAACTAGTACCGCTTGTGATTTGTCCAACTGCAGGATAATATGCATCAGCAAATACATCGCCATCAGGAGATGTTATTGTATATTCAACTTCACCATCCCAATCACCACTTACGAATGCAAACGAATAAGTCGCGCCTGTTGGTATTCCAACATAGTAAGTGTTTGTGTCTTCTTCAACAGTATAGCTAGTTGTTACACCATCAATTGTAACGTCAATAGATGCACCATTCCAACTATCACCGTAAGTATCAACACCAACTATGGTCCATGTTGGCACATTAGGTATAGCAACATCAATGATGTAACCATCACTATCAGGTGTTATTGCTGTTCTTACACCAGCAGCAGTAATTCTTATTTTGACATTTTCATTCGCTTCACAATCGAAATCTAGTAAAGACTCAAAAGGAATTTCGAAAGAGCTTTGGTATGCAGGAACAGTTATTTCAAATCCTTCTCCTGGAATTCCAGTATCAGCATCTGTTTCTTGATCACCTACCATTATTTCTTCTTGTGAAGCGCTACCACTCATCAACTCAATTTTAAACTGAGAAGCTTTGTTTAATGCTTTACTTAAAGTAAATGGAATAACACCAGTAGAACCTTCCGGTACAGTAATTGAAGTGACTGTGGTCGTCGCTATAGCTTTTGTGTCACTTACACCAAACGTTTCGTCATCGTTTACACACGACACTGAAACCGAAGCAATAAGTATTAAAGCTAATAATTTAATATATGTATTTTTCATTATTATGATTATTTATTAAAGTCTTGTATAAGTTGTTACGTAAGTTCTGTTACCAGCTGAAAAGGTAATTTGATACGATAATGAGAAGTTACCGGTTGCAGAATCTACCTGTCCATCAGGACCAGCTAAATTTGTTCCACTAACTTGGTTCGAATAAAATTCCATTAAATTTTGAGCAGGAACATTTAAGTCTCCACACACATCAGTAAAAGTCATACCGTGATCAGGTGGAGGTAATTGCCCATCAGACCAAAGACCAGTAGTTCTAGTTTTAAGTGTATTGGCAGCAGTTAATCTTAAATCTTCAACTCCTTGATTTAAGGTAGCACCGTCATCTCTAGTTGTTACAACAGAATAATTAAAGTTATTTAAGGTAGTTTGACATCCCACGAATGTAATGGCTAATGTATCTCCTAAAGCAGAGATTGTAGCTGGTGCACCAGAAACGGCATCTAAGTTTAAAATTAACTCTGTTGGTACGTTTGGATCAAGTCCTCCTGTATTTACTAGTAATGGAAACATGGCAAAACTATTTCCAGCAGGAATAGTTACAGTTCCTGACAAAGTTACAAAGTCAAATTCCTGACCTTCTGTTGCAGTTGATGCAGGATCAATGCTATAGTTGATAACTAAGTCACTTGTTAAGTTTCCAGTTTGTCCTCCTAAAAAGTTAATAGGAAATTCTCTTTCTACAGGTCCAACATCTTGGAAATAGCTTAATAAAGCTGTATTACTATTGAAACCTACGATAAATGGAGACTCTCCGAAAGCCTCTAAGTTCTCTTCGCTATCATCCACTAAACAAGAAAAGTTTAATGCAGACAATACTACTGCGAGTACTACTAATTTTAATTTTTTCATTTTTTTCATTTTTCTTAATTTAACAATTTTTATTAATTAACATCCCAGAAAATTTTCGAACTGAACGCATTTGAAACAGGCTGATTAGGCACGTTTGCAGAGTTAGTTGAATATTCTGATGTTGGATATAATAGTCTATAAGGCAATTGTGGCTTTGTAGCTACAACCGATAATGGAACATTAGGAAATCCTGTTCTGTTATAATCGATAAACGATTCTATAGCATTAAATCCACAAAGTGCAATCCACTTTTGAGTCATAATGGCTTCAATTTTGTTCGCTGATCCATTCCAACCAATTCTGTTAACATTTGCAGAATTTGTAAGGTATGTTGCAGAACCTGTAGCGCCTAATAGATCAAATGACGCTATTATACCATTTTCAAACATTGTTTGAGCACTTCCAGTTAAATATCCTTTTTCTATAGCCTCCGCTTGTAAAAAGAAACTTTCAGAAGCAGTGAAGATATAACTATCTTGATCAAAACTTCTTAATAATCCTGGTCCTGGTTCAGATAATTGAGATGGAGCTTGGCTGTTTTCAGCACCTTGAACAACTCCTGTTACACCATTACCGGGAACACCTGATGCAGGATCAAAGAAACGTACTAATCTTGTATCATTAACGCCTGTTCCTGGTAAAGCACCAACATTAAAATCAGCATCTGTTTGATTTTCTCCTTTTAAGAACTTTTCAAAATATTCTGAAGGGACAATAAAATCACGATCAAATGTTGGATTTCCAGCAACATCAAAGCCATAGTTCGCCCAGAATGGATTTAATTTTCCATTTTCATTTACATAACCTGGATTAAGAGTTGCGTTCGCAGTTACAAACGGTCCGCCAGCTAAACTTGCAAATTCCGTAGCTAAGTAAGTTGTAGTATCAGCATCGGTCATTTCAGACTGACGTAATAATAATCTTAATTTTAAAGTATTAGCGACTTCAATCCAACCGTTTAAATTTCCTTGAAAGACAGTGTCTTCAGCGCCTACAGGTAAATATTCTGAAGAATTAGCTAAAGTTGCTAAAGCGATATTAACATCGGCAACAAGTGCTCTGTAAATAGCCTGAGCATCGTCATAAGCTGGGGTTAATAATTCACCACCTTGTAAGGCTTGAGAATATGGTGCATTACCATATAAATCAACGATATACTGGAAATAGTAAGATTTTAATATTCTTGCTATTGCTTTGTGATTGTTGTAAGCATCACCTTCAGAATCGATAATAGTTTGGTATGTTCCCATACCTCTATAAAGATTATTCCAAATCGAACCATAGAAATTTTGCGTAATGTTTAGTCTGAATTCATCTTGAAAACCACCAGTAACGTTATTAATATCACCAGCCCACTGGTTCATAAAAATACTACCTAATTCACTAGTTGTAACTTCAAATTGAGTTCTAGGTGCCTGAATGGCACCTGCTAACAATAAATCTGGACTTACAGCGTCCGTTGTAAAACCTACTTCAGATTCATTGATGTCTAGAGTACTTTCACAAGAATTGAAAAGAGCTCCAACAAAAAGCAATGCAATTCCTGTTTTAATATATTTTTTCATAATTTTTTTTTTAAAAAGTTAAGTTTAATCCTAGACCAAATGTTTTAGTCGGAGGATAGTTCGTATCTACACCACTAACACCTTGACCATTTCCAGTAGTAAAACTACTTTCTGGATCAGCATACCCTCTGTTTTCAGCAGGTAATACAATGAAAGGATTTCTAGCAGTAGCACTAATTCTTAAACCTGAGATAAACGTGTTTTTTAAGTAATTTTTGTTTAAGTCATAACTTAAAGATAGCTCTCTAACTTTAAAAGCAGTAGCATCTAAAACATGGTTTTCACCAATACCTTGGTAGTTACCAAAGAAAGTAATAAAAGCACCTGCATTTGGACCAGCAGAAGGCACAGAAGTATTTGCTTCATAAACTCCTGGAGAAGTTTCTATTGCCGAATTAGGATAAATAAATGATCCACGTCCACCTTGAGCTGTCTCAACAGCATGACCAGACCAAGTTAATTGAGATTTAGTATCTGCGAAGAATACATGACCTGTTCTATAATCCATAGTCGCTTGTAAAGACCAGTTTTTATAGTTAAAAGAGGTATTTAGGTTTACAATATGCTTAGCTGTAGTTCTACCTGCGATTTTTAAACCAGCACCCTGAATTGGATCTCCATTTGTAGGATCGATTAATACACGACCTTGAGGATCTCTTTCATAATATGCTGTTTGTAATACAGGGAACGCTTCACCTTCTATAGCATAAGATTGCGCTAAACCACCAGTAGTTAATGCTACTTGAGTTGCTTGATCTGAAACTTTAACAACTTCGTTATCCGTTGTAGAATACCCTAGGTTAACATTCCATTTAATATTCTCTGTTTTAATAACTTTAACACCTAAATCAACTTCTATCGAAGTACCTTTAGTTTCCCCAATATTAACGCTTGCATTTGTAATTCCTGATGCTGCAGAAGCCCCAATAAGGTTAATTTGATCTGTACCTGTAAAATTAGCATAACTCACATCTAGAGTTAATCTATCTTTTAATAAACCTAAGTTAATACCAACCTCAAATGTTGTAAAAAATTCTGGCTTAAGTAATGGGTCAGTTATTGATTGATCCACAACAAATGAATTTTGTCCACCGATAGGGAAAGCAGCTCCTGGGTTAACAAATTGTTGTATATCATAAGCGCCAGTACCACCGTCATTACCAGTTTTTACATATGCCGCAGTCAATTTCATATAATTTAATACATCACCTTTTAAAGCATCAAAAGCTTTAGTAGGTAAGAAAGAGATACTTGCACTAGGGTAGAAGAAAGATTGGTTTGACTTGGCTAAAGTTGAAGACCAGTCATTTCTACCTGTAATATTTAAGAAGAAAAAGTCTTTGTAACCAAAATCAACATTGGCAAATGCTCCTATTCTTGATCTAGTAGATCTAAAATCTCCAGTAACTGCATCATCAGGGCCATTATTTAAGTTAGCAGTTGTGTAAACACCTGGTACTGTTAAATCTGATCCACCAACAATAGTATTACTTTGCTTGAAATATTGATTGTTTAAACCAATATTGGCTGCAAAAGAGATGTCGTCGGTTAACATGTAATCTAAATTAATAAAGAAGTCAGTGTAGTACTGGCTATCTCTAAAATTTTGAAAAGTAAACTGAGAAATAAGAGATCTAGTAGCACCAGTATTTGTGGTGATTTCTGTTGGCTCTTCATATTCGTTTTGAAAAGTCAAATTTTGTGCATCTGTAATTCTTGCGTTACTTACTAACTTAAGAGAGATGTTGTCATTAATTTTATACCCTAAATCACCAGTTAAACTTAAATTATTGTTTTCGTTTTTAGCTCTTTGATTTACTAGGTTCCAATATGGGTTAGTAAAGTAAGCATTCCAGTGACCTTCATTTCCTGAATTCGCAAATTCCTGAATTGGAATATTCGTAGCAGACTGTAGTAATTGTCTGTATAAATCTCCATTGTGAAATTCTGCAGAGGTGTTGGTGTAAATAATATTACTAGCAACAGTCCAATTCCCAGCTGTTTTACCAGCATTTAATGTTAGGGTGTTTCGTTTACGTTGATCGCCCTTTACAACAAACTCTGTATTTACATTTCTAGCACCTAAAGTGATATAACCTTCACTGTTTCCAGAAGAAATAGAAATAGAGTTTTGCTTTGTTAAACCAGTACTAAAGAATTCTTTAATATGATCAGAACCTCTAGACTCGTATGGCGCAGTAATAAAAGTACCATCTGCTTGAGGTAAACCAACAGGAACTATTTGTCCATCAAATTCTGGACCCCATCCACCGTTTTCGTAAATAACATTTTCAAAACCATTTCCTAAATCCCAACCTTGACCATATCTGGTTTGTTTTTCTGGAACATAAGCAACAGTTTCAAAATCGATTGAGCTATTTACTTGAATAGTCATCTTTTCTCCTTTAGTCACTTTCTTTGTTGTAACAACAATTACACCGTTAGACCCTTGAGAACCGTATAATGCAGAACCAGCCGCACCTTTTATAACGTTAACCGAATCAATTTGGTTAGGATCTAAAGCATTTAAGAAAGTAGTATCAGAAATAGCACCATCAATAACCACTAAAGCCTGGTTGTTACCAGAAATAGAACGGTTACCACGAAGTACAATTCTAGTACCTCCAGCAACTCCATTAGAGTTTTGTGTAATAGTCAAACCAGATACTTTACCAGATAAACTGTTTACAACACTAGGGTTGTTTGCTTTAACAAGTTCCTCGGTTTTTACCTCCTGGTAAACTGTTGTAACCTCGTCTTTCTTTCTCTTAATACCAAGAGCGGTAATTACTACTTCGTCGATAGCTTCAACATCCAACTCCATATTGAAACTGATATTGTTTTCAGTTCCTACAGTTTTGTTTGCCGTTTTGTAACCAACATATGAGTAGGTAAGTACTTCACCAGTATTCGCAGAAATTGAGTATTTACCATCAAAATCTGTTTGAGTACCGTCATTTGTACCTGCTACAACAATATTTACTCCAGGTAAGGGTAATCCGCTTTCATCGGAAATCGTACCTGAAATATTTTTTTCTTGTGCGAACGATAGTTGCACAACAAACGCTAGTAATAGCGTTAAAATTCCACTAAACTTTGTTTTCATTTTATATTTTATTTGAATTAGTCTGTGCCAAAAATCATAATAAAAAGTTAATTAAACAATATTTATTGGTTAAAATTTCAATTTTTTTTCAAAAAACTTCAAGTATTTGGTTAAAATTTCTAAAATAGAGACGTTAAACTAAGATGGATTTTAGAGTTAGAAAATTGAAATTGTTGATTTTCTGTTTTTCCATTTGCGAAATTAAATTTCAATAATCCTGCTTTGGTTATGATTCCAAAGCCTAAGCCAAAACCATAAAGCGCTTCCTTTTGATTTGTGATTTTGTTTTCGAGTGAAGCATAATCTATCACGCTATGCGCATAAATTGTATTGCTTAAAAGGTAGCGGTACTCTGTGTTTACAAGCGCGTATCTGGTTGCTGTAAGACTATTTTCTGTAAAACCTCTAATAGAATTGATGCCTCCCAATCTTATAAGTTCGTTTTCAAGATAGGTTTCAGAATCAAGAAAAGAAGCATTTAGCCTTATATAAATGCTGTTTTTTTCATTTAAATTAAAAATGTGATGGGCATTTAAAAATAGCTTTATCTGTTCTTCTTTGGTCTGTAATAATAATCTATTGCCAAAGCCAAATTCCAATTGTGCTAATGTTCTAATTTGAAAGAGCGCGTTTTTACTATTTCTATGCTCAAATTCGTAGCGCGTACTTAAGAAATTAGATTTGTAATCGTTTAAGCTAATAGAGGTATTGTTAGATAAAAGCGCGTTAGATTGTGTATTATCAACACCAAAATAAAATCTGTTTTTTGAATTAAGCTGGTAAAATAGTTTTGCTTTTTGATTTACAGTTGTAAATGAGGAGTCTTTCTTGAAGATGTTTAATTCTAATTCCGTTCCTACTGGAGAGCCAAATAGATAGGGGAGATTTAATTTAATTTCAAAATTTTTCTCTTCATTTTCGTTACCCTTATATAATAGTTTTAAGGATTCACCATAATTTAAATTGTTATTGAGTTCCAGATCCAAATAACCGTTAAAATCTAAGGTATTGGTGTCCTCATCCGTACTAAATCCTAAAAAGCCATCAAATGTATTACTGTTTGCTTTTTCGATATAGAGATAAAGTAACGTTGAATCTTTTGTAAATAGGACTTCAGGTGTTTTAATTTGTTTTGCAAAACGTAAATTATCTAAGACAGCTATTTTCTTTTTTATAGTTTCGATATTAAAAGTTTGTGAGGGTTTAATTTTTAAATAACGTTTTAAAAAGGACCTAGGGAATTTCTCATAACCTTTTAATACAATTTTGTTTAGTGCCCGTCTGGTTTCGCCTTCTGATATTAAGAGGTTAGCAGTTACTGTTTTATTGTCTTTTACTTTTATATCAGAAAGTCTGATTTTTGAAAATGGAAAGCCGTCATTTGCGATTTGGGTATTAATAAAGTTTAAAACGCGTTCAGCCTCCGAAAAAGGAATGCTGAAATAATCATCATAACGTGCTTTGCTAATAAGCGAGAGGGTCTTTTTGCTTATTAATGTATTATTATAATAGATCTGTAGTGTCTTATATTTCGTATTTAACTGAAAATTGTAAACAATAGAACTGTCGTTTACTTTTTCTGAAGTACTACGTTTGCTTTCTATATAGCCAAGCTTTATTAATCTTTGATGAAGGGTGTCAACTTCAAGAGCTAACGAGCTGAAGTCTTTGTGTGTTTTGTCGTAATCTAAAGAATCAATTGTTTGGGTTTCGGCTTCGGTTGCACCATTAATTATTAAGTTTAAATTTTGCGCTAGTAATTCCGAAGAACAAAAAGAAAAGCATAAGATTATAAAAACAATTTGTTTTTGCACGAGACGGTTTAATTTAGTGTGTAAAACTAACGTTAAAACTACTGATTTAATATAGTCAAAAATGAAATTTTAAAAAACTATTGAAAATTAATCCTTTACGGTTTGAATTTAGAAAATTAATTTCTACATTTGCAGCCCTCTTAAAAAGAGGTAAACAAATTTATATAGTATAGATATATGCCAACAATTTCACAATTAGTACGAAAAGGAAGAGCCAAAATAACCAAGAAGAGTAAATCGGCTGCTTTAAATTCGTGTCCTCAAAGAAGAGGAGTGTGCACGCGTGTATACACTACAACACCAAAGAAACCTAACTCTGCAATGCGTAAAGTAGCGCGTGTTAGATTAACAAATGGTAATGAAGTGAACGCTTACATTCCTGGAGAAGGACACAATTTACAAGAGCACTCGATAGTATTGGTTAGAGGTGGAAGGGTAAAAGATTTGCCAGGAGTTAGATACCACATTGTTCGTGGCGCTTTAGACACCGCAGGTGTAGAAGGAAGAACACAACGTAGATCTAAGTATGGTGCAAAACGCCCTAAGAAGTAATTTAAAACTTTAAGAAGAAGACATGAGAAAAAGAGCAGCGAAAAAAAGACCGCTTTTGCCAGATCCACGTTTTAACGACCAGTTAGTAACTCGTTTCGTTAACATGATGATGTGGGATGGTAAGAAGTCAGTAGCTTTTAAAGTATTTTACGATGCAATAGATATCGTAGAGTCTAAAAAAACAGACGAAGAAAAAACAGCATTAGAAGTATGGAAAGACGCCTTGTCTAACGTTATGCCTCACGTAGAAGTACGTAGTCGTAGAGTTGGTGGTGCTACCTTTCAGATTCCTAATCCAATACGTGCAGACCGTAAGGTTTCTACGGCAATGAAATGGCTAATTAGCTATTCAAGAAAACGTAACGAGAAGTCTATGGCGCAACGTTTAGCCTCTGAGGTTTTAGCAGCAGCTAAAGAAGAAGGTGCGGCGGTTAAAAAGAGAGTAGATACTCATAAAATGGCTGAAGCAAACAAAGCATTCTCTCACTTTAGATTTTAATTAGAAATGGCAAGAGATTTAAAATTAACAAGAAACATAGGAATTGCTGCTCATATTGATGCTGGTAAAACAACAACAACGGAGCGAATTCTTTATTATACAGGCGTTTCACATAAAATTGGTGAGGTACATGATGGTGCTGCAACAATGGACTGGATGGAGCAAGAGCAAGAGCGTGGTATTACTATTACGTCTGCGGCTACAACTTGTACGTGGGTTTTCCCTAAAGAAAATGCACAACCTACTGCAGATGCACAAGACTATCACTTTAATATTATTGATACTCCTGGTCACGTTGATTTTACCGTAGAGGTAAATCGTTCATTACGTGTATTAGATGGGTTAGTATTCTTATTTAGTGCAGTTGATGGTGTAGAACCACAATCTGAAACTAACTGGAGACTTGCTGATAACTATAAAGTGCCTAGAATTGGTTTCGTTAATAAAATGGACCGTCAAGGGTCAGATTTTATAATGGTTTGTGGCCAAGTAAAAGAAATGTTAGGTTCTAATGCAGTGCCAATCGTTTTAAATATTGGTGATGAAGAGAACTTCAAAGGTATTGTTGATTTAGTAAAAAACAGAGCGATTGTATGGCATGAAGATACGCAAGGGGCAACTTTTGATGTTATCGAAATTCCAGAAGAATTAAAAGCTGAAGCTAAGAAATACAGAGCCTTATTAATTGAAGAAGTAGCAAGCTACGATGAGAACTTATTAGAGAAGTTCATGGAAGATGAAGATTCAATTACAGAAGATGAAGTGCATGCTGCACTTAGAGCTGCTGTAATGGATATGGCTATCATTCCAATGATTTGTGGTTCTGCCTTTAAAAATAAAGGGGTACAGTTTTTATTAGATGCTGTATGTCGTTACCTACCTTCTCCAATGGATAAGGATGGAATTTTAGGAATGAATCCTAATACTGAGAAACAAGAATTGCGTAAGCCAGATGTAAAAGAGCCTTTTGCAGCGTTAGCTTTTAAAATTGCTACAGATCCTTTCGTAGGACGTTTAGCTTTCTTTAGAGCGTACTCTGGACGCTTAGATGCAGGGTCTTACGTGTTAAATAACCGTTCAGGTAAAAAAGAACGTATCTCACGTATTTATCAAATGCACGCTAACAAGCAAAATGCTATTGATTTTATAGAAGCTGGAGATATTGGAGCTGCTGTTGGATTTAAATCTATTAAAACAGGAGATACACTTTCAGATGAGAAACATCCTATTATATTAGAGTCTATGGACTTTCCAGATCCAGTAATTGGTATCGCGATTGAGCCTAAAACTAAAGCAGATGTTGATAAATTAGGTGTTGGTTTAGCGAAGTTAGCAGAGGAAGATCCTACTTTTACAGTACGATCAGACGAAGCTTCAGGACAGACTATTATTTCTGGAATGGGTGAGTTACACTTAGATATTATTGTCGATCGTTTAAGACGTGAGTTCAAGGTTGAAGTTAACCAAGGGCAACCACAAGTAGAATACAAAGAAGCGATTACTCAGAGTGCAGATCATAGAGAGGTTTATAAGAAACAATCTGGTGGTCGTGGTAAATTCGCAGATATTGTATTTACGGTTGAGCCGGCAGACGAGGGCGTTACAGGTCTTCAGTTTGAATCTGTAATTAAAGGGGGGAATGTTCCTAAAGAATTTATTCCTTCAATTGAAAAAGGATTCAAAATGGCTATGGTTAATGGACCATTAGCAGGATATGAAATTGACGCCATGAAGGTAACATTGAGAGATGGATCTTACCATGATGTGGATTCAGATCAGTTATCTTTCGAACTAGCTGCAAAATTAGGGTTCAAGGCTGCTGCAAAAGCTGCAAAAGCTGTTATAATGGAGCCAATTATGAAGTTAGAAGTTATCACACCAGAAGAAAACATGGGTGATATCGTAGGTGATTTAAATAGAAGAAGAGGACAAATGAGTAGTATGGGTGATAGAGCTGGTGCAAAAACTGTAAAAGCGACTGTGCCATTATCTGAAATGTTCGGTTATGTAACAACATTAAGAACATTATCATCAGGTAGAGCAACATCTACTATGGAATTTTCACATTATGCTGAAACACCTTCAAATGTTTCTGAAGAAGTAATTAAAGCAGCTAAAGGCGTTGAATCGTAAATCTTAAGAAAATGAGTCAAAAAATTAGAATAAAATTAAAGTCTTACGATCACAACTTAGTAGATAAGTCTGCTGAAAAGATTGTAAAAACAGTTAAAAGTACGGGTGCTGTTGTAACTGGGCCAATTCCATTACCAACACACAAGAAAATTTTCACTGTATTACGTTCACCACACGTAAATAAGAAGTCTAGAGAACAATTTCAATTAAGCTCTTACAAGAGATTATTAGATATTTACTCTTCATCTTCGAAAACAATTGATGCTCTTATGAAATTAGAGTTACCAAGTGGGGTTGAAGTAGAAATTAAAGTTTAGTAATAAACTCACATGTCCTGAGCTGCGCGCGAAGGAAAAACGGTAAAAATACAATTCAGGGCTGAAACGTATTTTCGGCCTTGAATGTTTTTAATAAATAGTAATAATAAATAAATAATAATTATGTCTGGGTTAATTGGAAAAAAAATCGGTATGACCAGCATCTTCGATGAAAATGGAAAAAACATTCCATGTACAGTAATCGAAGCTGGACCATGTATCGTTACCCAAGTCAGAACTGAAGAGGTTGACGGCTATAAAGCTGTTCAACTTGGTTTCGATGACGCGACAGAAAAAAGTGCTACTAAAGCTGACTTAGGTCATGCTAAAAAAGCAGGGACTTCTGTAAAACGCAAAATCGCTGAATTTCAAGGTTTTGATGAGGAGTACAAATTAGGTGATGCAATCACCGTAGCACACTTTAAAGAAGGTGAGTTTATTGATGTTTCAGGAACATCAAAAGGAAAAGGGTTTCAAGGTGTTGTAAAACGTCACGGTTTTGGAGGTGTAGGTCAAGCGACTCACGGTCAACATAACCGTTTAAGAGCACCAGGATCTATTGGAGCTGCATCTTATCCTGCTCGTGTTTTCAAAGGAATGAAAATGGGAGGAAGAATGGGTGGAGACACTATAAAAGTTCAAAATTTAAGAGTTTTAAAAGTAGTTGCTGATAAGAATCTACTTGTGGTTAAAGGTTGTGTACCTGGCCATAAAAACGCTTATGTAATTATTAGAAAATAATGAAAGTAGCAGTTTTAGATATAAACGGAAAAGAAACAGGTAGAAAGGCAGACCTTTCTGACGGTGTTTTTGCTATTGAGCCTAATAATCATGCAGTGTATTTGGATGTTAAACAATATTTAGCTAACCAAAGACAAGGAACTCACAAATCGAAAGAAAGAGCTGAGATTTCTGGATCAACACGTAAGATTAAGAAGCAAAAAGGAACTGGTACGGCTAGAGCAGGTAGTATTAAGTCTGGTGTTTTTAGAGGTGGTGGACGTATGTTCGGACCAAGACCTAGAAACTACAGTTTTAAACTTAACAAAAGCCTGAAACGATTAGCTCGTAAATCAGCTTTTAGTATTAAAGCAAAGGAGAACGCAATTGTTGTTTTAGAAGACTTCAATTTTGATGCTCCTAAAACCAAAAATTTCACTGCGGTTTTAAAGGCTTTAGACTTAGAAAACAAAAAGTCTCTCTTTGTGTTGGGCGCTTCAAATAATAATGTATATTTGTCGTCACGCAATTTAAAAGGCTCTGAAGTAGTAATAGCCTCAGAATTAAGTACTTACAAGATTTTAAATGCAAATCAAGTAATACTTTTAGAGGGTGCTTTAGAAGGAATTGAAACGAATTTAAGTAAATAAGAAACAGATGAATATCTTAATTAAACCTATAGTCACAGAAAAAGCAACTGCTAACAGTGAGTTAAACAACTGCTTTAGTTTCTTTGTGAACACAAAGGCGAACAAGGTAGAAATTAAAAAAGCGGTGGAAGCTGCTTATGGCGTTTCTGTTGAAAAAGTTCGTACTATTAATGTCCGTCCAGATAGAAAAACCAAGTTTACAAAAACTGGGATTCAACATGGTAAAACAAATGCTTTGAAAAAAGCAATTGTACAACTGGCGGAAGGTGAGATAATTGATTTATACACTAACATGTAATTAAAAGACAAATGTCAGTAAGAAAATTAAAACCAATCACACCAGGACAGCGATTTAGAGTAGTAAATGGATTTGACTCCATTTCTACTGATAAGCCGGAGAAAAGTTTATTAGCTCCGAAAAAACGTTCAGGTGGTAGAAACAGTCAAGGTCGTATGACTATGCGCTACATAGGTGGTGGTCATAAGAAAAGGTACCGTATTATTGATTTCAAAAGAAGTAAAGTAGGAATTCCTGCAGAAGTTGCTTCGATACAATACGATCCAAACCGTACCGCGTTTATCGCGTTATTACATTACCAAGATGGTGAGAAAGCTTATATCATTGCTCAAAATGGTTTACAAGTTGGACAAACCGTTGTTTCAGGTGAAAACGTAGCTCCAGAAATAGGAAATGCAATGCCTTTAGCAAATGTACCATTAGGTACGATAATTTCTTGTGTAGAGTTACGCCCAGGTCAAGGAGCTGTTATGGCTCGTAGTGCTGGTGCTTTTGCTCAGTTAATGGCAAGAGACGGTAAATTTGCCTCTATTAAATTACCATCAGGGGAAACAAGATTAATCTTGGTTACTTGTATGGCTACAATTGGAGTTGTATCTAATTCAGATCACCAATTATTAGTTTCTGGTAAAGCAGGTAGATCACGATGGTTAGGTAGAAGACCAAGAACTAGACCAGTAGTAATGAACCCAGTCGATCACCCAATGGGTGGTGGTGAAGGTAAATCTTCTGGAGGACACCCACGTTCAAGAAACGGTATTCCTGCTAAAGGATTTAGAACACGTTCTAAAACTAAATCAAGTAATAAGTATATTGTTGAACGTAGAAAAAAATAAGATATGGCAAGATCATTAAAAAAAGGACCTTACGTTCATTATAAATTAGAGAAAAAAGTGGCTGTTAACGTTGAGGCTAACAAAAAAACGGTAATTAAAACTTGGTCAAGAGCAAGTATGATTACTCCAGATTTTGTTGGACAAACAATAGCAGTGCACAATGGCCGTCAATTTGTTCCAGTATATGTTACTGAAAACATGGTAGGTCATAAATTAGGAGAATTTTCACCAACAAGATCATTTAGAGGTCACGCTGGTGCTAAAAATAAAGGTAAAAAGTAGTAAGCTATGGGAAGTCGTAAAAAACAAATGGCAGACGCTATTAAGGAAGGTAAAAAGCAAGTGGCTTTTGCTAAACTTAATAACTGTCCTACATCACCGAGAAAAATGCGTTTAGTAGCCGATTTAGTAAGAGGTGAAAAAGTAGAAAAGGCACTTAACATTTTAAAGTTTAGTTCAAAAGAAGCATCAAGACGTTTAGAAACTTTGTTAGTATCTGCAGTTGCAAACTGGCAAGCTAAAAACGAAGAGGCTAGTATTGAAGAAGCTGAACTTTTTGTTAAGGAGATTAGAGTTGACGGAGGATCTATGTTAAAAAGATTACGTCCAGCACCTCAAGGTCGTGCGCACAGAATAAGAAAGCGTTCTAACCACGTGACAATCGTAGTTGGAGCTAACAATAATACACAAAGCTAAGATAGATATGGGACAAAAGACAAATCCAATCGGAAATCGCTTAGGAATTATCAGAGGATGGGAATCTAACTGGTACGGAGGAAACGATTATGGTGATAAACTTGCCGAAGACGATAAGATTAGAAAATACGTTCACGCGCGTTTATCTAAAGCGAGTGTAAGTAGAGTAATCATAGAGAGAACTTTGAAACTTGTAACCGTTACTATCACTACTGCTAGACCTGGTATTATTATTGGGAAAGGTGGCCAAGAGGTAGACAAGTTAAAAGAAGAGCTTAAAAAGATTACTGGTAAAGAAGTTCAGATTAATATCTTTGAGATTAAGAGACCTGAGCTTGACGCATTCTTAGTAGGAACAAGCATCGCTCGTCAAATTGAAAACAGAATTTCATACAGACGTGCAATTAAAATGGCTATTGCTGCTACTATGCGAATGAACGCTGAAGGAATTAAAGTTCAAATTAGTGGTCGTTTAAATGGTGCTGAAATGGCACGTTCAGAACACTACAAAGAAGGACGTATTCCTTTATCAACTTTTAGAGCCGATATTGATTATGCTTTAGTTGAGGCACACACTACTTATGGTAGATTAGGTGTTAAAGTATGGATCATGAAAGGTGAAGTATATGGTAAAAGAGAGCTTTCTCCTCTTGTTGGATTATCTAAGAAGCAAGGAAAAGGTGGACGCAGTGATGGTGGAAATAAGAACCAATCTCGTCGTAGAAAGTAATTTTTTAAAGAACAGAAAAAATGTTACAGCCTAAAAGAACAAAATTTCGTAAAATGCAAAAAGGTCGTATGAAAGGGAACTCAGGTAGAGGTCACTTACTTTCAAACGGAACCTTTGGAATAAAATCACTAGACACAGAGTTTTTAACTTCGCGTCAAATAGAAGCAGCACGTATAGCAGCTACTCGTTATATGAAAAGAGAAGGTCAACTCTGGATTAAAATTTTTCCAGACAAGCCGATTACAAAGAAACCTCTTGAAGTACGTATGGGTAAAGGTAAAGGTGCAGTAGAATACTGGGTAGCAGTAGTTAAACCAGGTAGAATTCTTTTTGAAATTGGAGGTGTACCTTTAGACGTAGCTAAGGAAGCTTTACGTTTAGCAGCACAGAAATTACCTGTGAAAACTAAGTTTTTAATCGCTAGAGATTACGAAGCATAATTTATTTGATATTATGAAACAATCAGAAATTAAAGAATTATCTGTAGCTGAGTTACAAGAGAAACTTGGTGAGACAAAAAAGAGTTATTCAGACCTAAAAATGGCACATGCAATATCTCCTTTAGATAACCCAATTCAAATGCGCTCTGTAAGAAGAGACGTAGCAAGATTGGCAACAGAACTAACTAAAAGAGAATTACAATAATTCTGCTTAATGATGGATAAAAGAAACTTAAGAAAAGAACGTATAGGAGTTGTTACTAGTAACAAGATGCAAAAATCAATTGTTGTTGCAGAAGTTAAAAAAGTAAAGCACCCTATGTACGGAAAGTTCGTGTTAAAAACGAAAAAATACGTTGCACACGACGAGACAAACGATTGTAACATTGGTGATACAGTAAAGATCATGGAAACAAGACCTTTAAGTAAATCTAAATGTTGGAGATTAGTTGAAATAATTGAAAGAGCGAAGTAATTATGGTACAACAAGAATCAAGACTAAGAGTAGCAGATAACACTGGAGCAAAAGAAGTATTAACAATACGTGTTCTAGGTGGTACTAAAAGAAGATACGCTTCTGTAGGTGACAAAATTGTTGTTACTGTAAAAGATGCAACTCCTAATGGAAACATTAAGAAAGGAGCGGTGTCAACAGCAGTTGTTGTACGTACTAAAAAAGAGGTAAGACGTCCAGACGGATCTTATATAAGATTCGATGATAACGCCTGTGTACTTTTAAATCCTACGGGAGAAATGAGAGGAACGCGTGTTTTTGGACCTGTTGCTAGAGAACTTCGTGATAAACAATTCATGAAAATTGTATCATTGGCACCAGAGGTGCTTTAATTGATAAAAAAGATGACAAAGCTTAAAATAAAATCTGGAGATACTGTAAAAGTAATTGCTGGAGATCACAAAGGGTCAGAAGGGAAAGTACAAAAGGTATTAACCGATAAGAACAAAGCGATCGTTGAGGGTGTAAACATGGTTAAGAAACATACTAAACCAAGTGCACAAAGTCCTCAAGGAGGAATCGTAGAAAAAGAAGCTCCTATTCAAATATCGAACCTTTCTTTGTTAACTTCTAAAGGAGAAGCAACGCGAGTTGGATTTAGAATGGAAGGCGATAAGAAAGTGAGATTTTCTAAAAAATCTAATGAAGTAATATAGTTATGGCATATTCACCGAGACTTAAAGAAGAGTATAAAAGCAGAGTAATTGCAGCTCTTACAGAAGAATTTGGTTATAGTAATGTAATGCAAGTACCTAAACTTAAAAAGATAGTAGTATCTAAAGGAGTGGGTGCAGCAGTTGCAGACAAAAAGTTAGTAGACCACGCAGTGGAGGAATTAACAACTATAACAGGACAACGCGCTATAGCAACGTTATCTAAAAAGGATGTTGCAACTTTCAAATTACGTAAAGGTATGCCTATTGGTGCTATGGTTACGTTAAGAGGAGAAAGAATGTACGAATTTTTAGACCGTTTAGTAACTTCAGCTTTACCACGTGTAAGAGATTTTGGAGGAATTAAAGCTAAAGGTTTTGATGGAAGAGGTAACTACAATTTAGGAGTTACTGAGCAAATTATCTTCCCAGAGATAGATATTGATAAAATCAATAAAATCTCAGGAATGGATATTACATTTGTAACTTCTGCCGATACTGATAAAGAAGCAAAATCATTATTAACAGAATTAGGTTTACCTTTTCAAAAAAACTAAGTTATGGCTAAAGAATCAATGAAAGCCCGCGAGGTGAAGAGAGAAAAAATGGTAGCTAAATATGCTGATAAACGTAAGGCTTTAAAAGAAGCTGGAGATTACGAAGCATTACAAAAGTTACCAAAAAATGCGTCTCCAGTTCGTTTGCACAATAGATGTAAATTAACCGGAAGACCTAGAGGGTACATGCGTACATTTGGTATTTCTCGTGTAATATTCAGAGAAATGGCAAACCAAGGTTTGATACCGGGTGTTAAAAAAGCAAGTTGGTAAAATTATAAATTGGTCTAAGGTTCGGAATAGTCCGAAAACCAAGTCCGCAATTCAATACATATGTATACAGATCCAATTGCAGATTTTCTTACTAGAATTAGAAACGCAGTGCGTGCTAATCACAGAGTAGTCGAAATCCCTGCATCAAATTTAAAAAAGGACATAACTAAAATACTATTCGATCAAGGATATATTTTAAGTTATAAGTTCGATGATTCTTCTGTACAAGGAACTATTAAAATAGCGCTTAAGTACAATAAAGAAACAAAAGAACCAGTAATTAGAAAATTACAAAGAATCAGTAAGCCTGGCTTACGTAAGTATTCTAGTTCAACTGAATTACCACGTATTCTTAATGGATTAGGTATTGCTATCGTTTCTACTTCTCATGGAGTAATGACAGGAAAGCAAGCACAAAGAGAAAATGTTGGTGGAGAAGTTTTATGTTATGTTTACTAATCTAAAAGGGAGAAAGAGATGTCAAGAATAGGAAATAACCCAGTTGCAATTCCAGAAGGAGTTACAGTAGAAGTAAAAGATAACGCAATTATAGCAAAAGGTAAATTAGGAGAATTAACTCAAAATTTCGATGCTGTAAAAATCAAAGTGGAAGAGGGTAATGTGTATGTAACACGTTCATCAGATACTAAAGAACAAAAAGCAAAGCATGGTTTATACAGATCACTAGTCAATAATATGATTGAAGGTGTATCTAACGGATGGACTAAACAGCTTGAGCTAGTAGGAGTAGGATATAGAGCAAGTAACCAAGGCAACAAATTAGAGTTAGCTTTAGGTTTCTCTCACAACATTGTCATGAGCGTTGCACCAGAAGTTACGGTGGAAACAGTTTCAGATAAAGGTAAAAATCCAATCATTAAGTTAACCTCACATGACAAACAACTTGTTGGACAAGTAGCTGCGAAGATTCGTGGTTTTAGACCACCAGAGCCATATAAAGGTAAAGGGATCAAGTTTGTAGGTGAAATACTAAGAAGAAAAGCTGGTAAGTCAGCATAATAATTAAGTTATGGCGTTAACAAAAAACGAGAGAAGATTAAGAATCAAAAGCAGAATTCGTAAGGTAGTTTCTGGTACAGAAGCAAGACCTAGGTTAGCTGTTTATAGAAGTAATAAAGAGATTTATGCTCAGGTAGTTGATGATGTTTCAGGTAAAACTTTAGCAGCAGCATCTTCAAGAGATAAAGACATTAGTTCTGCAAAAGGTAACAAGTCTGAATTAGCTACGTTAGTAGGTAAGTCAGTTGCCGAAAAAGCAATTAAGGCTGGAATAAGTACTATCGCTTTTGACAGAGGTGGATACTTATATCACGGTAGAGTAAAATCGTTAGCTGAAGGAGCTAGAGAAGCAGGACTTAAATTCTAAGAAATTATGTATCAAAAATACAAAAGCGCAGAGTTAGTAAAACCAAGTGGATTAGATCTTAAAGATCGTTTAATTGGTGTACAGAGAGTTACTAAAGTAACTAAAGGGGGTAGAGCATTTGGTTTTTCAGCAATCGTAGTGGTTGGTGATGAAGCTGGTGTTGTAGGACACGGTTTAGGAAAATCTAAAGATGTAGCGAGTGCAATTGCAAAAGCTATAGAAGATGCTAAAAAGAACCTTGTACGTATTCCTATTTTAAATGGTACTTTACCTCACGAACAAAAAGGAAAATTTGGTGGAGCAAGAGTCAATATCATTCCTGCAGCTCCTGGTACAGGAGTTATTGCTGGTGGAGCTGTAAGAACAGTTTTAGAAGCAGTAGGAGTACATGATGTCTTATCTAAATCTCAAGGTTCATCAAACCCACATAACGTAGTTAAAGCTACTTTCGATGCATTATTGCAACTAAGAAGTGCTCATACTATTGCTCGTGAGAGAGGTGTTTCATTAGAGAAAGTTTTTAACGGTTAATATTTACAGAAATGGCAAAGATAAAAGTAACAAAAGTTAAGAGCGCAATCAATCGTACTAAGAGACAAAAGTTAACATTGTTAGCTTTGGGCTTAAAAAAGATTGGTCAGACTGTAGAGCACGAAAGCACTCCTAATATTTTAGGAATGGTAAGAAAAGTTAATCACTTAGTTTCTGTTGAAGAAACTAAATAACAACATACTGAAAAATGGATTTAAGTAATTTAAAACCTGCGGAAGGTTCAGTTAAGAATCAAGGTAAAAGAATAGGTCGCGGACAAGGTTCTGGAAAAGGTGGTACTGCAACTCGTGGTCACAAAGGAGCAAAATCACGTTCTGGTTATTCTAAGAAAGTTGGTTTTGAAGGTGGGCAAATGCCACTTCAAAGACGTGTACCTAAGTTTGGTTTTACAAATATCAACCGTAAGGAGCATCAAGGAATCAACTTGGATACTTTACAACAATTAGTTGATGACAAGAAAATTAAGGACACATTAGATTTTGAAACGATTGTTTCTTTAGGTTTAGCCGGTAAAAATGAACTGGTAAAAATCTTAGGAAGAGGAGAGTTGAAAACAAAATTAAATGTAACTGCACATAAATTTACCGCTACCGCAAAAGCCGCTATTGAAGCAGCAGGAGGTGAAGCAGTAACTTTATAAGACCTATATAATAATATGAAATTTATAGATACGTTAAAAAATGTTTGGAAAATTGAGGAGCTAAGAAACCGAATCATATTTACATTAGGTTTGTTATTAGTATACCGTTTTGGAGCACAGGTAGTTTTACCTGGTATTGATGCATCCCAGTTAGGTAGCCTTCAGGATAGTACAGATGGTGGTATTTTGGGAATATTAAATGCCTTTACAGGTGGAGCATTTGCGAATGCCTCTGTTTTTGCTTTAGGTATTATGCCTTATATCTCTGCTTCTATTGTGGTTCAGTTAATGGGAATTGCGATTCCATATTTACAGAAATTACAAAAAGAAGGTGCTAGTGGGCAAAAGAAAATTACCCAAATCACACGTTGGTTAACGATCGGTATTTGTTTAGTTCAAGCACCAGGATATTTAGCAAGTTTACAGCCTATGTTTGGTATTCCAAGCAGTGCGTTCTTATTAGGACAAGGCGGCGTATTCTATTTCTCATCAATTGTTATTTTAGTAACAGGTTGTATCTTTGCCATGTGGTTAGGAGAGAAAATTACAGATAAAGGTATTGGTAATGGTATTTCATTACTTATTATGGTGGGAATCATAGCTACTTTACCTAAGTCTTTCTTACAGAATATGAATGCTAGATTTACAAGTGGTAACGGATTAATGATGATTTTGTTCGAAATTGTTATTTGGTTCGCAATCATTGCAGCATCTATATTGTTAGTGATGGCAGTTAGAAAAATTGCTGTTCAATATGCGAGACGTTCTGCAACTGGCGGATACGAGAAAAACGTGTTTGGTGGAGCAAGACAGTTTATTCCATTAAAGCTTAATGCTTCTGGAGTAATGCCAATTATATTCGCACAGGCAATTATGTTTGTACCTGGACTAATAGGTGGTGCTGGCTTTATGAAAGATAGTTCAGCGGGCTCATGGTTGGTGGCAAATTTTGGAGGAAATAGCATGTTCGGATTGTGGTATAATATAGTGTTTGCTTTATTAATTATAGTATTCACTTATTTTTATACGGCGATTACAGTACCTACCAATAAGATGGCAGATGATTTAAAGCGTAGTGGTGGTTTTATTCCTGGGATTCGTCCAGGTTCTGAAACTTCAGAATATTTAGACAAAATTATGTCTCAAATTACACTACCAGGTTCTATATTCTTAGCATTGATTGCTGTGTTTCCAGCAGTTGTATATCAGTTAATGGGGATACAATCTGGATGGGCTCTGTTTTTTGGAGGAACATCACTTTTAATCATGGTTGGAGTTGCAATTGATACTATGCAACAAGTAAATTCATACTTGTTAAATAGACACTATGATGGCTTAATGAAAACCGGTAAAAATAGAAAAGCAGTAGCTTAATATTTAGTATGGCAAAACAGGCAGCAATAGAACAAGACGGAACCATTATAGAAGCATTATCTAATGCTATGTTTCGTGTCGAATTAGAAAATGGTCATATCGTGACCGCACATATATCTGGTAAAATGCGTATGCATTATATTAAGTTGTTACCAGGTGATAAAGTCAAATTAGAAATGAGTCCTTACGATTTAACGAAGGCTCGAATAACTTATAGATACTAGACTTATGAAAGTAAGAGCATCCGTTAAAAAAAGAAGTGTAGATTGTAAGATCGTACGCAGAAAAGGCAGACTTTACGTCATTAACAAAAAGAATCCTAGATTCAAACAAAGACAAGGGTAATTATGGCAAGAATTGCAGGTGTAGACATACCTAAACAGAAAAGAGGAGTGATCTCTTTAACTTATATCTACGGAGTAGGTAGAAGTAGAGCACAAGAAATTTTAGAATCAGCTAAGGTTGACGAAAACATCAAAGTACAAGATTGGACAGATGATCAAATTGGAGCAATCCGTGATGCTGTTGGAACTTTTACTATTGAAGGTGAGTTACGTTCTGAAACACAATTAAACATTAAGCGATTAATGGATATTGGATGTTACAGAGGTATTCGTCATAGAGCGGGGTTACCTTTAAGAGGGCAACGTACTAAAAACAACTCTAGAACGAGAAAAGGTAGAAGAAAAACGGTAGCCAACAAAAAGAAGGCAACTAAATAATAATTAGAAATTTGGTCTTTAGTCTTTAGACGTTGGAAGGAATCTGTTTGAAATTATAAAAGGTTTAGGATTCTAGCGACTATCAACTAATTACTTAGAACTATAGAAATATGGCAAAGACAAATACAAAAGCAGCTAAAAAACGTAAAGTTATAGTTGAATCTGTTGGGGAAGCGCACATTACTGCGTCTTTTAACAACATCATTATTTCATTGACCAACAAAAAAGGTGACGTTATTTCATGGTCATCTGCTGGTAAAATGGGGTTTAGAGGTTCTAAAAAGAACACACCTTACGCAGCTCAGTTATGTGCTGAAGATGCATCAGCAGTAGCTAAGGAAGCTGGCTTAAAGAAAGTAAAAGTATACGTTAAAGGACCGGGAAATGGTAGAGAATCTGCTATCCGTTCTATTCATAATGCAGGAATCGAAGTAACAGAGATTATCGATGTTACACCATTACCACATAATGGATGTCGTCCTCCAAAACGTAGAAGAGTATAATAGTGTTGCTAACAACTCTATTCGCTTACGCATAACACATAATTAATATCAGCTATAATATATAGCTGATGTTAATTTTTTGTGTAAATTTGCAAACTGAAAAAAAACATTAACAAGTATCACCGAGAGATCAACGATTATCGAAGGATAAGATTAAGACCTTAATTCATAATCACTCTCATAATAACAATTAGAAATGGCAAGATATACTGGTCCTAAAACTAAAATTGCTCGTAAATTTGGCGAGGCAATCTTCGGAGAAGATAAAGCTTTTGAAAAAAGAAATTATCCTCCAGGACAACACGGAAACGCAAGGCGTCGTGGAAAAAAATCTGAATATGCAATCCAATTAATGGAGAAGCAAAAAGCGAAATATACTTATGGTATATTAGAGCGTCAATTCAGAAACATGTTTAAAAAAGCAACAGCAGCACCTGGGATTACAGGTGAGGTTTTGTTACAATTATGCGAATCACGTTTAGATAACGTAGTATTCAGAATGGGCATCTCACCATCTAGAAGCGGAGCAAGACAATTAGTGTCTCACAGACATATTACAGTTAATGGAGAGTTGGTAAATATACCATCTTACCAATTAAACGCTGGTGATGTTGTAGCCGTTAGAGAAAAATCAAAGTCTATTGATGCTATTGATAGATCTTTATCAAATTCAAGTAATATATACGAGTGGATTACCTGGAACAGCGAGAAAAAAGAAGGAACTTATGTTTCTATTCCTGCAAGAATCCAAATCCCAGAAAACATTAACGAGCAGTTCATCGTAGAATTGTATTCTAAATAATAAATTAATCATATTGGTATTTAGCCAAAGGGTTATTAGTGTTCTTCAAACTTATTAACCGCGCAACTAAATAACAATTAAAACGAAGAAAAATATGGCAGTATTTAATTTTCAGAAGCCCGATAAAGTAATCATGATTGATTCTACTGATTTCGAAGGTAAATTCGAATTCAGACCACTAGAACCAGGTTACGGACTAACAGTAGGAAATGCTCTTAGAAGAGTTTTATTATCTTCTTTAGAAGGATTTGCAATTACATCAGTTAGAATAGAAGGCGTAGACCACGAATTTTCAACAATCGCTGGTGTAGTAGAAGATGTTACTGAAATTATTTTGAACTTAAAACAAATGCGTTTTAAGCGTCAAATAGAAGATGTAGATAACGAATCTGTTTCTATCTCTATTTCAGGTCAAGACAAAATCACAGCTGGTGATTTTCAAAAATTCATTTCAGGATTTCAAGTATTAAACTCAGAATTAGTAATCTGTAATTTAGATCCAAAAGTGAATGTTACTATGGAGATTACTATTGAAAAAGGAAGAGGTTATGTTCCTGCAGAAGAAAATAAAAAGGCTTCAGCTCCAATTGGAACAATCTTTACAGATTCAATTTACACGCCAATAAAAAATGTTAAGTATAGTATTGAGAATTACCGTGTAGAACAAAAAACCGATTACGAAAAATTAGTTTTTGAAATCCAATCAGACGGTTCAATCACACCTCAAGATGCGTTAACAGAAGCGGCAAAAACGTTAATCCATCACTTCATGTTATTCTCTGATGAGCGTATCACTTTAGAAGCTGATGAAATTGCACAAACTGAAACTTATGATGAAGAGTCACTTCACATGAGACAGTTGCTTAAAACAAAGTTAGTGGATATGGATTTATCTGTACGTGCACTTAATTGTTTAAAAGCTGCAGAAGTAGATACATTAGGAGACTTGGTATCATTCAATAAAAATGATTTAATGAAATTCCGTAACTTCGGTAAGAAGTCATTAACTGAGCTAGAAGAGCTTGTAAATGTTAAGGGTTTAAACTTCGGAATGGATTTATCAAAATATAAACTAGATAAAGACTAATACATCATATTTTGCTCCTCAATAATGGGTTGAGCAAGATGATGATTAAAACAAAATGTCATGAGACACGGAAAAAAAGTAAACCACCTAGGTAGACAAACAGCTCACAGAAAATCAATGTTAGCAAATATGGCTTGTTCTTTAATAGAGCACAAGCGTATTAATACTACGGTTGCAAAAGCAAAAGCTTTAAAAGGGTTTGTTGAGCCAATGATAACAAAGTCTAAAGAAGACACGACACACAACAGACGTATCGTATTTTCAAGATTGCGTCAAAAAGAGGCTGTAACAGAATTATTTAGAGATGTAGCTGCAAAAGTAGGTGATCGTCCAGGAGGTTACACACGTATTATCAAGTTAGGTAATCGTCTAGGTGATAACGCTGATATGGCAATGATTGAGTTAGTAGATTATAATGAAATCTACAACGCAGATAAGAAAGCCAAGAAAACAACGCGTAGAAGTCGTCGAGGTGGAAAACCAGCTGATGCTCCAGTTGTAGAAACTAAAGCAACTAACGAGGAAGAAGAATAAATGTTAATAAGCATTTAATATATAAAGGATAAACTATTTTAGTTTATCCTTTTTTTTATGCAATTTTGCCAAACCTTAGTTCTCACGTAGCTGAGAATCTCATTAAATTTTATATGAAGTACCAAAAACTTAAAAAAGCAGTAATCCTATTAGCAGACGGAACAATATTTCACGGTAAAGCAGTAGGGAGAGAAGGAAGCGCCTTTGGCGAAGTCTGTTTCAATACAGGTATGACAGGTTATCAGGAAATTTTCACAGATCCGTCGTATTTTGGACAATTGATGGTCACTACAAATGCGCACATAGGAAACTATGGCGTAAATGACGAAGAATCACAATCAGATTCTGTTAAAATTTCAGGATTAATTTGTAAGAACTTCAGTTATGAATTTTCTCGTGACGCAGCAGATGGTTCTTTAGAAGCGTTCTTAAATAAAAATAATCTTTTAGCGATTTCAGATGTTGATACCAGAGCATTAGTAAGCTACATTCGTGATAATGGTGCCATGAATGCTGTTATCTCTACTCAAGTTGATAATATCGAAGACTTAAAAAAGCAGTTAGCAGAAACCCCAGACATGAATGGCTTAGAGTTAGCCTCTAAAGTGTCAACTAAAGCGCCCTATTATATTGGCGATGAAAAGGCTTCAATAAGAATTGCTGCTTTAGATATTGGGATTAAAAAGAATATCCTTCTTAATCTAGTCAAGCGTGACGCCTATGTTAAGGTCTTTCCTTACAACGCAACATTCGAGGAGTTAAGTGCCTTTAATCCTGATGGTTACTTTTTGTCAAACGGGCCTGGAGATCCAGAGCCATTAATAGAAGCTCAGACTTTGGCTAAAGAAATTATAAAAAGAAATCTGCCCTTATTTGGGATTTGTTTAGGGCATCAGATTATTGCTCTCGCAAATGGTATTTCAACGTATAAAATGCACCACGGGCATAGAGGTATCAACCATCCAGTGAAGAATTTAGTAACGGGAAAAGGGGAGATTACTTCTCAAAACCATGGTTTTTCAATCAATAGAGAAGAAACAGAAGCGCATAATGATATTGAAATCACACATGTACACCTCAATGACAATACGGTGGCAGGTATCAAGATGAAATCTAAGAATGTTTTTTCTGTACAATACCACCCAGAAGCAAGTCCAGGACCACATGATTCGTCATATTTATTTGATGAATTTATAAATAATATTAAATCAAATTAATAAAAAAAGGCAATAAATCAATCGGTTTGTTGCCTTTTTAATTTTACTAAAACGTTATCGCAAATTTTATATTTAAAATCGATTTGCAACCCAGATTTTAGTAGTAAATTTGAGGTTATTAAAAAAAAACAACTTATGAGTATTATAATCAACGTACACGCAAGACAAATTTTCGATTCAAGAGGTAATCCAACAGTAGAAGTAGATGTAGAAACAGAAAATGGATATATGGGTAGAGCAGCAGTACCATCTGGAGCATCAACCGGAGAACATGAAGCTGTAGAATTACGTGACGGTGGTGATAAATTTATGGGTAAAGGCGTGACTAAAGCAGTAGATAATGTGAATTCTATTTTAGCCGAAGAGCTTTTAGGTGTTAATGTTTTCGAACAAAATTATATCGACACCTTAATGTGTGAAATTGACGGCACGCCTAATAAATCTAAATTAGGAGCTAATGCGATTTTAGGGGTGTCCTTAGCAGTAGCTAAAGCTGCAGCTGCCGAACTTGGTATGCCATTATATAGATATATTGGAGGGGTTAGTGCTAACACATTACCAGTGCCAATGATGAATATTATAAATGGAGGGTCACACAGTGATGCGCCAATAGCTTTTCAGGAATTTATGGTGATGCCAGTAAAGGCAACTAATTTCTCTCATGCTTTACAAATGGGAACGGAAATTTTTCATAATTTAAAGAAAGTATTACACGATAGAGGGTTAAGCACAGCAGTAGGTGATGAAGGGGGATTTGCACCAACGTTAGACGGTACAGAAGATGCTCTAGATACTATTGCAAAGGCAGTTAAGAATGCAGGCTATAAACTAGGAGATGATGTGATGATTGCCCTAGATTGTGCGGCAGCAGAATTTTATGTCAATGGTAAATACGATTACACAAAGTTTGAAGGCGCTACCGGAAAAATAAGAACAAGTAAAGAACAAGCAGATTATTTAGCTGAATTATCGCGTAACTATCCAATTATTTCTATTGAAGATGGCATGGATGAAAACGATTGGGAAGGTTGGAAATATTTAACCGAACAAATTGGAGATAAAGTACAGTTAGTGGGTGACGATTTATATGTGACTAATGTTGAACGTTTGTCTAAGGGTATAAAAAACAATATTGCCAATTCAATTTTAATTAAAGTGAACCAAATAGGGACATTAACAGAAACCATCGCAGCTGTGAATATGGCGCATAATGCGGGTTACACCTCTGTCATGTCTCACAGATCTGGTGAAACAGAAGATACTACGATTGCAGATTTAGCCGTTGCATTAAACTGCGGTCAAATAAAAACAGGTTCTGCTTCACGTAGTGATCGTATGGCAAAATACAATCAATTATTACGTATAGAAGAGGAATTAGGAGCTGTTGCTTACTATCCTAAGGAAAGCGCTTTTAAAATAAAACGATAAAGTTTACTGCACCTAATTTTAAGAAAAACTCACTATATATCCATAGTGAGTTTTTTTACGTTATTTAAGGTTGTTTGTAAATATCTTCACGAACATTTTTCACTATCAATTTCTATTATAACTAAAATGTTAAAACCTTTGTAAAAGGTCTTTATATATCGCTATAGTTTTTGTAAATTTACCCTCCCGAAAATAATAAAATAATTCAATTATATATGTCAGATAAAGCTACACTTGAAGTTAATGGTAAAAAGCACGAGTTTCCATTAGTAGTAGGAACAGAGAATGAAGTAGGAATGGATATTAGCTCATTGAGAGCAGTTACTGGAGGCGTGACCACTCTAGATCCAGGGTATAAAAATACCGGGTCATGTGAAAGTGCTATTACATTTTTAAATGGAGAAGAAGGTATTTTACGATACAGAGGCTATTCTATCGAAGAGCTTGCAGATAAAGCTTCTTTTCTTGAAGTAGCATTTCTTTTAATTTTTGGTGAATTACCTAATCAAGAGCAGCTTAGTAAATTTGCTCATGATATTAAAGAAGAATCTGTTGTAGATGATGATATAAAGAAAATTTTAGATGCTTTTCCAAAATCGGCGCACCCAATGGGCGTTTTATCGTCATTAACAAGTGCATTAACGGCGTTTAACCCATCATCTGTAAATGTAGATTCAGAAGAAGCTATGTATAAAACAGTGGTTAAAATAATGGGTAAATTTCCAGTGCTTGTCGCATGGACTATGCGCAAACAAAAAGGATTGCCATTAGATTATGGCGATAACTCCTTAGGTTATGTAGAGAACGTTCTTAAAATGATGTTCAAAAAGCCAAATGAGGAGTACAAACAAAACCCTATTTTAGTTAATGCTTTAGATAAACTATTAATCTTGCATGCAGATCATGAACAAAACTGTTCTACTTCTACCGTTAGAATTGTAGGATCATCACACGCTGGTTTATTTGCGTCGCTTTCTGCTGGTATTTCAGCACTTTGGGGTCCATTGCACGGTGGTGCAAACCAAGCGGTTTTAGAAATGTTAGAAGCTATAAAAGAAGACGGTGGTGACACCAAGAAGTTTATGGCCAAAGCGAAAGATAAAGAAGATCCTTTTCGCTTAATGGGCTTTGGACACAGAGTCTATAAAAACTTTGATCCACGAGCTAAAATCATTAAAAAAGCAGCAGACGAAGTTTTAGGAGACCTAGGTGTAGAAGACCCAGTGTTGGATATTGCTAAAGGGTTAGCGTCTGAAGCATTAAGTGATGATTATTTTGTAAAACGTAAACTTTATCCAAATGTAGATTTCTATTCGGGTATTATATACAGATCTATGGGTATTCCTGTAGAAATGTTTACAGTAATGTTTGCCTTAGGTCGTTTGCCTGGTTGGATTGCGCAATGGAGAGAAATGCGTTTGCGTAAAGAACCAATAGGAAGACCAAGACAAATTTATATTGGAGAAACCCACAGACCTTTTAAAGACATTAGCAAACGCTAATATTTTATATAAAATTGAAAAGCTTCATAATTTTTTATGAAGCTTTTTTTTATCTTTACACCATGCTAAAACTAAACGTTAAAAACGAGACCTCACGATTAAAAGCTGTTATTCTAGGAACGGCAAAAAGTAATGGGCCCACTCCAAAGGAAACCGAAGCTTATGACCCTAAATCATTAGAGCATATAAAAGCGGGGACCTATCCTTTAGAAGAAGATATGGTAGCTGAAATGGAAGCCGTTGCCAAGGTATTTGATAAGTATAATGTCAAGGTTTTTAGACCTGAAATGATTGAGAATTGTAATCAGATTTTTACTAGAGACATTGCGTTTGTCATTGATGATGTTTTTGTTAAAGCAAATATTCTTCCAGATAGAGAGAACGAGCTAGACGCTATTCAATACATAATAGACCAGGTAGCTCCAGAAAAGGTAATACGGCCGCCAGAGGAGGTTCATATTGAAGGTGGTGATGTGATCCTTTGCAATGATTATATTTTTATAGGTACCTACCGTGAAGCTGATTATTCAGATTATATTGTTGCCCGCACCAACATGCAAGGCGTCGCGTTTATTGAAAAAACGTTTCCTCATAAAAAAGTGAAGTCATTTAATTTACGTAAGTCTCAAACTATAGCGAAAGACAATGCATTGCACTTAGATTGTTGCTTTCAACCTATAGGAACCAATAAGGCGATATTACACAAGGAAGGATTTTTAGAGGAAGAAGAATATGAATGGTTGTTAAACTACTTCGGGAAAGACAACTGTTTTATTATTTCAAAAGAAGAAATGTATAACATGAATAGTAATGTGTTCTCCATTTCTGAACAAGTGATTATATCTGAAAAAAAGTTCACAAGATTAAATGCCTGGTTACGTAAAGAAGGTTTTACAGTCGAAGAAGTTCCTTATGCTGAAATAGCAAAACAAGAAGGCTTACTGCGATGCAGTACTATGCCTTTAATAAGGGATTAGTTTTAATTACATTTATATAGTAATGCCTTAACGGCGAAAATCTTCAAAATTTTGATATCAAAATCATCCATAGATCAAGTTTATGAAACTGCTCGACTAGAGGAGGTTATTGGTGATTTTGTTCAGCTAAAAAAATCAGGAAGTAGTTTTAAAGGATTGAGCCCGTTTAGCGAAGAACGCACGCCTAGTTTTATGGTGTCTCCTGTAAAGCAAATATGGAAAGATTTTAGTACAGGAAAAGGGGGGAATGTTGTCGCGTTCTTAATGGAGCACGAGCATTTTACCTACCCTGAAGCGATTAAGTATCTTGCTAAAAAATACAATATTGAAATAGAAGAAACAGAGCAGTCTAACGAGCAAAAAGAAGCACAAGACAAACGCGAAAGTTTGTATTTAGTGAGTGAATTTGCAAGTCAGTATTTTCAAAATATTTTACATAAAACAGACCAAGGTAAGGCCATTGGCTTAAGTTACTTTAAGGAGCGTGGATTTACAGAAGAAACCATAAAGAAATTTGATTTAGGTTATTCCTTAGATCAATGGAGTGCCTTTACTGATGAAGCTCTAAAAAAAGGCTACAAATTAGAGTTTTTAGAAGGTACAGGCTTAACTATTGTTAAGGATAATAAACATTTTGATCGCTTTAAAGGCCGCGTTTTGTTTCCTATACATAGTATGAGCGGTCGTGTATTAGGCTTTGGGGGACGTATTTTAACTAATGATAAAAAAGCAGCAAAATACTTAAATTCACCAGAGAGTGATTTGTATCATAAAAGCAAAGTGCTTTATGGCATTTATCATGCAAAACAAAGCATAGCAAAGGAAGATAACTGTTATCTGGTTGAAGGGTATACCGATGTGATACAACTGCATCAAACAGGAATACACAATGTGGTATCTTCTTCTGGAACAGCACTAACTAGTGAGCAAATTAGATTAATTAACAGGCTTACAAAAAATATCACAGTACTTTTTGATGGTGATGCAGCTGGAATGCGCGCCTCCCTTCGTGGTATTGATTTAATTCTTGAACAAGGGATGAATGTTAAGGTTTGCTCGTTTCCAGAAGGCGAGGATCCAGATAGCTTTGCAAAAAAAAATACCTTAGAAGAACTGTCGCATTACCTAAACGAGAATGCAAAGGACTTTATACAATTTAAGGCTTCGGTTTTATATGAGGATTCTAAAAATGACCCTGTAAAAAAGGCAGAAACGATTAGAGATATTATTAATAGTATTTCTAAAATTCCAGACCGCATAAAAAAGGAGATTTACATTCAGGAATGTGCACGTATTATGGATATTCGTGAAGATGTGCTATTTAGTACTTTGGCACAAATTAATAATAAGGAAACTCAGGGGGCTTCAAGAACCCAACAAAATCAGCCTAAAGCATTTGACGTCATTAAACATCAAGAGCCTGTAAAAAAGGTAGATGTGCAGTATGTTTTAGAACGTAAAATTATAGAAATTCTTTTACTTTACGGAAATAGAACAGAGGATTTTGAAGATCTTGTTTTAAAAGAAAATGATAAGGGCGATTTAATTTTAGAACCAGTAATTCATCAAACGAAAGTCTTTGAAAAAGTGTTTTTAGATTTACAAGATGATGAAATGGAGTTTTCTAACGAGCAATTCAAAAGTTTATACTATAAAATTATTGAAACCTTAAATCAGAATCCAGAATTTTCTTCGGAGGAATTTATAAAGAATGTCGATGCCGAAGTGGGAAATCAAATCACCACTATTTTAATGGAAGATGAGCGGTATGAGCTTTCAGATTGGAATCGTAAGGATATTTACCCTAAACCCAAGGATGAAACCATTGCACAGTTAGTAAGTGATACTATTTTAAGTTTGCGTTGTCACTTAATAGATAAGAAAGTTATTGGCTTTCAACAACAAACAATGGCGATTAAAAACGAAGTTAATAAATCGATTTTAGAGGAGGTTAAAGAATATTCTGGCTTAAAAAGGTTATTGTCTCGTAAACTTAACCGTGTACTATAGGCGCAAAGAATGTGCTTGATTTACCAAATCTACTAAGTTTGTTACATTAAGTTTCTTCATTAAACGTGCTCTATAAGTACTCACTGTTTTTTCATTAATATTTAATTCTTCAGCGATTTCCTTATTTCTTCTTCCAGACGCTAAGAGTTTTAGCACTTCAACTTCTCTGGTAGAGAGTTTTTTATGATAGGTGCCATTTTTTATGCCTTTAGAATTCATGCTTAAGCGTTTATTTAACCCATCGCTTAAATAAACCTTTCCATCGTTATAAACAGAAGTAATGGCATTTTTGAGGGTTATTATGTCTGTCGTCTTTTGAACGTATCCATGAGCACCAGCTTTAATAGCACTTACAGCATAGACATCTTCGGGCTGTGCTGTAAAAACTATAACTTTAATCTCCGGATATTCTTGTTTTAAACGTCTAACAGCAGTAATCCCGTTAAGTTTAGGTAAGTCAATTTCAATTAAAATAAAATCGACGCGATTTTTAGAGATAAAATTAAACAGCGTTTCACCGTCAGCAACACTACCAATAAATTTTATTTCTTGAGTCGTGTTAAATATTAGCTCTAAGCCTTTGCTAATTATAGGATGCTGATCAACGACTAATAGTTTTATCATAATTAAATGTTTTGCTTTTGTTCAACCTGATTCGATTAAACAAAAATGATAATAGAAGCATTAAATAGCCCCATAAAGATAAGGCTTTTGTATAATATTATCAATATTTATTTGTATTCTTTGGGGACCTCACAAATTGGGATGGCGACCATTTTGTGTTTGTTTGAGGTGTTGAACCGCTGGTATATTTTAAATACGTTTTGTTCTCTACCAGAGAAATCTTTTTCTGTTTTTCCAGACTCATCCATTTGCATGGCCCATTCTAATTCTGGGTAAGAAGCTCCAATTTGGTCTTCATCACTGCGGGTATCACCAAATAATCCATCGCTTGGCGCGGCTTTCATTATCGCATCCGAAACCTCTAAAAACGCTCCTATTTTATACACTTCACTTTTAAGTAAATCTGCAATCGGACTCAAATCAACACCGCCATCACCATACTTCGTGTAAAACCCAACGCCAAAGTCTTCCACTTTATTACCCGTGCCAGCAACCAGTAGGCCTGATAATCCAGCATGATAGTATAAGGTTGTCATACGTAAACGCGCGCGCGTGTTGGCCAAAGCCATATCAACGACTTCTTTTTTTCCATCAAGAGAAACTTCGGTTTTAAATTCTTCAAAAACAGGCGTTAAATCTGTTCGCGTAGCACTCACATTAGAGAAGCGTGATTTTAGTTGTTTTATATGCTCTTGGGCCCGAGAAACATGACTTTCGGCTTGATGAATCGGCATTTCAATACAGCGTACTTTTAGGCCTGTTTTGGCGCATAATATGGAGGTGACGGCAGAATCTATTCCGCCAGAAATACCAATAACAAAACCATTGACTTTTGCATTAGTAGCATACGCTTTTAACCAATCTACTATGTGATTAACAACCTTTTCTGTTTGCATTTTATAAGAATTTAAAACAAAGAATAGTACCTTTGCATAACAAAAATAGAGCAAACGCTTTAAGTATAAAAATGAATAGACCATTAACTAATATGTATAAATACATTTTTTTGATTTTACTGTTTTTAGTATTGACTTCTTGTGAAAATGATAATAAAGTAGAACGAGAGATAGCTAAAATTGAAGCGCCTTTTACAATCGAACGTTTTGATAAGGCGTTTGCAGAGACCACGCCAGAAAAACTCCAGGATTTAAAGCAAGACTATCCGTTTATGTTTCCTGAAAAATATAACGATTCTTTTTGGTTGGAGCGCATGAAAGACACACTACAGCAAGAATTACATATAGAAACACAAAAGAAATTTCAAAATATAAATCCTGAGAAGGGAGAAATAGAATCACTTTTTAAACACTTAAAATACTATTTTACAGCGTTTAAAGTGCCAAGAGTTGTTACTACAACATCTAATGTTGATTATAGAAATAAAGTAGTAGTAACAGATACAATTGTATTAGTGTCTTTAGACACCTATTTAGGAAGTGATCATTATTTTTATGAAGGCATTCAAGATTATATAAAATCTCATTTAAAATCGGAACAACTCGTAGTAGATTTGGCTGAAAAATATGCAGCGCGCTATCTATTTCAGCAAACACGAAAAACCTTATTAGATGAATTAATTTATGCAGGTAAGATTCTGTATTTTAAAGATAAAGTAATTCCGTTTAAAACAGATTTCGAAAAAATAGGCTATACAGCTGAAGAATTGAATTGGGCTAAGGCAAATGAAGAAGAGATTTGGCGTTACTTTGTAGATAAAGAATTGTTGTACAGTACAGATTCAAAACTGCCTAAGCGTTTTATTAATCCGGCACCATTTTCTAAATTCTATTTAGAAGAAATAGATAACGAATCTCCTGGAGAAATCGGGAAATTTATAGGATGGCAAATAGTGAAATCTTATATGGATAATAATGACGTGTCCTTCGAACAAATGTTGTCTAAAGAGGCTAAAACACTATTTGATAACGCAAAATATAAACCAAGAAAATAATGGCTAATATAAAATCACAAATTACCTTAAATGTAGAACTAGATGAAAATCGTGTTCCAGAAAAAATACATTGGACAGCTCAAGATGGAGGGATTAATAAAGCAGAAGCAAAAGCTATGATGCTCTCGGTATGGGATCACCAGGCACAAGAATCTTTACGTATTGATTTGTGGACAAAAGATATGCCAGTAGATGAGATGAAAGTATTTTTTCATCAAACATTAGTGGCTATGAGTGCTACTTTTAATCGGGCCACCCAAGACGAAAAAATGACAGCAACGATGAAAGATTTTTGTGATTATTTTGCCGAAAAGTTAGAGTTAAAAAAATAAAAAAAAAGAGGAATTAATCTTCTTTCTTTTCAAGCTGTTTATTAATCTTTTCTATAGCATTCTCAATCGATTTTTCGGGTTCAATAATATTATACTCTCCCCAAAATCTAGGGTCAGAAAAACCAGAAGCTTTATCAACAAGGATACTATTAGTTTTTAAACGGTCTTTAGGGTTGCTTGTAAAAGAAGTAATGTCTTGGTCCCAATCTGTAATTGCCATTTCACTTTGAAGTGTGTAGCGGCTGTTAAATAATTTGTTTTGCCAGTTTACTTTAAAGGTTAATAATATATTACTATAACCAAAATGCCACTTGCCATTTTTAACTCTATAGTTTATCCGGTATGCCGCTTCTGTAGGGTACACGGTTACTTTTCTAGGTTTCTTTCTAACAAATAATTTACTGGCAGCCTCCCGATCACTAACGTTAAGATTATAGGTTGCGCTAGTTAAGGCATAAGTGTCTGCGTCAATAAATAATGTGCCATAATACAGGGGGTCTGTAATGTCTTCTTTTTGTTTAAAATTAACAACATAAATAAGTTTATTATTTATTTGTGTTGAACGACTAAACGTAAAATTATAATGACTTAAATTTTCTGCTGTGAAAATATAGTCTTGATATTTAATAACGTCTGTATATAATGTACTAAAAGGGCCGCCTTGCAATTTTAATGCAACAGTGTCTAACCGTGAATAAATCGTATTTTTTCTTGCTTTTACTATGGAGATAGCATCATTTTTGTTCGAGATATAAGGTTGTTTATAAATTTTTAAGACCGCCTCAGAGAGGGAGGCATTTTTATTGCGCTTTTTAATAGTTTCTCTATAGAAACCCGTCATAATCGTTTCATCATTTATATAATTTTCAGCTTTCAAGGCCAATGTTTTTCTAACTAATGTTTCAGCGTCTTTAGGTGAATTAATGTCTACTCGCGCTAAAACGGTAGCTGCTTCAACCAATTTGATTTTGGTCTCATTAGTTTCAAAATCAGATAATGGTATTTCTTGTCTTTTATATCCCAAAAAAGAAATGAGCACAGATTTTGATAAATGTTCATTTGGTACCTTTAGCAAAAACTCACCATCAGTATTTGTGATTGTGCTTATGTTAGTACCAATCACTAACATGTCTGCCAAAGCTACGGGTTTATTGGATTCGGAGTCAACAATTTGACCACGAAATTCTTTACTGTTCTGAGCGAATAGTCCTAGAGTAGAAAGGGCGTAGAATATAAAAAACAAAGAGATGCCTTTATAATAAGCACCCATAAGGTAAAGAGATTTCACAGCTGTTTTATTTAAAAATTAATCACTTCAAATTACAAAAAATTAAAGATTTCATCTCTTCTTTTTATGTTAATTGTTTAGGAGTTAAATGTGTTATTTTACCAAATATCATTTAGTAACCAGGTTGTTGCGTCTTGCAAATAAGGAACATATTCACAAGGCTCTACATGTGTTAATCCTGTTGCAACAACAAGTGTCGTTTCACTTCCCGCAAGCGAAGTAGCAGCGACCCAATCTTGTGTGTTTTGTAAAGGAAACAACTCATCATTTTCACCGTGAATCACATACGTTGGAGTAGGTATAATTTTAGCGCTCCCATTAGGATTGTATGAGCCATAAGCGCTAGCCATAGGGATCCCTGCTGCAAAAACATTAGGTTGTGTTTCACTATACCACCAGGCACCATTACCGCCATCACTGTAGCCATTTACTACTATCTTTGTGTTGTCTACAGGTAAATAGGTTTTTGCCATATCGATAAGTGTGTTTACCTGATTTTGATTGTAGGGATCGAACCATTGTAAGCCTCTATTGTTAGGACTTAGAATAATAGCATCTAGTGCTTCAAATCCTGGTTCAGCATAACAAGCGGTGTTTTTGTGAGCATTTGGGTCGCCATTAGAAAAGCCATGAAGTGTTAGTATAAGTGGTCTGTTATTATTTGTGAAATCAACATCGGGCATAATGACTCTAAATTCCCAGAATTCATTATTAACACCAATTAAGGAAACATCATTAGTTCCAGGCGAAAAATTAATCATACTAAAGTCTTGCTTTATATCTGCATACGTTCTAGCTGGAGGTGTGTTAGTATCGTCAGATGCATTGCAACCAAATGCTAAGGTTGCGAGACATAAATACAGTACAATGTGTTTGAAAGATTTCATAGCTTTTTTGTTTAAATATAATAAAAAAAAAGAATTCTGACTGATGTGTTAAATCAATACTAAAACGTAGAGATACTATTTAAGATTTCAAAAAGACCGTATCTTTACCAAAAGAAGTTAAATTTTCTATGCCAACCGACTCTATTTCGTATCAAGCCACAGGCTACTTTTCAGAATTAATAGGCGACTATTTAGCAAACGCTAAAGCTTTGAAGACATTCTATAATCGTTTTCCAAAGCTTGAGAATTTTAAAGCTCAAATGGAAGAAAAAGCTTTGGAGTTTTCAGAAGAATCCAGAACTATATTATCAGAAACACTGTTAACACAGTATGAAAATTTAAAGACCTCTGAAATTACCCTGAATAATATTAAAAGTTTAAAAGATTCAAAGACCTTCACGGTAACTACAGGGCATCAACTTAACTTATTCACCGGGCCCTTATATTTTTTACATAAAATTGTTTCGACTATTAATTTAGCAACAGCGTTAAAGACAGCATATCCAGATTGTAATTTTGTACCAATCTATTGGATGGCGACTGAAGATCATGATTTTGAAGAAATTAATTATTTTAATTTTCACGGAAAGAAATTACGATGGAATCGTAAAGCCTCTGGTGCTGTTGGAGCATTGGAGACTACGGGCTTAGAAGCAATTTATACTGTTTTTTCAAAAGAATTGGGCTTAGGAAAAAATGCGGACGCACTTAAAGCGCTTTTTAAGAGTGCTTATTTAGAGCATAACAATTTAGCAGAGGCGACACGCTATTTGGCAAATGCTTTATTTTTAGATTATGGATTGGTAGTCTTGGATGCTAATGATAAAGACTTAAAAAGATTATTCGTTCCGCAAATAAAGAAAGAGTTAAAAGCGCAAGTGTCTTTTAAAGCAGTCTCTGAAACAAATACCCATATTGAAAATTTAGAAGGTAAAAACTATCCAATTCAAGTGAACCCAAGAGAAATTAATCTCTTTTATATCACAAAAAACCTTCGCGAGCGTATTGTCTTTGAAGATGCCATTTATAAAGTTTTGAATACTAAAATCGCTTGGTCTGAAACAGAAATTTTAGCCGAAGTAAATAAGTATCCAGAGCGTTTCAGTCCTAACGTTATTCTAAGGCCTTTATATCAAGAAGTGATTTTGCCAAACTTATGTTACATAGGTGGAGGGGGTGAATTGGCGTACTGGTTTCAGTTAAAAGCTAATTTTGAAGCGAACAACATAGTATTTCCTATTTTACTACTTCGTAATTCTGTTCTAATAAAAACAAAGCAACAAGCTAATAAATTAGAGAAGCTTAATATCTCTAATGAAGCTATTTTCTTAAAGCGAGATGCTTTTATTAATAAAAGAGTACGTGCCATTTCAAATATAGACATTGATTTTTCGGAACAGGTTCAATATTTAAAATCACAATTCGAGGCCCTTTATGAGCTTGCGAAGCAAACCGATAAATCCTTTATTGGTGCTGTCTCTGCACAGGAAAAAAAACAAATTAACGGCTTAAAGCATCTTGAAAAACGCTTGTTAACAGCTCAAAAAAGAAAACTTAAAGACCAGGTCGCGCGCATGACTGCACTTCAGAATGAGTTGTTTCCTAACCAAAGTTTACAGGAACGCAATACGAATTTTTCAGAATTATATTTAGAATTTGGAGAAGCGCTAATTCCTGAATTAGTCGAAGCACTGGAGCCTTTAAAAGGGGAGTTTACAATGTTAACACTATGATCAAAGTCTGGTTGTTGCTTTTCTGACAGCTATAAAAATAAGCAAACCATGACCAGAAAACCAGTGCTCGATAGATTTTAGAAAATCAGGAAACAAATTAGAGGTTAAACCTTTTTTTTAATAAAAATCACTGTTAATAAAACTATCAAAAATTCGCCGGTTATAAATTAGTAATTATAAAAGCAATTACTATTTTTGTGCATGCAACACGACAAGGTATTAATTTTAGATTTCGGATCGCAATACACACAGCTTATTGCGCGCAGAGTTAGAGAACTTAACATCTATTCCGAAATACATCCATTCAACAAGCCACCACAAAATATAGACAGTTATAAAGCGGTTATTCTTTCCGGTAGCCCAATGTCTGTAAGATCTGAAGGTGCATTTCATCCAGACTTATCAGAAATTAGAGGTAAAAAGCCCATGTTAGCCGTTTGTTATGGGGCGCAATATTTAGCCCATTTTTCTGGTGGTGAAGTAGCCGAATCCAATACTAGAGAATACGGCAGGGCAAATTTGAGTTACATAAAGGAAGATGCCTTTTTTAAAGGGATTTCTAAAGGTAGTCAGGTATGGATGAGTCACAGTGATACCATAAAAGCTTTGCCAACAGCTGGGACACTTTTAGCAAGTACGCACGATGTTGAAAATGCAGCCTTTAAAATAGAAGGTGAAGTAACGTATGCGATACAATTTCATCCAGAAGTTTACCATTCAACAGATGGAAAACAGTTACTGGAGAATTTCTTAGTGCATATAGCTAATGTTAACCCAGATTGGACACCAGATAGTTTTGTAGAAGAAACGGTTGAAGCCCTTCAGAAAAAAATAGGAAAGGATAAAGTCGTTTTAGGTTTGTCTGGAGGTGTAGATTCATCAGTAGCGGCTATGTTATTGCATAAAGCCATTGGTGAAAACCTGTATTGTATTTTTGTAAACAACGGCCTGTTACGTAAGGATGAATTTACACAGGTTTTAGAGCAATACAAAGGCATGGGCTTAAACGTTAAAGGGGTTGATGCCGCAACACGTTTTCTTGATGCTTTAGCAGGTGAAAGTGATCCAGAACTAAAAAGAAAAGCCATTGGCCGTGTATTTATTGAGGTTTTCGATGATGAAGCACACCAGATAAAAGACGTAAAATGGTTGGCGCAAGGCACCATTTATCCAGATGTGATAGAAAGTGTAAGTGCTACTGGCGGACCAAGTGCTACCATTAAAAGTCACCATAATGTAGGGGGATTGCCAGATTTTATGAAACTTAAAATTGTTGAGCCCCTTAAAGCTTTATTTAAAGATGAGGTGCGTCGCGTTGGCGCTTCAATGGATATGGATAAGCAATTATTAGGCCGCCATCCATTTCCAGGACCTGGTTTAGCAATTCGTATTTTGGGAGATATAACGGCTGAAAAAGTACGTATTCTTCAAGAAGTTGATGCGGTGTTTATTAACGGACTCAAAGCTGCCGGACTTTATGATAAAGTATGGCAAGCAGGTGCTATTTTACTTCCTGTTAACAGTGTTGGTGTTATGGGAGACGAGAGAACATACGAAAAATGTGTTGCGCTAAGAGCTGTGGAAAGTACAGATGGTATGACTGCCGATTGGGTAAACTTACCTTACGAGTTTTTACAAAAAACAAGTAACGATATCATTAATAAGGTTAAAGGTGTCAATCGCGTGGTGTACGATATTAGTAGTAAGCCACCAGCAACCATTGAGTGGGAATAAAAATAATTTGGGCGTTACCTAAAGGTCGCGCTCTCGGCAGTCGCTCTCTGCGAGGAGCTCCAACAAAGCCTCCATCGCTAACGCTGCCTTATTGGTTGTGTGTGTTTATTTTTGGAATGATAATTGAATATTAAATAAAAACAGTAATTTGTCGTTCTATATTTAGAATTAATAAACATAAATTTTAAGCGTCCTGTTTTTCAGGATTAAAGCATTACATTTTTTTAATGAAAAAAATAATAGTTATACTAAGTCTGTTCATTTGTTTTTCTTGTTCTTCAGCAAAAGCACAAAATTATAAGACCCATAAAGTAAAAGCCGGTGAAACAGTAGAAAGCATTGCTAAGCAATATAACATGTCTACGAGTGATATCTATAACCTTAATCCAGATGCACGAAAAAACTTAAGGCCAAATGCTATTTTAATTATTCCGAAAGAAAGAACGACACCAAAAACAGTTGAAACGGAAACAACGACTTCAGGACCCGCTACAACAGGAGCGGCAACGACTACAACACCAACAACTTCTACAGCCACTGATAGTACAAAACAAACGGTAGAGAAAATATTTGATCGTTATATCAATCATAGAGTGCACCGTAAAGAAACCTTATATGGGTTGTCTAAAGAGTATAATGTGACTGAAGAGGAAATTAAAAAACACAATAAATTTCTTTACGCAAATAATTTAAAAAAAGGAGATAAATTACAAATTCCGGTTTTCAAAAAAATTATAAGGTTAGCGCCTGCAGAAGCTACTACCAAAACCTATGAGGTAAAACCTAAGGAAGGGAAATGGCGTATAGCCTATAAATATGGTATTTCGGTTTCAGAATTGGAAGCTTTAAACCCAGAGATGGATGCGATTTTACAGCCGGGTCAAATTATAAATATCCCTAATTTAGAAGCAGAAAAGATAAAAATGGTTGATGAGCAATACAGCTACTACACTGTACTGCCAAAAGAAGGTTTCTATCGTTTAAAAATTAAAACGGGTATGGAGCAAGCTGAGCTGGAACAATTTAATCCTGGTTTGGCAGAATCGGGATTAAAAGAAGGGATGATATTAAAAGTAATGTACAACGAGGCTATAGATGCAGAATCAACAGGTGCTGTAATCGATGACCTTGCAGAGATTGTAGATTTATCACAAAAGGAGTTCGATCGCAGCGTGAAAACCATAGCGATAATGCTTCCCTTTAACACAAATAAAGTGAATTCAGATTCTGTGTTGGATATTAAGAAGCAAATAAAAACGGATAGAACCTTAAGTATTGCGCTCGATTTCTATTCTGGAATGTTAATGGCACTCGACGAGCTGGAACAAAAAGGGGTTAATCTAAACGTAAAAGTGTACGACACACAGTCACGTGAAAGTGAAGTGAACGCTATTTTGAGAAACAACGATTTCACGACTACAGACGTCGTTATTGGGCCACTCTTGCCATCAATTTTCAATACTGCGGCAAATAGCCTAGCCTATAAAGGGATTCCCGTGGTTTCTCCGGTAACAAAAGAGGTGAACGTTGAAAATAATGTATTTCAGTCAAGGCCATCAGACGAGATGTTGAAGACTAAAATAATTGACTATATAAAAAAAGATAGTACCTCGCAAATTATTGTGATTTCAGATTTGAAAAGAAGACCAGTAAGCATGATGCTTAAAGAAAAGTTTATTAATGCTAAATTAGTAAACTCAAGATTGGATAAAAAAACTCAAAAAGATCAATATAATGTGTTAGAACAAGATTTAGTAAGTGTTTTAAAACCTGGTAATAATATTGTGTTTTTAGAAACCGATCATTCTGGTTTTGTCTCTAATGTCGCTAGTATCTTAAATGGTTTAAATAATGAGGAAAGGGTAATAACTTTAGTAACAACGAATCAAAACAAAGCTTTTGAAGACGAAGAAGTTTCTAATTACCACCTCTCTAATTTACATTTTACCTATCCGTCAATTTCTAAAATTGTAAGTGAAGATTCTAACATTGATTTTATAAAAAATTATAAAAAGGAATACCATATCTCACCTAATACTTATGCTGTACGTGGTTATGATTTAACAATGGATGTGGTATTGCGTTTGGTAACTGCTGAGAGTTTGTTTTCTTCAGTAATTCAGACACCAATGACGTCTTATATAGAGAATAAATTTGGTTATAAAAAGAAACTCTTTGGAGGATACTATAATAATAGCGTTTACATTGTACGCTATAACGATTTAAAAATTGACGAGGTGAAGCAATAGAAAAATTCACTATATTGTTACCGATAATTAGCCCCCAAATTATGCATAAATTAATTCTAACTTTGACGTTGATTTTGTGTTTCCGTAGTGACGTGTCATACTTCTCTTGGAATCAAGATCATAAATTACAATGGGAAGATTTTCAAGGTGAAGCAGACCATGGTATTGATGCAGTGGCGGTCACAGCTTCGGGAATAACTTTTAGTTATAGTATTCAAAAAAGCTCAACAAAAGGCATAGTTGGTGTTAAAACGGAGGTTTTTGCGCATTTCTATCCCGAGCATTCTTGGTGCAAAAAAGAATTAATAGACGATCATATCTTAGCACATGAGCAACTGCATTTTGATATTACGGAGTTAAACGTAAGATATCTAAAGGAAAAAATAGAGCAGCTAAAAGTGTCTCCAACGCTAGCTGAACAGTTGGATAGCTATCATGAAAAAGCGAATGCAGCATTAGCACAAATGCAAAAAAAATACGATACTGAAAGCCATTTTTCTATAGATAAAAGAGGGCAGGCAACATGGTCTGCGTTTGTAAAAGACGAACTCAAACGTTTAGAAAGCTTTAAGTCTCAATAATGCTTCAGCCAGACAGAGAATTTCTAATTAAATTAGCACATACTAAAATGCCCTATGGTAAATATAAAGACCGGTATCTTATAGATTTACCTGAGTTTTATGTGGTTTGGTATCACAATAAAGGTTTTCCTAAGGGAAAATTGGGTGAAATGCTCGAAACCGTTTACACATTAAAATTAAATGGGCTAGAGGAAATTGTTAAAAATATCCAACGAAATTTTCCTAAGAAATAAAACTTAAAACCTCGAACATTTCAACTTAAAATTGTAAATTTGCTCGCGTTTAACAACGCACAATGACAACTACAACGAAATACATATTTGTAACAGGAGGAGTGACCTCTTCACTGGGAAAAGGAATCATCGCAGCTTCTTTAGCGAAATTGCTACAGGCCCAAGGTTACAGGACTACCATTCAAAAATTAGACCCCTATATTAACGTCGATCCTGGTACGCTTAATCCTTACGAGCATGGCGAGTGCTATGTTACAGATGATGGCGCTGAAACGGATTTAGATTTAGGGCATTACGAGCGTTTTTTAAACGTACCCACGAGTCAGGCCAATAATGTGACTACAGGTCGTATTTATCAAAGCGTCATTGAAAAAGAACGTCGCGGTGAGTTTTTAGGTAAAACCGTTCAGGTAATTCCTCATATTACAGACGAAATAAAACACCGTATTCAAATTTTAGGGAATTCTGGTGATTACGACATCGTAATTACAGAAATTGGTGGTACCGTTGGTGATATAGAGTCTTTACCCTATATAGAAGCAGTAAGACAATTAAAATGGGACTTAGGGGAGCACAATGCTTTGGTTATTCATTTAACACTAATACCTTACCTTTCGGCAGCAGGAGAGTTAAAAACAAAACCAACGCAACATAGTGTAAAAACATTGATGGAGAGTGGTGTGCAAGCCGATATTTTAGTGTGTAGAACAGAGCATGAATTGCCTCAGGATATCAGAGTGAAATTAGCGCGTTTTTGTAATGTGACTCAGGAATCAGTTATTCAGTCTATTGATGCCTCTACAATCTACGATGTGCCAAATTTAATGCTGGAACAAGGCTTAGATACGGTCGTTTTAAAGAAGCTAGGTCTGGAAAGCAATACACCAGATTTAGCACGCTGGAATGCTTTTTTAAAGTTGCATAAAAATCCAAAGTCGGAAGTTACTATCGGACTTATTGGCAAGTACGTAGAATTACAGGACTCTTATAAATCAATATTGGAGGCTTTTATCCACGCAGGAGCAGAAAACGAAGTACGGGTAAATGTGGAATCCATTCATTCAGAATATCTAAACGATGATAATATAAAACTAAAACTCTCTCATTTAAATGGAGTGTTAGTAGCACCAGGTTTTGGTGAGCGTGGGATTGAAGGAAAAATTGCTGCGGTTAAATATGTGAGAGAGCAGAATATACCATTTCTCGGCATTTGCTTAGGAATGCAAATGGCAGTTATTGAATTTTCACGTACGGTTTTAGGATTGAAAATGGCTAATTCAACAGAAATGGATGAAAACACACCTGATCCTGTAATTGATTTAATGGAAGAACAAAAGACCATTACAGATAAAGGCGGAACTATGCGTTTGGGTGCTTGGGATTGTAAATTGGTTGATGGTAGTATCGTAAAGCAAGTCTATAATTCTGAAAGTATTAAAGAACGTCACAGACATCGCTATGAATTTAATAGTGAATACAAAGAAAAAATAGAAGCAGCAGGTATGATTGCCACGGGTTTTAATCCAGAAACTAACCTGGTAGAAATTATTGAAATCCCTAGTCACCCTTGGTTTGTTGGTGTGCAATACCATCCCGAATATAAAAGTACAGTAGCCAATCCACATCCTCTTTTTGTGGCATTTGTTGATGCAGCGCTTAAAAATGAAAAGAAAAACAAAGGTGTCACTATGACACAAAACAAGTAAACGGATTACTTTTTGAATAGTAATTCCACAGACCAAAAAAACAGCTTAAACCTGTAAGGCTTTTTAACCTGACAGGTTTTTGTGAAATAAATAACCAGATTACCGTGAAGGTTTATCTTGAGCACAGTCGAAAGACGAATATGATATGGAAGAAAAAAAATTAGATGTTAATGCAATTATAGGCTTTGTGCTTATTTTTGGTATTTTACTATTTATGTTATGGCAAAGCAAACCCTCTGAAGAAGAAATAGCTGCCGAAGAAAAAGCAAAACAAGAGCAAATAGATGCCGTAAAAGTAAAAGAAGCTATCCTAAAAGAAGAAGCTAAAGTTGCGACCCCTGAAGATTTTTCAAATACTACAGCTTCAGATTCTTTACAGCAAATAGCACTTCAAAATAAATTAGGTGCTTTTGCGTATTCAACGACTTTAGCCTCTGCTTCAAATAATGAAACTACTGTTAATAACGGTGTGCTACAATTGAAATTTGCTAATAAAGGTGGCCATCTATCTGAAGTAAAATTAAATAAGTTTGTAGATTTTGATTCTGTACCAATCTATTTAGTAAAAAACAAAAATGCGAGTTTTAATATCAATTTTGGAACAACAGACAGTCGCATCTTAAACACGCAAGAGTTATATTTTCAGCCTACAGTAACAAAAAAGGGAGAAAACACGTTGGTTTCAATGAAATTAAAGGTCTCTGAAACGCAGTTTTTAGAGTATTTATATGTGATTAAGCCCAATGATTATATGGTGGATTTTTCTATCAAATCTCAGGGTTTAAGTGGTATCATAAACAGTTCTCAGGAAGTAAACTTAGATTGGACACAAAAGGCAATGCGCCATGATCAAAGTGTTTCTTATGAAAACCGTTACACCCGATTAACCTACCAGCATGATGACGGTAACATTGATAAACTAGATCAAGGTGGTGAAGATGAAGAGGTTGAAAAGGATGTAGAGTGGTTGTCTTTTAGACAACATTTCTTTAGCTCCATATTAGTGGCAGATGACAAACCTTTTAAGTCTGTAATGTTGAGTTCTAAAGATTTAGTTGAAGATGAAAAAGTAGATACGCTTTTTACCAAACAGTTTTCAGCAAAAACGGCATTAGCACTAAACGGCAATGAGATTAATAAGGATATGAAGTTGTACTACGGGCCTACTGATAGTAAAATTCTAAAAACGTATGACAACAACTTAGAAGAAAGTATTCCTTTAGGATGGGGGCTATTTGGTTGGATTAATGAATACTTATTTATTCCGTTATTTGGTTTTTTAAGTTCGTTCCTTCCATTTGGTATCGCCATTATCGTTATGACGGTTTTAATTAAGCTAGCCATGTCATTTGTACAATACAAACAGTATTTGTCACAAATGAAAATGAAAGTACTTAAACCAGAATTAGATGCTATTCGCGAGAAACATAAAGACAACAAGATGAAAGCACAGCAAGAAACTATGGCTTTGCAAAACAAAGCAGGAGCAAGTCCGTTAGCAGGTTGTTTGCCAGCTTTAATTCAAATGCCAGTCTTCTACGCTTTATTTATGTTTTTCCCAACAGCCTTTGCATTAAGACAAAAAAGTTTCCTTTGGGCAGATGATTTATCGTCTTATGATGAGGTTTTTAAACTCCCTATAGATATTCCTATTTACGGAGATCACGTGAGTTTATTCCCGATTTTGGCGGCAATTGCAATCTTCTTTTATATGAAAATGACAACAGGCCAAAATTCTGCATCCATGTCACAGCCACAGCAAGAAGGAATGCCAGATATGGCAAAAATGATGAAGTATATGATTTATTTTGCTCCAATCATGATGATGGTATTCTTTAATAAGTATGCGTCTGGATTGAGTTTGTACTACTTTATTTCTAACTTAATTAGTATTGGTATTCTAATTGTAATAAAGAATTATGTTTTAGATGAAGATAAAATTCATGCCAACATACAAGTTCAAAAAGCGAAACCTAAAAAGGAAAATAAATTCCAACGCAAAATGAAGGAGATGATGGAGCAAGCAGAGGAACAAAAGCAAAATCAAAATAAGAATAAAAAAAAGAAATAAATAATAATTAATAATAAATAGAAAGCTGCCACCTTAATTACTAAGTCAGGCAGCTTTTTTGTGTCCTGGCTTATACCTCTGTACTGAAAGCTTGCAAGCGCGTAAAATTGAGTTTTCACGTATGAAACAGAAGCCCAGTATTGGCATTATAAAGAAAACTAAAAGCAGCCTTAAATTTACGGCAATGTTAAGATGGAATAGATTTTGCTATGCATAATCCAGACTAGTAACAATACAAAACTTCAAATAACGTTAATTACCTATGAAACTAATTTATATCATTTTATTCAGTCTATCTATAGGCTCTGGTTTTACTCAGGAGTTGAATCAGTTTGATGCCAACGGAGAGCGTCATGGTATTTGGAAAAAGAATTTTGAGGATACGAAGGTGTTAAGATATGAGGGCGAATTCAACCATGGCAAAGAGGTGGGGACATTCAAATTTTATAAAAATATAGATGGTAAAGCACTATTAACAGCGACCAGAACTTTTAATTCGGATAGTGATTTAGCTCAAGTAAAGTTTTTTTCTTCAACTAAAAATTTAATTAGTGAAGGTCAAACGAGAGGGAAAACCTATGTTGGTAAATGGCTATATTATCACAACAAGTCAAAACAAATTATGACTGAAGAGTTTTACAATAGCAAAGGGGAGTTGGAAGGTGAAAAGAACACCTATTATTTAAGCGGAAAGATTGCTAAAAAAGAAAACTATCAAGGCGGTGTTTTAAATGGAGAAGCACGTTCATTTTCTGAAATAGGGAAACTAATAAGCGTTTTTAATTATAATAATGACGTATTAGATGGGCCAGCTAAGATTTACGATACTAAAGGGGATATACAAATGGAAGGCGTGTATCAAAAAGACAGGCGACACGGGATTTGGAAATTCTATGAAAACGGAATACTGAAGGAAGAACAAGATTTAACACGGCGTAGTAATAATCCAAAGGAAAATTAATCATAAAAAAAACGCTTTGAAATTTTCAAAGCGTTTTTCTTGAAGTATAAAGTCTGTTTTGTTATTTTTCTATACGATATAAACTTTATAAGTTGTCTCTATTATTGCAATGGTAATAAAACCGTATCAATAGCATGAACAACGCCGTTTGTAGCTTGAATATCTACTAATGTCGTAATAATATTGCTCACTCTGTTATTTGGATCTGTTAAAGTAAATGCTGTTGCATCTGCAGTAATATCGCCACCCAGTGTTGTAACAGGACCACTCACTAACATTGAAGATTGAACGTTTGCTGATACAATATGGTACGTTAAAATACCATCTACTGTAGCTGGAGCAACATCTCCCAACTCAGTACTACCTGTAGGGTCTAATTCTAATAATAATGCAGCGAAAGCATCGTTTGTAGGTGCGAACACTGTAAATGGTCCAGCCGTTGCATCAGATACTGTTGTAATGTAAGGTACTGTTGGTGTTCCTGTATCTGCTAATTGTAAGGCAGCAACTAAACTTGATAACGCTGGGTTTGCAGTTGCAAAAGTCGCAATTGTTGGTAAGTCTACTACAGCATCTACAGCATGAACGATACCATTAGTCCCCACAATGTCAGCGATAGCAACAGTTGAAACACCATTAAAAGTGACGCCACTTGAGGTATTATAATAAATACTCATGTCATTTCCTCCTGCACCTGCAGCATTGGTATTAGCATACCCTTCACCAGCAGTTGTTAAAGTAGTAGAATCAACAAATCCATTCATGGTATGATTTAAAAGTAATTGTGTTAAATCAGCAGCAGGAACATCTACTAGAGGTGTGCCGTCTAAGAAAGTTGTAAAGGCTGCATTAACCGGAGCTAAAACGGTTAGTGGATCTGCAGCGGTTGCTCCTGTAAGAGCTGCCAAAACAGCAGTTTGATCAGCTCGGGTTACCGCAGCAACTAAACTTGTTAACTCTGGATTTGCAATAGCGTGGTCTACAATACTTGGTAGGGTAATCACTTTATCTACGATATGTACAATACCGTTAGATGCCGCTACATCTGCAGTGGTTACTGTCGCTAGGTCGTTAAATTTAACACCAGCTGTCGTATTGTAATAAATACTCAAATTTTGTCCTCCAGCACCATCTGCTAACGTACTGGTGTACCCAGAACCGGCGCTTATTAAGGCTGTAGACGTTACCGTTCCTGAGATAACGTGATTTAATAAAACTTGCGTTAACGTTGCATTATCAATATCTGCTAAACTATTCCATGCTGGATTACTGTCTAAAAATTCTTGAAACGCAGCATTTGTAGGTGCTAGTACAGTGTAAGGGCCTGTTCCGCTTAATGTTGTTGTTAAATTTGCTTGGATAACCGCTTCCACTAAAATGCTTAAATCTGCAGTAGCTTGTGCCGTCTCTACAATATTTAAAGTGGCAGGAGGCTGGTTAATTGGAGTCGCGCCATCATCATCATTACTACATGACCATAATACGAGGGTTGCTAATAATAGCATCGATAATTTCTTGATTGTTTTCATAGTTTTTGTTTTTGTTTGTTGTGAATAATTACTTTTTTGTTTAATGGATGATTAAATATGTTTGACCAAATTAGTAAAAGATTAAACAAAAACATTTAAAATTTTGTTAAACCTTTACGTGTATCCTTTCAACAAAATATACGTTCATTCTTATCAAACAGATTTTAAGATAGAAAATTATATTTACCTTATCTTTGCAGTCTGTTAAAAAGATGACCGATTTCTCGGAAAATAAATATGAAAAAAAGAGTAATTGTTGGACTTAGTGGAGGTGTAGATTCTAGTGTTGCTGCCTATTTGTTAAAGGAGCAAGGCTATGAGGTTATAGGTCTTTTTATGAAAAACTGGCACGATGATTCTGTGACCATATCAGACGAGTGTCCCTGGTTAGATGATAGTAATGACGCCATGTTGGTTGCCGAAAAATTAGGAATTCCATTTCAAACGGTTGATTTAAGCGAGCAATATAAATCCCGTATCGTGGATTATATGTTTAATGAATATGAAAAAGGAAGAACGCCGAATCCAGATATATTATGCAATAGAGAGATCAAGTTTGATGTTTTTATGAAAATCGCTTTAGATCTTGGCGCAGATTATGTTGCCACAGGGCATTATTGTAGAAAAGGAAGTATTAAAAAGGATGGTAAAGACGTTTTTCAATTGCTAGCTGGAAAAGACAATAATAAAGACCAGTCTTATTTTTTGTGTCAGTTATCACAAGAGCAATTAGCAAAAGCACTATTTCCTATAGGTGAATTACAAAAACCTGAAGTTCGTGAGATAGCGGCTAAAGCCGATTTAATAACTGCGGATAAAAAAGATTCTCAAGGACTTTGTTTTATAGGAAAAGTGAGACTACCAGATTTTCTTCAACAACAATTAAAACCTAAAGACGGCGTCATTGTTGAAATACCAAAAGACCATTTATATTATAAAACACGACAGGATGCGTTTAGTTCTAAGGCTGAAGAGCTTCAATATTTATCGCGAAAAGCAGATTATGCTTTAGAAGACGGCGAAGTTGTAGGTAAACACCAAGGCGCGCATTACTTCACAAAAGGACAACGCAAAGGGCTTTCTGTTGGAGGTAAAGTAGAGCCGCTTTTTGTTATTGACACAAATGTTCAAGACAATGTGATTTACACAGGACAAGGGAAACAGCATCCGGGCTTATATAAAAAAGCCCTGTTTGTATCTAATGACGAATTACATTGGGTAAGACCAGATTTGGCATTGAAAGTAGATGAGACTTTAGAGGTCTTAGCAAGAATTCGTTACCGCCAAGCCTTAGAAAAAGCAACCTTGTACAAAGTAGATTCTGGAATGTATGTAGAATTTGAAAATATGCAATCTGCCATTACAGAAGGACAATTTGTAGCTTGGTATTTGGAAGACGAATTAGTTGGTTCTGGTGTAATTTCTTAATACATTTATGTGCTCTTAATCTTCTTTTTCTAAAATAAAAAAGCTGGTATTTTGATTAATCACATTTCGGAAGCTATGAAAATATAGGGCAAAGTGATTTTTATATATTAAAGAAATCTGCTAAAATTAATTTACCAATAATTAAAGAGATTCCCGCCTTCGTGGGGATGACAACAAAGTTATATGCAAAACAAAATAACAACACTTTTTACTATAAAATATCCAATCATTCAAGCCGGTATGATTTGGAATAGTGGCTGGAAATTAGCATCTGCAGCAAGTAACTCAGGAATTTTAGGGCTAATAGGTGCTGGAAGCATGTATCCGGAAGTGTTACGTGAGCACATTCAAAAATGCAAGAAAGCGACAGATAAGCCCTTTGGTGTTAATGTGCCCATGTTGTATCCCAATATTCAGGAAATTATGGATATCATCGTTGAAGAAGGCGTAAAGATTGTATTTACATCGGCGGGAAACCCTAAAACATGGACCACATGGTTACAAGATAAAGGCATTATTGTCGTGCATGTTGTGAGCAGTGTAAAGTTTGCCTTGAAAGCACAGGAAGCAGGTGTTGATGCTGTGGTTGCCGAAGGCTTTGAAGCTGGAGGACATAATGGTCGCGACGAAACCACGACGCTAACATTAATTCCTATGGTAAAAGAACAATTACAAATACCATTAATAGCGGCTGGAGGAATCGCCACAGGCAAGGCCATGTTAGCTTGTATGGTTTTAGGCGCCGATGGCGTTCAAGTAGGAAGTCGTTTTGTTGCTAGTGAAGAATCGTCTGCACACCAGGCCTTTAAACAAGTCGTGGTAGATTCAAAGGAAGGCGATACGCAATTAACTTTAAAAGAATTAGCGCCCGTTAGATTAGTGAAAAATAAATTCTATAACGACCTACAAGAATTGTACAAAACAGCAGCAACACCAGAACAACTCAAAGAATTTTTAGGTAGAGCCCGTGCAAAAAAAGGCATGTTTGAAGGTGATTTGGAAGATGGTGAGCTGGAAATCGGACAAATTGCAGGGTTAATACATGATATAAAACCAGTAGCAGCGATAGTGAAAGAAATGGTGGAGGAGTTTGAAACTGCAAGAAAAGAATTAAGTAAAATAGACCTAAATGTATAGAAACATAATAACTCTCACATTATTACTATGCAGTATATCAAAAAGTTTATGCCAAAATGATTTAAGGACTTATAAGATTCTTAATGATGATGTGAGTGTTCAAGTACCTGATAATTTGATAGAAATGTCTGAAGAGATGTTTCAATATAAATACGGAATGAACCAAAAACCTTCATTCGTGGTATCTAATGAAGATGGAACAGTCAATTTTATCGCTAATTTATCTAACATGTCTTTGGCGGAAAACAATCTTATTGAATATAGAACGAGACACCTAAGTAAGTTAATGAAATCAAGAAGCGATATTGAGGTTTCTGAGGTAGGAGAAAAGGATGTCAATGGGAAACAGATAGTCTACTTTAAATTTTTAACACAAGCGATTGATCAAAAGATTTTTAATTATTATTTTTTTACAGTTTATAAAGGGAAACTTTTAATGTTTACGTTTAACACTATTGAAGTATTAAAAGAGGAGTGGGAGAAAAAAGCGGATAACATACTCTTATCAATTAAAATAAAATAATCTCATGCTAGCGCTCGTCTTTGACCTGTGATTTTCAAAACAACAGCATTACCCCTTCCTGAAAACTTTTTTCTAAAACCAAACATTGAAACCACTACTTTTGCAAAATGGTTCTATCCAACTACACTAAAGAATTCAAATACAATTGGCAATTAGCAGCACCAGTAATGTTAGGCATGCTCGGTCACACCTTTGTAAGCTTTGTAGACAACATTATGGTCGGCCAATTAGGAACAGCACAATTGGCTGCAGTGTCTTTGGGTAACAGTTTTATGTTTATTGCGATGTCATTAGGCATTGGATTTAGTACAGCTATTACTCCCTTAGTGGCAGAAGCAGATGCGGCTCATAATTTTAAAGAAGGAAAATCTGCTTTTAAACATGGCTTGTTTTTATGTACTGTTTTAGGCGTTTTGCTATTCGTATTAGTCTTTTTTGCCAAGCCTTTGATGTATTTAATGAAGCAGCCTGTTGAGGTTGTAGAGTTGGCAATACCCTATTTAGATTTCGTGGCTTTATCTTTAATTCCTTTAATTGTTTTTCAAGGGTTTAAGCAGTTTAGCGATGGGCTGTCTATGACGCGATATCCTATGTATGCTACTATTTTAGCAAATGTGGTCAATGTAATTTTAAACTATTTATTAATCTTTGGAAAATTGGGTTTTCCAGAATTAGGTATCGTTGGAGCGGCGTATGGAACTTTGGTATCCCGTTTGATTATGCTTTGGTATTTGTGGTATTTGTTACAAGGCAAAGCGCAATCGAAGGCCTTTGTAACGAACATAAAATTCTTTGTTTTAGATAAATTAATGTTGCGCAAAATCATCAATTTGGGTGCGCCAAGTGCCATGCAAATGTTTTTTGAGGTGGCTATTTTTACGGCGGCAATATGGTTGAGTGGTTTACTTGGGAAAAATCCGCAAGCAGCAAATCAAATTGCGTTAAATTTAAGTTCTATGACCTTTATGGTGGCTATGGGGTTAAGTGTTGCTTCTATGATTCGTGTCGGGAATCAAAAAGGACTGAAACAGTATTTTGAATTGCGTCGCATCGCCTTTTCACTATTCCTGTTAGGAACCATTTTTGCAGTAGTTTTCGGATTAATATTCCTAGTTTTTCATGATTATTTACCACGCATTTATGTTGATTTTAATGACTTGGTTAATTTTAATGACAATATGGAAGTGGTAAGTATTGCTTCTCAATTGTTGTTAGCCGCTGCTGTTTTTCAAATAAGCGATAGCATTCAGGTTGTTGTTTTAGGCGCTTTACGAGGTTTACAAGATGTTAAGATTCCAACCATAATTACTTTTATTTCCTATTGGATGATAGGCTTTCCTATAAGTTGGTTTTTAGGAAAAGAAGCAGCTTATGGTAGTTTTGGTATTTGGTTAGGGCTATTAGCGGGATTAACCAGTGCTTCAATTTTATTATTTATTAGATTTAATTATCTCACTAAAAAATTAATTGTTCAGGAAAACTAAATGGCGTTAGTTTGATTTTTGCGATGTTTGGAAGAAGAACTATTGGATTTTGACTTCGCACAACCTGACAAAAAACCTATATTTGTAAAAAAAATAACGAATGACACTTCCAAAATTCATACTCGGTGACAACACTGATTTTCCTGATGCTATTTTTGTAATTCATACTGAATTTCCTATGTTTATTATAAATTTAGAGGATGACGAAGTAGAATGGTTAGAAGATTTTGATCAACACGATCAAAAGGAACTAGAGTTAGAAACTGAAAACTTAATTACAGAGGCTACTGCTTTTTATGACCGAGAAGTCTCTAGGTACGACGAATAATAGCGATAAAACTTTTATCCTGAAGGGTAAGGTTGGAGCCCCTGTTAGAAAGCGACTCATTAAAGTCTGATTTTTTGCACTCCTGAAAGGTTTCTATACTGGATAGGTATAATTGAAAAGTAAGACCCAAATAGTAATAAATGATAGAACAATTAATAGAATTAGATAAAGCGTTTTTTTTATTCCTGAATGGTTTAGGTAATGTGTATTGGGACGCCTTTTGGATGTTTTACACTGCAAAACTACACTGGATTCCATTGTATGCCGTTCTAGGTTACTTAATGTATAAACGCTTAAATACTAAAATGTTTGTTTTGACTTTAGTGGTTATTGTGCTTATGATATCGTTCACAGACCAGGTAACAAATTTATTTAAGCACGGTATTAGACGGTTGAGACCTTGCCATGATGCGAGCTTAATAGATAGTATGCGCTTGGTAAAGTCATGGTGTGGTGGGCAATTTGGTTATTTCTCGGGGCATGCAAGTAATTCTATGGCAGTGGCTATTTTTACAGGATTAATGCTTAGAGATAAATATAAATACCTGATCTTTATATTGATTTTTTGGGCGATTTGTATGGGGTATAGCCGTATCTATATAGGTGTTCACTTCCCGTTAGATGTATTTACAGGCTTTATTTTTGGAGGAATCTCTGGCTTTGCCTTTTACAAATTAGACACCTATTTACAATCCCGATTTGTATTAAAATAATTACTTTTTAGTCAGAATATAAAAGCTATTCAGCAAGCGTTCATTGTATTGTTTTGAACTTTTTGGTGCCTGATTTAGATTGTAGACGCCCATGTCTCTTATGTTGTATTTAGAGGTTATCATCTCTTTTTCTGTTGGACTCATGGCGTTAAAAAGGATTCCGAATTTGTTTTCTAAAGGAAATATGTAACCCGCATCATTTCTATTAATTTGAGGCAGCATGCCGCCGTATTGCCAGATACTTTCTGGAGCAACGTAATTAAGTGCGTACAACTTGAGACCACGTAAATCGTTTTCTTTTTTTAATTGAGCAATAGAGGTAAATTCTTCACTCCTAAACGCTTTTGACAAGGGTAAACCAAAAATATAAAGCGAAGCAAAAAAGAGTATGGTTAGTAGAAATACATTTTTAATTCGCTTTCGGTAAAGCTGAAATAGTATGGCGAGGCCAATGGTTATCACAACGATGGAAAACAATAAAAATGAAACCCAGTAGGCTTGCAATTCAGATTTAAAAATGTAGAATATAGCCAGTGGAGCAGCCAAGGCAATCGTGCCAATCAAGCCGAAATTAAAATAGACAGGCAGCGTTTCACGGCTATCTTTCATGTTTTTAAACTTCCTAAAGAGATAGTCAATATAAAAACCAATATTAAAAGCTAAGGGAATCAGCACTGGCATTAAGTAGCGTGACTTTTTTGTTGGAACTAAGGATAATAAAATCACAGCGATGATGGTCCATAAAAAGCTAAACTTATAGGCTTTAAAGTTATTTACGCGGCCCTTCATATAAGGATAGAGCAATGAAATAAATGCAGGAATGGTCCAGATACCACTTTGTACAAAGAAACTCCAATAATAATAAATAGGCCTGGTGTTATAACTTCCCCATTTACCTGCTTCATCATTAGTTATCGCTTCAAAAGCTACAGGATCTGCAAGTCTTACGTATAGAAACCACCAGCCACCAACAACTAAAGCTATTAAAACAATACTAATAAACGGCATTATTTTTTGTTTCATTTGTTTGTATTTAATAGCAAAACCATAAGCTATTAGAAAGGGCAATAATAAGGCATAAACAGCTATGGGACCTTTTGATAAGAGTGATAAACCTAGAAAAACACCCGCTAGAATTGTGTTTTTCCATGGGACAGTTTTAGCCTGAAGAAGCCTGTATAAATGGTAAATAGCAATCAGCATAAAACCATGAGTAAAAATATCCCAGGGCGCTTCAATAGTAATTAATGTGACATATAAAGAGGTGGTTAATATTAATGCATTAATCAAGCTTTGGGCGCTTCCTTTTAAAACACTTCTGGATAAAAAGAACATATAACTAGCCATAGCCATCACCATTAAAATGGCTGGCAAACGCATAGCAAAGACACTTTTTACCCCAAAAATAATAGCCGATACTGCCGAAAGCCAGGTGGGTAAAGGTGGTTTTTGATAGCGAGGCTCACCATTCATTGTGGTTAATAGCCAATGGTCATTAAGTACCATTTCGCGCGCACTAATAAAATTACGCGCTTCCATAATGGAGACTTGCAGGGTGTCTAAATTTGGCAATAGCATAACCGCTACAAATAGACAAATCGTGAGAACAGGGTAGTTTTTAAGCGTTTTTAGCATTTTCTTTTCTTAATAATACAAGATTTCTAATATAAATTGTGGCACCTAAAATGTGACCAACAAGTAATACAGGATCTTTTCTGTAGATAGCATAAGCTAAAATAAGCAAGGAACCAATTAAGCTTAACGCCCAAAACCCAAATGGTAAAGTAGAGTCTTTGTGCTTTTCAGAGTAGAGCCATTGATAAATAAAGCGCAATGTAAATACGGTTTGAGATATAATGCCTAACCCAAGCAGCCAAGAAGGAATATCTTCATTTTTAAACAATAAATTAACATCGATTGTATTGTTGTTAAAATAAAAGAGCGTCACAAAAAAGGGCATTAATAAAAGCATCCAGCGCATGCTTACGTGAAATTTTTCCCATTGCTTTTGTAATTGCAAGTTTCTAATGTAAATAAAATAGGTTAAACCTTGACCGAGCATTATCGCAAAATCATTTCGTAAATAACCGTATATAAAGAGTAGAAATGAGGCTATTAAACTCAAAGACCAGAATAAGGTAGGGGTAACCACACGTTTTTGTTTTTCGCTAGAAAGCCACTGTACAATTAATCGTGAAGAAAATAGTATTTGCGCCAGAAAGCCAACGCTATAGATTACCCAATCGCTCATGACTCTTTTTTAGCAACTTCATAATTAATGTATTTTTTCTTCATCCATAGGTAAGCGAAGCAGTCTGCTAAGGGGCCAATAAGTCGGTTCCAAACCCCAAATTTTGCTGTGCCTGCAAGACGTGGAAAATGCTGTACGGGGACCTGTTTTATTTTGCCTTTTTGCAACAAAATCATAGCAGGTAAAAAACGATGTAGGCCTTTAAACATAGGAATACGCTTTGCGTAATCTGTTTTGATAACTTTTAATGGGCAACCGGTATCATCCATGCCATCGTGGGTAAAACTACGACGAATACCATTGGCGATTTTTGAGGACATGTTTTTTACAAAACTATCCTTTCTATTGGCGCGAACACCAGTGACCAAATCATTTTCATGAATATGCTCTAAAAGTAAATTGAAATCTGAAGGCGCTGTTTGTAAATCACTATCAATATAACCCACAAGTTCGGTTTCTGTATAATCAAAGCCAGCCTTTATGGCAGCACTTAAACCGCGATTTTCTTTAAAAAGAAGATAGGAGAATTCTGGATTTCGAGCGCAAATAGCTTCAATGAATTCCTGACTTTTATCTTTAGAGCCATCGTTAACAAACAAAATTTTTGTTGGTTTTAAGGCTATTTTTATGTAAGCCAGCAATTCAGCTTCTACACGCAATAAATTATCCTCTTCATTATAAACAGGAACCACAATAGTAAACTCGTAACTCATAAATGCTCTACAGATTGACTGCAAATGTATTGTTTTTTTAATTATTGAAAATGAGTATCAAATAAAATATGTTTCTTTGTAAAACGATACAATAGGATATGAAGATATTAGTAACAGGAGCATCAGGTTTTATAGGTTCTCACACCTGTGAGCGATTAAAGCACTTAGGTCACGACGTTGTAGGTTTAGATAATTTTAATGATTATTATAGTCTGGCGTTAAAACAGTTAAACGAGAAGGCTCTGAATGATAAAGGAATAACAGTGATTAAACAGGATTTAAGAGCTGCTGCTTTAGCGGAAGTACTGCCAGATGATATTAACTATATCTTTCATTTTGCTGCGCAACCAGGTATTTCAGCGACTTCTACTTTTGAAGACTATTTTACCAATAATATTATTGGAACAAAATATCTCATTGATTATGCGCTAACCTTGAAAGATTTCAGACTATTCGTGAATATAGGAACCTCTTCCATCTACGGATTAGAGGCTACTTTCCCTGAAACAACAGCCCCAAAACCAGCCTCTCATTATGGTGTAACCAAATTGGCAGCAGAGCAATTGGTGCTTCAAAAAAGTAGAGAAAAACTATTTGATTCCTGCTCATTGCGGTTATACTCCGTGATTGGACCGCGAGAACGACCAGAAAAAATGTATACTAAATTAATAGCCTGTGCATATAATGACACAGCATTTCCGTTATATCAAGGCAGTGGCTCACATTTAAGAAGCTTTACCTATGTAGGCGATATTGTTGATGGTATTGTTAGCGTTATAGGAAATGAAAGCAAAGTGAATGGCGAAATCATTAACCTTGGTACAGAAGTGGAACACACGACGCAGGAAGGTATTGAAGCGGTTGAAAAAGTAATAGGAAAGGCTATTAAAATAGATCACGTAGCAGCCAGAGCTGGAGATCAATTGCGTACTAAAGCAAATATTGAAAAGGCTAAAGCCTTATTGAATTATAATCCGAAAACCACGTTATTAGAAGGTGTGAAAGCACAGGTGGAATGGTATAAGAAGCATTTTGTTTAGGGCTTTTTTTTGAGTTTAGCAATGGGCGAATGACGCTATTGTTGAAAGCTGGAGCAACTAGAACGCAAACATCATACTGTTTTAAAGTACAAAGCCTCACAGGTTTTAAAATCTGTGAGGCTTTTTTAATATTTTATTTTGACTCTTGGTAGCTTATCTCATAAGTACTAAGAAAAGAAAATGCTTGAATCGCCTGCAAGTGCAATCTAAAAGAAACGTTTTTATACCTTAAAAATCTTATGCTTTATAGCATAAACGACCAAGCCAATCCTGTTTTTTACCTCAAGCTTAGAGAATAAAGCATCACGATACCCATCAATAGTTTTTGGGCTTAAAAACATTTTATCAGCTATTTCTTTATACGTCAGTTCGGTGCATAACAGCTTTAAAAATTCTAACTCTCTTTCTTTTAATACGTTTTTAGAGCTTTTATATTCTTCACTTAATGTGTTTACCAAAATATTAGAGACGTCTTTGGTGTGGTAATAGCCTTGGCTAATGACTTCATTTAAAGCGGTTTCAAGGATGCTTTTTTCGACATCTTTTAATAGATACCCTTTAGCACCCGCGCGAAGCATTTTTATAATCGTGTCTTCCTCTTCCTCCACAGAAAGCGCGATGACTTTTACATTAGGATAATGTTCCTTTAAATATTGCGTGGTTTCAATGCCATTCATTATTGGCATATTAACATCCATGAGTACAATGTCAGGAATGTTTTCAGGCGTTTTCAATTTGGTTACTAACTCTTTTCCGTTTTTACAAAGATAGAGTACGTCAAAGTGCTCAAATGAGCTCACAAGTGCGCTAATTGCCTGTGAAAGCAGGATGTGGTCTTCTACTATAACAACACGATGTGCTTTCATTTAAACCTGGCTTTTAAGTGTGTAAGAAATATGTAATTGAGTTCCTTCATTTATAGTTGAATTTACGGTCACTTTAGCATGAACTAATTCGGCTCTTTTTTTAATATTCGTTAAGCCAATACCTGAGCTTTCTGGATTGTTTTTGTTGAAACCAGTACCATCGTCTTCTGCTAATATATTTAGCTGGTCACCGTCAAATTTTATAAATACTTTGAGGTGTGTTGCTTTTGCATGCTTAATGGTATTTGAAAAAAATTCTTGAAGCATTCTAAAAAAAACAACTTCTACTTCGTTATCAATAGTACGTTCTTCTCCTTCTATGTGTAAAGACGCTTTTAAATATTGCAGCCTGTTAAGACGTTCAACTTCTTGATTTATAGCTGTTGCTAGGCTGATATTTTTAAGTGCTTCAGGGTTTATGGCTTTAGAGAGTATTCTCAACTCTTTTAATCCTTTGTCTAAAGTTACCATAACATCTTTATTATCACTAGCATTTTGAAGCTGAATTTTGGCTAAGGTTAATAATTGACCAATATTATCGTGTAATTCCCAACTGATGTTTCTAAAGGTCTCTTCCCTAATTTCTATTTGTGTTTTTGCAATTTCTTGATCAAAATGTTTCTCGGCCTCATTTTGTTTTAATATGAGCTTGTTTTTATGTTTTTGAAAAACAATAAAAAGCACTATTAATATGGCACATAAAAACACTAATGTGAATACGGCTACTAATATTGCTTGTCCTTCTTGCTGCATATAAAACCTATGATAAAACAAATATTCATTACAATACTTAATATATATTCTGCTATCAATATATCTTTATAGTATGAGATGTCTTCCCAGTAATTTCTAATAATTCGTGTTGGGATTTTTCCAACGAAATATAGTAATAATCCAATGCTAATCCAAAACAATAAGTTTTTTGAAACATAAAGGACTTTAGTGGTATTCAAAATTTCTAAAAAATAAAAGGTAATACTAATGATAACAAAAACTGCACCTAGTATAAAAGGAACCGTTTGTATTTCTGTAAGATAATTTTGCCAGATTAAATTGAAGAAAAAAGAAAAAACGTATAAGATAATAAAAATAGAAATCCATTTTTTGTAAGCGCTACTCTTTATATATTTTTTGAATAAAATTAATAAAAAAGTAAAATTCACTAAATGATATAGGTTATATAATAAAGAGTTATTTCTTAAAATATAATTTTCATGTAAATAGCGACATAGAAATCCATTTATCGTTGTATACCATAAAATAAGTAAAAAGTATTTTAAAAAAGTATGTCTATACTTACTGTAATATATAGAGCCTAAAACAGCAGTAATAAGCTCTATATATTTAATTGATTTACCTATGGTTGAAAATGATATCTCTAATGTCATGTTCTATTATTTTGGCGGAGGAGCTAAATCTCCTTCATTTAAAATAGTACTGGTAACCTCTTCTACAATTAATGTGTTTAGGCTAAAAGGATTCAAACTAGCTTCTTGTTTACGTTGTTGTTGCGTCTTATAGTAATTGTTAATACGTTTTTTTTGATCGTCTGTATCTAATACTAAATCGTTAAGTATTAAAAAATCACCTTTAATTGGATTACTACGGTTATCTGGTTTTATAGCAAAAGGGAGATGATTTAAATTCAGGTATTTAGAATTCATACCTGGGTTTTCAGCCGTTGGAACAAAAAATACGGTTTGCTGATTATTAAACCTTTTAGAGGTTTGTTCATTGTATCGTCCAAAGTAAACTCTAATACCAGTGACTTTCTCTTTTGGGTTTTCCTTTTGTATGGCATCTATATAATTAATGTAATGTCTCATTTCATCCAGAGAAAACCAAGCGAACTCAGTCTCTTTAAAAGTAGTATCATTATATACCTTTTGTAAGGTTGGATTGATTACTTTATCCTTAATTCTATTTTGCGTGTTATACATAATAACAGCCTTTTCAACAGGAATGATCTGTCTAGGAGGCTTTGAATTAGGCTTTGGGTCTGTTGTCGTTGTGGTCTGATCATTACAAGAAAACAGGATTAAAGTTACTAGTGATAATGACATCACCTTTAAGAAATGTAGTTTTTTCATTATATTGAGGGTTTAGTTCTGTACAAAGCTAACGCATTTCTTAACATAAGAAAAGGGTGTTTTTCCCCATAATAAGTCTAAACAAGCTCTTATTAAATCAAGAGTAGCGCCTAAAATCTAGTTGTTTTCCAAAGCTCTGTTTTACAGGGATTTACCGCTAATTTGCGCTTTGTTTTTCTGCAATTTTGTCGCAGTAACTTTTTAGAAGCACAGCGAAAACCGAGAAACTTTACTAGTGGAACTTTAAAATGAATAACAAAAAAACGCGTCTTTATCAAGACATTTATAAGGAAAATATTTTTTGGAAGTTTGTTTTTGTAAGGCATTAGCGTTATCGCTTTTCTCAAGCTTTAACTGGGGTTTCTCTCGAAGAAACTATAAGGTAACCTACGTTGTTTTTTCAAGAGATAACAAGTACTCGGCAGCTACAAAAGGGGTGGTCTCGTTATTTTCAATTAAGTCCAATTGCTTTTTAAGTTCTATTTTAATGTCTGCACGATTGAAGAAATCACTTTTTAGTTGGTCTTCAATGGTTTGTAGTAGCCAGAACTTATTTTGCTCATTGCGTTTTTTGTAGAAATAGGTATTGTCTACTGTAAGGTTGAGGTATTCTGAAATAATAGCGTATACGTCAGCGATGCCTTCATTTTTTATCGCACTACAGGTTATTACTTTAGGTTGCCATTGTGAAGCCTTTTGAGGATATAAGTGTAGTGCACGGTTGAATTCTACTTTTGCCAGCTTTGCGCTTTTTAAATTGTCGCCATCTGCTTTGTTAATGGCAATCATATCTGCCATTTCTATAATACCACGTTTAATACCTTGCAATTCATCACCAGCTCCAGCCAATTTCAGTAGTAAAAAGAAATCTACCATACTATGAACGGCCGTTTCACTTTGACCCACACCAACAGTTTCTATAATAATGGTATCGAATCCTGCTGCTTCACAAAGTACAATCGTCTCACGGGTTTTCCGTGCCACACCGCCAAGGGAGGTGCCCGAAGGTGACGGGCGAATAAACGCATGCTCATTTTTAACCAAATCTTCCATTCGGGTTTTATCGCCCAAAATACTGCCTTTGGTTAATGAGCTACTGGGGTCGACTGCGAGGACTGCTACTTTCTTATCTATTTCAGTTAGATAAGTACCAAAAACTTCAATAAACGTGCTTTTTCCAACGCCAGGAACACCGGTGATTCCAATACGAACCGACTGGTTTGCATGCGGTAAACAGGCTTTTATAATCGCATGGGCTTGTTCTAAGTGTTTCGGGTTTTTGCTTTCGACTAAAGTAATCGCTTGACTTAAGGCTGTGATGTTACCGCTAAGAATGGCGGTCACCATTTCCTGAGTCGATTTTTGTTTTTTTCGGCTTTCCTTAATTTTTAAAATTGAATTTGCACTGGTAATTTCAGGAGCTGAAATACCTTCGTTTTCTTTTAATGCCGATTTATTTGCTTTTCGATTCAAGTTTAAAAAAATAAAGTTTAAAGTTCCGTATTTAAAGTTTAAAATTCAAAGTTTAGCTGGTAAAACATTAAAAACTTATGGGTCTCCATAAAACGAATCACTATTTTTTTATTGTGTAGAGATAGCTACACAGGGAAACAGACGGAGACAGCGTTTAGCATGTTTGTAATACTGCCGACTAAATCCTGCCCCTATCAAACCAAAGGTATTGCGCAAGTATACTGTGACTGTAAACTATTTTAGCGGGACAACAACTTTTGCCTGATCCCACGCCATGGTTAGCGATAAGTTATCTGTAGAATTGTCAAAAGCAATCGTGAATTGCTCAACAGGCTTATCTAATTTTTGAACGGGAGCAGTAAAAGAGATCACATCAAAATCTGCAATGTGCATGGGTTTCATCGTCTCATCGACGCCCCATTTGTATTGTTTAGAATTAAACATCACTTGCCAAGACGAGTCGTTTGGTATGGTCCAAAGCGTGTACTTGCCCTTTGGCAATGAGTCATTTCCAATTTTTAAAGCCTTATTAGTTTCAAAAGTAGTCGCTTCATTGGCGCCTGTTCGCCAAACCTGATTAAAGGGGACTAAAGCACCAAAAACCTCACGGTTTCGTTTTGAGGGTCTGTTATAAAAGATTTTTAGATCCAAATCATCAACAGAAAATACAACGGTTTTTTTTGGACTCTTACGGACTTCAAAAACACCCGTTTTAGTAAAATAAAGATAGCCTAAAAAGGCAACAGTGATAAATAATAAAAAAACGATAAAACGTTTCATAAATCAATGTAATTAAGGTTCATTTTGAAAAAGTAAAGATACTGTAAATGCGGAGGCTAGTCAATATATTAACGCAATTTTAAGCCTGTTTCTTATCACATTCAGAAAAAAAATGTAACTTTTTTGTCACACTACAATTTAAGTGTCGTCTTTAGAATGAACTTGCCTTAATTTTTTATAAGTTAAGCGCAAAGAACACTAACCAAAAACCAAACAGTGAGGAGCGTTCAATCAAACATTATTGAATTGTGTAAACAGAACAATCGCAAGGCACAACTGCAGTTGTATAACCAATATAGCGAGGGTATGTTCTTTGTCGCACAACGGTTTCTTAATCATACAGCAGAGGCCGAAGATGTGGTGCAGGAGGCCTTTATTAAAGCGTTTTCAAAACTACATCAGTTTCAAGGTGAGGTTACTTTTGGAGCCTGGTTAAAACGCATTGTTATTAACAAAAGTATCGATGTGCTCAAACTAAGAAAGCAGCGCTTAGTCGAGCTAGAAGAGGTGCATCTCAAAGTAGTCGATACTGCAGATAATGAACATTGGTTAGTTAGCGACGACACCACATTAGAGGAGGTAAAAACGGCTATTAACAGCTTGCCCGAAAAGTACAGATATGTAGTGCTCCTATTTTTGATGGAAGGGTATGACCATCAGGAAATTTCAGACATTTTGAATATTACTGAAGTCGCTTCAAGAACACAGCTCTCAAGAGGCAAGTTAAAATTACAAGAATTATTAAAGCATAAAAGTTATGGCGAAAGATATTAGAGACTTATTTGATGCAGATAATAAACGGTCTAAAGACCCTATGCCAAATAATCATGAAGCACGTTTTTTGAGTAAGCTTGAAAAAGCCTTGCCGCAAAAAAAGCAAACCACATTTAATTGGTTGGCTATTGCAGCAAGTATCGTTGTACTCTTAGGGGTAACTTTTGGTGGGGTTCATTATTTTAAGACTGTAAAGCCAAGCGTTGAAGTGGTTGAAACAGAAGGGCCTGAAGCAAAAACGAAAACGTTAGGGGATATCTCGCCAGATTTAAAAAAAGTAGAAGATTATTATGTTGCACATATTAATTTAGAACTCTCTAAAATGAAGTTAACTCCAGAAAACAAAGAATTGTTTGACGGTTACCTTTCACAATTAGAAAATTTAAAAAAGGAGTATAAAACACTCTCATTAGAACTAACCAAAAATGGACCAGATGCACTCACGGTAGACGCGCTTATTAATAACCTTAAATTTCGGTTAAACTTAATGTACCGCTTAAAAGAACAATTAAAACAATTAAATACCATTGTTGCCGCTCAAGGTTAAATCATCAAAACTGTTGCGCAATGACAGTTTCGCAACACATCAAAAAACGAACAGCTTCTACTGTAGTAGTTTAAGTTGTTATAAAAATCAGAAATCATGAAAGTAAATATAAAAATAATACTCTTGCTTTTTTTCGCGACGCTTAGCATTTCGGCACAACAGCGCTTAGAGAAAGCCTCGCAAACAATCAAAGCAAATAAGAACGTGACGATCACTTTAAATACCAGTCACACCAATATTGAAGTCGATACTTGGAACAAAGATTACGTGGAGGTCGAAGCGTATATTGAAAGTAAGAAACTCACGAAAGAAGCATTACACGCTTTTTTAGAAGATTGGGATCTGGACATCTCTGGCTCTGGTGACGCTATTCGTATTACCTCTAAAGGCTCTCGAGGCAATTGGTCTAGCGCTATGAATCTCGATATTTTAGACAATGAATCTTTAGAAGCCTTATCTAATATAAACTTTGATATGGATTTAAATTTAAAACCACTTTTGGAGGGTTTAAGCGGACTGGAGTCTTTAAAAGATTTGCCAGAAGCACTTAAGGTATTGCGTATTCCAGAATCTCCAGATGGTAATTATAATATGGATTTTGATTTTGATGCCTATCAAAAAGAAGGCGAGACCTATTTGGATGCCTGGAGCAAAAAATACAGAACCGAATATGGTGAAGAATATGAACAAGAAATGCGTGATTGGGCAAAAAGTATTAAGCAATCAGACCTGAATAAATTCGAAAAAGAAATGGAGGCCTGGGGTGTAAAATTTGGTACGGAGTTTGGAAAAGCTTTTGAAAATGGCTTCGGTAAAGACTTTGAAAAAAGCATGGAAAAGTGGGGTGAAGCTTTTGGTGAAAAATTCGAAAAGGAATTTGCACCAGCCATGGAGAAATGGGGCGAAGAATTTGGTAAGGCTTTCGAAGCAAAAATGGAAGACGCTTTTGGTGAAGGCGATTCAAAAGGGAAGCAGGCGAAAATGAAACCACAGGATCTTATAAAGACCCTAAGAATTAAAATGCCTAAAAAAGCACAATTAAAACTAAACGTTAGGCATGGGGAATTAAAGATGGCTGCGGTGATGCACAATGTAAAGGCCGATTTGGCACACGGTAAATTAACGGCGCAAACTATTGATGGGAGTCACACTTCCATCAATGTGTCGTATAGCGATCTTGCTATTGTAAACTGGACTGCAGGTGAATTAAAATTAAAATATGTAGATCAAGCCCTAGTTGGTACTGCTAATGAACTATTATTAAATGCCGTATCCTCAAATATTGCCATCGCTAATTTAAAAGGCAACACGGTTATTGATGGCAGTTTTGGTGAACTGACCATTAATAACATTTTGCCCAGCTTTAATAACCTCAATATTGTTTTAGAGAATAGTGATGCCCGATTAAAACTGCCTAAGACTTTAGATTATAAGCTGTACTTTAAAGGCAATCGTTCAACATTCAATAATGAAACGCTAAGTAATAAGACCATAACCAATGACCCAAATTCAAATAGTGCGAATAATACCATTGTTATTAATGCAAAATTTAGTTCTGTAATTACACAATAATCTGCTACTTTTGGGTTTAAAATGTTCTGAATGAATCCAAATGATTTTACTTCTTTTTTAGCTGAAATGGCGCAGGATACGATACATGTTATTGATGCCTCTATTCCAAAAAGCAGCTATTGTTCCATTGATTTGTCTGACACTAATGCAGACCTACTAAACGTCGCAATCGCGTCGTCTGAAGCTTGGGACGTTTACCTCACAAATTATCTTAAAACCCACAATAAAAAGGTCGCCTTTGGTGGGTACCTTGAAAAGCGGGGCATCTATAATCGCAGCGATTATTTTAACAATCAAAACCCAGAAACAGAACGTAATATTCACCTAGGTTTAGATTTATGGGTGGCCGCAGGAACCGTTGTATTAGCAGCTTTTGACGCGGAGATTCATAGTTTTAAAGACAACACTAATTTTGGGGATTACGGGCCAACTATTATTTTAAAACATACGATTAATGCTATTGAGTTCTACTCCTTATACGGGCATTTAAGTCGCGAATCGATTACTAAACTACAAGTAGGTGAAAAGGTGAAGCAAGGCGAAACCATTGCGCATTTGGGTACTGCAGAAGTGAATGGCGATTATGCACCGCATTTGCATTTTCAAATCATCAAAGATCTACAAGCTAATCGTGGGGATTATCCTGGGGTGTCTTCAGGGCGTGATTTGGAATTTTATAAAACGAATTGTCCAGATCCTGAGATCATTTTAAAGTTAAAATAGAAGCGTTTACATGCATTTTAAACCACCAACAGTCCAAAATCATTCAGCTTTAAAATGGGTTTGGAGAACCAGAACAATTCAAAATTTTCAAATTGCGATTCGAAATCTGTTTTTAATGCAGACAAACTAAACCCTTTGTTTTCTGAAGGTTTTAATTGCTTTAGCTGTTCTAAAAACCAGGTGCCTTCCGCTTTATTCAACGTAATTTGAAGCGTTTCGGTACTGTCGTGAAAGGTCAATTCTAAGAGTTCATTAGTAAAGCCTTTTTTTGTTTTTGTGATGGGGTTTACAATAGGCTGATGCCCTAACCATACTATTTTTGCCGACGGTTTTATTTTAAAACTGGTTACGGTTTCTAAACAGTCTTCAATATAAAAAGGCGCAATCGTGGTTTGCGGAATCTCAAAATCAAACCACTCCTGAAGGTCAAGGTCAAAACCAATACCATGCATAAAATTGAACAGCGATTTTTTTAAGCCATAACTAAATTGACTATGGTCTATACCAGTGCTGTCTGTAAAATCAACATCATTATTGGCAAACGAAATCGTTTTGTAGTTTGGCGTAATCCCATACTCTGAAGGGTTTAAACCAATAGGACTATGTGCCGTTAATGCAAACTGGTGCCAAAAGCCAGACTGTATAATCCCCAATTCAAATAACTGCCGTACCATTTCTAAACTATCTACAGTTTCCTGCACGGTTTGTGTTGGGTAGCCATACATTAAGTAAGAATGCACCATAATATCGGCTTCGGTAAAATAGCGGGTTACTTGCGCCACTTGTTCTACTGTGACGCCTTTATCAATAAGTTTTAATAAACGGTCTGATGCCACTTCTAAGCCGCCAGAAACGGCAATACAGCCAGAGGCTTTAAGTAAGTGGCATAGGTCTTTGGTAAAGTTTTTTTCGAATCTAATGTTGGTCCACCAGGTTACGGTAAGTTTCCGTTTTAAGATTTCTAAAGCTAAGGCTTTCATGAGTGCTGGTGGTGCAGCTTCATCTACAAAGTGGAACCCATTTTCACCCGTTTGTGCCATAAGTTGCTCCATGCGGTCTACTAAAAGGGCGGCGGCAATAGGTTCGTAAATTTTAATATAATCTAAAGAAATATCACAAAAGGTGCACTTTCCCCAATAGCAACCATGTGCCATGGTGAGTTTATTCCAGCGCCCATCGCTCCATAAACTGTGCATGGGGTTAGCGATTTCTATGACAGAAATATAGTCGTCTAATAACAAATCGCCATAATCTGGGGTACCAAGATCCTGTTGTTTATAGTCTGCTTGGGTTGTGTTGTTTTTGTATGTAACGGTATTGTTTTCTAAAAGAAAGGTGCGTTTAAAGGCTTTTAAATCTGGGTTTTGAATGTGGGCATTTAAAAGTTCTATAGGTAATTCGCCATCATCTAAAGTTATAAAATCGAAGTATTCAAATACCCGTTGGTCTGTAACCGAGCGCAGTTCTGTATTTGGAAAACCACCGCCCATCGCGATCTTTAAATTGGGATACTGTGCTTTTATGTGTTGTGCGCAACGAAAAGCCGCATATAAATTACCTGGAAAAGGGACAGAAAAGCACACCAGTTTTGGTTGTACCTTTTTTAAGCGTTGGTCTAAAATAGTTAGGGTAATCTCGTCTATAAAAGTGGGTGCGTTTTGTAGCTGCTCATAGAGTTCATCAAAAGCATTGGCACTTTGGCCTAAACGTTCTGCATAGCGACTAAACCCAAAATTGGGGTCGATACATTCTATAATAAAATCTGATAAATCTTCAAGATACAAGGTCGCCAAATGTTTGGCCTTATCTTGCATGCCCATTTCTCCAAACGCCCAGTCCATATCATCTAACTGATTAAAACGGGAGGCACGAGGTAAAAAATTACTGGTGCATATTTGTCTGGCCAGCGTTTGGTTTTTGCCTTGTAAAAACTGAATAACAGCATCTAAAGGGGTTAAATAATCGTCTTTTAAGATGTAGATGCGCTGTGCATTTTCAGAAACGATAGCATCGTTTTTGGCGGCGGTATTAAAAAGTATGTCAAAGGTTTTTTTACTGAAGAGCTCCAAAATCACTTCAATACCTAAGTCCATTTGAAATGATGAAATTCCTTTAGTATTCAAAAACCCTTTTAAATAGGCTGTTGCTGGATACGGCGTATTTAATTGTGTAAAGGGTGGTGTGATGAGTAAAAGGTCTTTCAAAATAGTGTGTCAGAATTAAAAAAAACAAAGATAGTTGTATCCTGTAAGGTATTTAAAACCTGAGGGGTATTTTTTTAAGCCTTATCCTGCAAGGTTTTTAAAATCTAGCTCCTAATTTTGAGGCTATCGCTAGGCCTTCCGAAGAAAAAAAGCTTTAAAAAGAAACAGAACTAGCACAGCGGGTCATTAGCTGCGCTCATTATTTAAAATGGTCGCTACGGCTTGTTGGTATTTCTTTGGGTTTCCCGCTTTTTTTATGGCTTTGAGTGTTTTTTGCGGATTATCAAACGACTGAGAAAAAAACTCCCAAAAGCCTAACATCTTCATTTTTATTGGGGTGGGGCCAGAGAGGTATTCGTCGTATTGCTGGTAAATCGTGTCGTGAAAGGCTTTAAAAGTCTCCCATCTGTTTTCTGGGTATTCGGTAGTGTTGTTTTTAATCATTCTCGGTAAAAAAGGATCGGCAATGAGTCCGCGACCAATCATAAAATGGTCGATACTAGGAAAACGCGCCTGCATGGTTTTAAACGCCTGAACACTGGTAATGTCGCCGTTATAGTACAATTTGTGTTTCGTACTAGTGATGCATTTTTCAAAAGCCTCTAAGTCTACTGGGCCTTTATAAAGTTGCTTGCCAATTCTGGCGTGAATAGCAATATTTCTAAGTGGATATTTATCTAAAACAGGAAAGGCTTCTAAAATTTCTTCAGCATGTTCATAGCCCATTCGCATTTTCATAGAGACCACAATATCCGTTTCATTGTGTGCGCGATGTAAAATGGTGTCTATTCGTGAGGGGTTGCAAATCAAGCCAGAACCCATGCCTGATTTTGTAACCATAGGATAGGGGCAGCCTAAATTCCAATTCAATTCTTTATAACCCAAACTTTGCACGTACTTAGCGACAAACAAAAACTCTTCAGCATCATTGGTAATAACTTGCGGAATCACCTCTAAAGTGGTATTGTTTTCTGGCGCCAAATCATTTTGATAGGACTGCTTGATCTTAAGCTTTCCGTTTAAGCGAATATAAGGCGCATAAAAGGTGTCTATTCCTCCAAAGTAATGATGAAATGCATTCCGAAATCTGAAATCGGTAAAGCCTTGTAAAGGCGAAGAGAGTAGAGTAAAAGCCATTTAAAAATTGAGTTGGGCAAATATAGCGGTTATTCTTTATTAAGCGTAAAAAAATAAGTGTTCCCACCTTGTATTATTATACTGGCAGGGCTATTAATTTGGCTGTTGTGCTTTTAAGAGGCGGTGGCTTTCTAAGTACAGGCGAAATTTAAGGCGTCTGGTTTAATAGCGTTATTCAACCTCAGGCAATTTGTAGCTTTTATAGGCGCCTAAGAGACCAAAAAGCGAGAGTACTAAAATTACACCTTCTATAGAGACTAAAGAAACAAGAGCACTTAAGCCGCCGGTAATTAATAAAATAAAACCTATGGTTGTATTGCTTATCGAGACATAATCTGTGCGTTCATTACCTGTGGCCATGTCTACGATGTAGGTTTTTCGCCCCAGTCTAACGCCACCATGGGCAATGCCTAAAAGAAAAAAGGCAACAGGATACACCCAAATAATACTTTTTATGGTTTCTGAGTAGGTTACGATTAAAAACGTAGCGATGCCTAAAAAGGAAGCAATAAGCACGGCAAGAGCCATGACATTTTTACTAGATTTATCTGAAAACTTCCCCCAAGTAGGGGCGCTAATAATTGAGGCAATACCGTTGGCGATAATAAACAACCCCAGAAGATAGGTCTCCTTGCCGATGTTGTTTTGCGCCAATAGAATATAATACGGTGCGGTTAAACCAGAACAGAGTAGCAGGGAACGCGCAATTACAAAATCTCTAAGGGGTTTGTCTCTTTTTAACAGGCCCAATTTAGATAAAACAGAGGGTTTGTCTTGCTCTGGTTTAGTAACTGCACCCGGGAATTCTTTTATTCTTGCGTAAATAATAGCAGCGATAAACCACATGGCGGCTGCGAAAAAAATAAGCGTACTGTAAAAGGTGATGGTCGCTTCTGTTTTAGATTTATACAATAAAAATAAGCCGGCAGCCAAAACAAGTGCTCCAGAAACAGAAACGGTATAGCCTTTTAATTTTCCGCGTCTTGTTTTCGGGATGCTTTTTCCCAAGACATCTTTTGATGCGATAGAACAAATACTCCTGGAAAGACTAAATAAAATAACAGCCACTATAATTAACCAACCGGCTTGAACGCCTTCAAAATATAAGGCAATAAAACCAATAGACGCCACGGCTAGAAACTGCATCAAAGACCCCACAACCCAAATCCATTTTCTAATGGCCTTTTGGCTAACGTATGACGAGAGCATTATTTGAGGTAGCATGGAGCCAGATTCTCTTATGGGCACAATAAGGCTAATAAGATAGACTGGCGCATTAACATAACTCATAAGCCAGGTTAATACTGTTTTAGGATTACTTAAGGTATCTCCTAATTTAGTAAAGACGTTACTCGCTAAGATTAAGAAATAATTTTTAGAGACCTGTTCACAAGCGTCATCAGTAATATCGATACAAACACGCTCATGTTCGTTTTCGTTATTTAAATATTTATAAAGGGTTTTCAACTACTGTTTTAACGAATTAATGATTCCTGTCTTTTTTATTGCGTGAAATTAGCAATAAAAAACCAGCTTTGAAAACTCCGTTTGTTATCCTTAAATCAATGATTTAGATGCTCTTTTTAAAAGCATCTTCACCACCAACCACGGGTATGGTTATGCTTGTCTCGTCTAAGTCTACAGTTAACTCTGTACCAGGTTTAGGGTGTAGCGTAAATTCTTTATCACTCGCAAAAATCACTAGGCCTATTTGTTGTCCGGCTCTAATAATCTGATCGTCTGGTTGTAATTTAAAGCTTAGTTTGTAAAATTCCCCAGGTACTAAAGGCGAGCTTTCGCTTAGCGATTCATTATTTTGAGGATCTGCCCAACCTCGTGTGATAATATTATCGGTAATTAATTTAGAATCACTTTCCCATGGCAATGAGACCATCCAAACCGATAAGTTTACTGCTGGCTTATTGCTAGACACACTAATTGTTATTTCAGTTTCTCCAGAAAGGTGTAGGTCTTTCTCTAGGATTGGCGTGGTATACAATAATCTGTTTTTAGATTTTTTTGCTTTAGCGTGTGCTTCACCAGAAATGGCGTAGTTATCTGTTAAGGTTTCTGTTCTCTGGCGGCTTTTGTTTTTTCGTGTTAGCTCGCCCACTTCATTGCCGCCTTTATTTAAATACAGCGTCACTGGTTGTGCTAATGGATTAGGATACGCACCATAGGGCGTAGGATTATCTCGGGCATCATTTTCTCTAACAATCCAGGCTTGCTTATCGTTTTCTACTCCATTTTGTACCCCGTGTAAATACCGTGTAAACCAACGGTTCATCATGCGCATTGGTGGCGGTCCACCATGACCGTCCTGGTGATAATATATTTGTGTTGGGAGCCCTTGTTTTTTGGCTTGCTGATAAATACGGTTACTGTGTTCCGGCATCACATTCCAATCATTAAAACCGTGTGACATCAGTAAAGCCGCTGTCATGTTTTCCATCTGATTTAAATAATCACGGCCAGCCCAGAAATCATTATAATCTCCAGTAAGCCTATCCATACCATAGCGCATTTCATTATCACGAACGACTCTGTTACTGTACTCGCGTTTACTTTCATCGCCACTATGAATAAAATCATAAAGCACATCAATATCTTCGCCTAAATACCCTCCTGGTGAACGTACCAAGCCGTTAGATCTATAATAGTGATAATAAGAGGTGTTAGGGGCAATAGGGATAATCGCTTCTAGGCCTTGAACGCCTGTTGTTGCAGCTGCTATAGGCAGGGTGCCATTGTAAGAGGTGCCCGTCATACCCACCTTTCCAGTCGTCCAGGTCGCATAAACCGATTCATCACCATCTGGCGTGGTAAAGCCTTTGGCTCTACCGTTTAACCAATCGACCACCGCTTTTGGCGCTAAGGATTCATTTGGACCACCTACCGTTGGGCTACCTTGCGATAGTCCGGTACCGGGAGAAGAGGAATGTATTACAATATAACCACGAGGTACCCATTCCTTAACTAGCGAATTAGAAATGACTGGGCGTTTTCCTGTACGTGTTACTTCGGGGTGTGCACGAGCAACGGTTGTGGCTTCTCCAAGCTCATGCTCCACATTCCACATGATATTAGGGACATCTGGAGCAACACCAGCGTAATAGGGGCTGCTTTCGTAAACTACCGGAAGTTGTAAGGCTTCGGTTTCTGTTTGTAAAGGTCTGGTGACAGACACGTGCATGCGGTCCATTTGGTCGTCACCATCGGTATTAAACGTGGTTTCTACCCAAAGATCATGCGTTATCCAATCTTTAGGATTACTGAAGCCTTCCACAATTTGTGCTTCGCCATTTTCAAAAACAGGCACAGTTTGTCCTTGTGTGAAATAGAAAGTTCCAAGACACAGATATAGAAAGAGTATACGAGATATTTTTTTTGCGAGTATCATAGGTTAGTAAAGATTTGTTATAACAACAAGTTAAAGAATTTTTTGCAAATTAATGCTAGAAAGGCAGGAATGATTTTTAAAATAAAATTACCGCAGTGAAAAAAATGCGTTTTTGCAGGGTGTTGGCGCCCAATAACTTAATTTAAGAGACGGTGGCTTTTTAAAATTTTTGGGCTAATAGATAGCGCTGCCAGTAAGGGGTAAAGCAAGGGGGGTAACAGCTGCTTTTTTATAGGCTGATAAAGCCCCAGAGGGGTTGTGTACAAAAAAAAATAAAGGAATCAATACGGTACAAAAAGCAGCAGACGCAAACTAAAAGAGGCTGTCTAAAAAGACGCGTTTATTGTCATATTGAGCCTGTCGAAATATTTTAACCTACTGGTAATCAATATTAGTTTCGACAAGCTCAACCTGACAAAGTAAATTTAAAAGTCTTTTTAGACAGGCTCTTTAATGTTATGCTGTTATTGAACAGAAAATTAGTCTATAGTTAAAATCAAATCCTCTGGTTTTACCATGCTGCCTTCTTTTAAGGTCACCGATTTCACTTTTCCTGACTTAAATGCCGTTACTGTGGTTTCCATTTTCATGGCTTCAATAATAAATAACGGATCGTTTTCTTCAACCTCCTGACCTCTTTTTACAAGAATCTTGTATAAAGACCCTTGTAAAGGTGCGCCAATTTGATTTGGGTTTTCCGAATCTATTTTTGCGTTTTCTACTTTAGTAATGTTTAACGATTTGTCTAATACATCTACAAAACGGTTTTCGCCATTCACCTTAAAAAACACGGTACGCATGCCATCTTCGTTAGGAATACCTACCGAGAGGAACTTAACAATAATGGTTTTACCAGGTTCTAATTCTATTAAGGTTTCTTCACGCGGCTTCATGCCATAAAAGAAATTCTGTGTGGGTATTAAGGCTAAATTACCGTAGTTTTTATAATTCTCATGTGCGGCTTCAAATACTTTAGGGTATAAGGTATAGGATAAGAAATCTTCCATTTCTATTGCCCGTGTAAAGCCTTTTTGAAATTTCTTTTTAAAGGCGGTAAACTCTTCATCAAAATCTATAGGTGCTAAATGCGCATTCGGTCTATCGGTATAGGGTTTTCTATTTTTTAGAATTATTTTTTGAAGTTTCTTCGGAAAGCCTCCAACCGGTTGTCCTAAATCCCCTTGAAAGAAACTAATCACCGAGTCTGGAAACGAGATTTCCTCCCCGCGGGTCATCACATCTTCGGTCGTGAGGTTATTGGTGACCATAAAAATCGCCATATCCCCAACCACTTTAGAACTTGGCGTTACTTTTACCAAATTCCCAAAGAGGGTATTCACTTCGGCATACATGGCTTTAACCTCTTCAAAACGATCGCCAAGGCCTAATCCTATGGCTTGCGGACGCAAATTTGAATACTGTCCGCCAGGAATCTCATGATTAAAGACCTCTGCTGTACCGGCTTTTAATCCAGATTCAAACGGGTAGTACAACTCGCGGGTGTCTTCCCAGAAATTAGAAAATTGATTTAAAGTCGTCATGTCAAAATCATGCGCGCGTTCTTGGTATTTCATCATCTCAACCACCGCATTAAAATTGGGTTGTGAGGTTAATCCAGATAAACCACCTAAGGCCACATCAACCACATCAACACCAGCTTCAATGGCTTTTAAATAGGTTGCAGTTTGTAAAGATGAGGTATCATGCGTATGTAAATGAATTGGCACGTTTACCGTGTCCTTTAGTGCGCCCACCAATTCTGTAGCCGCATAAGGTTTTAATAAGCCTGCCATGTCTTTTATGGCAATCATATGCGCCCCGGCATTCTCCAAATCTTTAGCCAGTTGCATGTAATACTTTAAGTCGTATTTGGTTTGGTTGACATCGAGAATATCACCGGTGTAACTAATAGCACCTTCAGCAATACCGCCTGTTTTCTCACGCACGTAACTAATACTTGGTGCCATGGCTTTCACCCAGTTTAAAGAATCGAAAATTCTAAAAATATCCACACCATTTTCCCATGATTTCTCTACAAAAGCTTCGATTAAATTATCTGGATAGGCTTTATAACCTACGCCATTAGACCCGCGTAAGAGCATTTGGAATAAGATGTTGGGTACGGCTTTACGTAATTCTCTTAAGCGGGTCCACGGACTTTCGTGTAAGAAACGCAAGCACACATCAAAAGTAGCACCGCCCCAAACTTCCATACTAAAGGTATTGGGATGGTTTTTAGCAAAACTTTCGGCAACCTTGAGCATGTCGAAGGTTCGCATTCTGGTGGCTAATAACGACTGGTGTGCATCCCGCATGGTCGTGTCTGTATACTGTATTTTTTTCTCGTCTTTTAACCAAGCACAAAACTTTTCTGGTCCCAGTTCTGTGAGTAAATCTTTAGTCCCTTTTGGGTAAGTTTCAATCGTATTGTGTTTTGGGACTTTCGGTTTTCTAAAGACTTTAGTTTCATCAATAAACTTCACATCGGGATTGCCGTTAACAATCACTTCTGCTAAATACCCTACGGCTTTAGAGGTTCTGTCTTGCGAGAGTTTTATTTTGAATAGTGACGGGGTGTTCTGAATAAAATTCACGGTGACTTTCCCTTCCTGAAAGGTCTCGTGCTGAATCACGTTTTGTAAAAAGTGAATGTTGGTGTTTACCCCTCGAATACGAAATTCTTTTAGGGCCCGCGTCATTTTTCTTATGGCACCATCTAAGGTTCTACCATGCGCAGAAACTTTTACTAGCATAGAATCGAAAAACGGACTCACCTTATAGCCTTGGTAAATACTCCCGGCATCTAAGCGAATGCCCATACCTGAAGCACTACGGTAGGTGGTTACTTTACCATAATCTGGGGTAAAATTATTTCCAGGATCCTCTGTTGTTAGTCGGCATTGCAAGGCAAACCCATACGTCGCTAAAGACTCCTGTTCATATATTTTTATTTGTTGGTCTGAGAGTTTGTAACCACCGGCAATAAAGATTTGTGTTTTTACCAAATCGATACCCGTAACCATTTCGGTAACGGTATGTTCCACTTGAATACGCGGATTCACCTCTATAAAATAGATGTTGTCTTTTTGATCCACCAGAAACTCTACGGTTCCAATGTTGTTATAATTTACTTCGGAAGCAATGTCTACCGCATACTTGTATAGCGCGTCTTTTACGCTTTGCGACACGTTAAAAGAGGGTGCAATCTCGACTACTTTTTGATGACGGCGTTGTACCGAGCAATCGCGCTCAAATAAATGCCTGATGCTGCCGTGTTTATCGGCGACAATTTGAACTTCAATGTGTTTGGGGTTTTCAACATACTTTTCTAAAAACATGGTATCGTCACCAAAGGCATTTAGCGATTCGTTTCGTGCAGAATCGAAGTTAGACTCCAAATCTTCAGCTGTTTTTATAATACGCATCCCACGACCACCACCACCAGAGGCGGCTTTAAGCATAAGGGGATAGCCAATGCTATTGGCTTCACTAATGGCTACTTTTAAAGACGTTAGTTTCTTTTTATTACTTTCTATAATAGGCACGTTGCATTTAACGGCTATTTTTTTAGCTGTAATTTTATCACCCAAGGCATCCATGACCTCAGGATCTGGACCAATAAAAATAATGCCTTGTGCAGCACATTTTCTAGCAAATTCAGAGTTTTCAGATAAAAAACCGTAACCGGGATGTATGGCATCGACCTGTTTCGATTTTGCCAGTGCAATAATGGCATCGCTATCTAAATAAGGTTTTAAAGGTTGGTTGTCTTCACCAATTTGATAGGATTCATCGGCTTTATTACGGTGTTGTGAGTAACGGTCTTCGTAGGTATAAATGGCAACCGTTGTAATGTTTAATTCCGTACAAGCTCTTAGTACTCTTATGGCAATCTCGCCTCTGTTGGCAACCAGAATTTTTTTTATTTTCATTGTAGTTGTGCTGTGTTTTTGAATAATATCGGGTTTTTTAGCTATTTAATGGTGTAATTATGGGTGTTTTTTGTGTTTTTTATGCTGGGGATAAGGTAATTTTTAATTGTGAAAAATACAATGCATGCATAGTATTTTTTTAAATGAAGTATTAACCCTTTACTCTGGGCTTCTGTATTTATAAAAAACGAATAAAAAGGCATGTAGTAATGAAAAAAGCGGCCGGCTAGTTTTTAGGTATAATTGCTTAACTTAGTCTAAAATAAAACGAAACCCTATGGCACAATTAGCATCAGATTTAGCGACTTTCGAAATTTTATCAGACTGTGATTCCATTCCGTCTGAGGCGCAAGTGTATTCTGTAGTTATTAAACAAGTCGCTAATGCCGTAGATGAAGCGATTATTACGCTTCTAGATGGCGATGCTAATACAGGGGCCTTTCCTATAGCAGACGCAGCAACCTTTGAGATAGGGATTAGTATTGAGATCAGGTTAGGCTATAACTCTAAAAATAAATCTGTTTTTAAAGGCAGGGTACAGCAACAACAAATAAGCATTACTGGAGACATGGGGTCTTTCCTACTGGTCACTTGCGCAGGAGACTTTGTGCGTGAACTGGATATAGACACTGCCACCGCGCCTGTGTTACAGTTTACTTATGGAGATGATGTGTATGACGCCGAGATAGCGACCAACAAAGAAGAGACCACCAGCGTAAAGGGTACGCTAAAAGTTATGGGTAGCAGTATCCCAGCGGTTAATGACCGGGTTGGGCTGCATGGATTTGGGAAACGCTTTAGTAAAACGAGTGTGGTTACAGGGGTGTTACAGGATTTAACCAAAGGTTCTTGGTTTACTATTGTAACGGTGGTTTAAGCGCTAGAAGTAAGGTATACAGCGCATTTTATGAGCGCATCGTTGCTAAAGGAAAGCCTAAGCTAGCATTACTGCATCTTTAAAAAGTTGTTAAACCAGTATTTTTACAATGTGAAGGCAGGCTTACTATAGGATGCTAGGTATAGAAGTGTGTTGGTTGGTAATTAAGTGAAATTGACTTGTTTTTTATTCCCGAATTTTAGTCGGTTCATATTTATTACTAAAAATGAGATACTCGTCTAAATTCCGACCTATTATATTGGCTAGTCGGTCAAAAGTTTCGAAATCGATTTGGTTTACTTTGTCATTTTTTAAATTCCGAAGCGGATTTGAATTTAATTCCGATTGGTCGTTATATAAGAACACGCAATATTCTTTCGAGAGAGGAAAATATATTTCCGCCTCAATTGGCATAATCCATTCGTTTTTCCCTTGCCAATCTATAAATACTGGATTGTCAGATATCAACCACCCATAACCTTTAGGACTTTTTAATATTAGTTTTTTGAAGCGCTGTAAAACGTAAACCAAATGATTCATAAGTGTACCAACTACAATATTCAAATGAGTTTCTGGTTTTAGAATGTCTAATAAAAATTCTGTTTGTCCATTGTCTTTTTTAAATAATGTTATTTCATTCAATAGTTTTTTTCGAGTTTCTATGTCTTCAATCAGTAGGTTGATAAAACACCTAAAATGGCTTGTGCGACACAGAATATTCGGTACAAAATGATTAAGTAAATCTTTGTCCTTTGGTGTTAGAAGCTTTTGTTTTTCAATATTGTTTATTAGTCGATGGTAATCATTCTCCAATCTTCCGCTTAAGGTCTCAAAATGTCTCCTAATTTCAAAATCTTTAAATGGCAAGTCAAATATATTCTCTTCGGCAGTAAATTCCGATATTTTCACGTTTTCTGTCATTCCAGAACCTAATTTCATTACAGAAACCATCCATATTCCATCTTGTTCATAACCGAATTTTTTCAAGTAAACTTGAGATAACCTATGTTGTTTTTGTATTTCTGGATGTTTCTTCAAAATGTTCGTTAAGGGACATCTGTTCGTTAAGGGACATCCTTTATACAACGGTTAGTATATGAAACGTAGGGCGATTAAAAAGCACTTTTGTTTCGATTTATTACTTAGCTAAATATAAATATTTTGCTTTTATTTTTTCTTCTACAAACACCAAATTTTATATTTAGCGGTCTCTATTAATATGCACAGAACTTTGGATTTAGCACAAACACCCTATGTTTTTTTATACATTGTTACCTGTCTGGGTTTATTCTTCATCTTCTATTCCCATCATCATCAAATAGTGTCCTTTGTTTTCTGTGTGATAAAAAATATTTTTAAATACTTCTATATATTTTACAATCGTGTCATCAGGTGCTTCAATATATAGGTCGTCAGGAAGCGTGTGAGAACCTTCATTTGTCCAACTTAGAAGTGAGCGACAAATATCTTTTTCTTCTCTAGATTCAAATTTGTTAATTAGGAAATCATCTCTTTTATTACCTAAAATACTATAAAAATTTTCTAAAATTCTTCTCATTGTATTTTGAATAGTAATTCCTGAATTATGTTCCCATTCTTTTATTTCACGCCATAATAATTCATAAGAAGATTGAATAGGGTTTTGTTCTCCATAAGAGTGAATGATAGATTGATTATTATTTTTTCTTAAAATCCAAAAAGAAGGTTTCTGTCCTTTTCTGTTTAGTCCTTCATATGATACTTCTTTATGGAAATAGACATTATGTGTTAATAGAATTAATTGCTTAATATTTCCTTCATCAGTTTTTATTTTTTTCACAATTTCTTTAACTAGTGTGCTAACAATGAAAAGAACATTACTATCTAAACTAGATATTGGGTCGTCAATTACAAGGATTCGTTCTTCATTTACGCTTTCTTCATTACGACCACCTTTGGTTAATTGCAAATAATATAAAAATGTAATAAACGTAACTTCTCCTTCACTTAAAGTTTTTTCTGCAATTGTTCCATCTTCTCTTTGTATTTGATAAAAACCATCTTCTGTTGCAGGTACAATTTTGAAATTAATAAAACCATAGTTAATTAGAAGTCTATTAATTTCATCTATTGTTGGTTGAATACTAGTGACATTTTTACTCAAATTTTTAATCTCAGTATCTAAAATATTGTAAGCATTTTTCTTTTCTTGAATTTGTAATTTTAATGCTGTAATTCCTGTTTCAATTCCTGTATTATCTGAATTGAATTTTGTTATTTGGGTAGTAAATTCATTACAGCAGTATTTCCAAACTTGTTTTATTAATGTTTCTCGTTCAGTATTGTAATTACTAACAATAAGATTGTTTTTGGTTATTTCAGTGTTTGCATTTTCAATAAGACTTGAAATAAGACCAAATTGCTCTTCTAAATTGATTAATTCAACACTTCTGCTAGGTTCTTTTGCTTTATTGTTTAATAGTTCCTTATTTGCTGTGATTTGGCTAATAAGTGTTTTTAAATAAGCAGAGAATTTTTCTAATTCAAGTTTATTGTTTTTTTCGTTTTTTTGACTTGTTTCTAATTGGTTTAGTTCATTCGCTAAGTTAGAAGTAAGTAAAAGGTATTCTTCTTTTAAGCTTTTAATTGTTTTTATATCTTCTATAAATTCTCCGTCAAAAAAACTATCTAATTGCTTTTTGAAACCTTCAGTTATTGTGTTTTTTTGACAAAAAGGACAAGTTTCATCTTCTTGTATATAACTTTGACCTTGGTTAACCCAATCGTTAATATTTAATTTCTGAATTAATTTAGCAATATTAACATCAGCCTTTCCGATAATTATTTTTTGCCAAATACTCGTTTTTTCAATTTCAATAATTCTACTAAATTGAATAGAGTTTAGTAAGGTTACATTTTCAGGTCTTTCTCCAAATACTGTTTTAGATTTCTCTTTTAAGTAATCAAGTGGTTTTATGTCAGAAGTATTATTTTTATTCTCAAGTAGAATTTTATTTTTAAATGTTTCTTTCTTTGAAGAACCAACAAAAGCATCTTTAAAAGTGGTTTCATATTTTTTATAAATATAATTCCAACAGAACTCTTTAAATGTATTTATTACCTCTTCTTTTTTTTCTAACCTTCCTTCAAGAGTTTCATTTTTTTTGACTCTCTCAATTTTTAATTCTTTTAATAAAATCCCCTTGTCTTCAATTACTTGTATTTCGTCAGCAGTTGCTTCTCCTAAAGTAAAAACACCACCAAGTTTTCCATTACCAAAGTTTCTTTTTCTGAATTCTTTATTATAAACTAAAGTTTTTATTGCGTCATTTTCCCAATCTAACGAACAATGTTCAAATTTGGCTTCTTCTGTATCGTGTAAATAATTTGAAATTGTTGTTTTCCCACAACCATTCGCTCCATAAATAAAATTTACTCTTTTCAGATTATCTATTGTTGTTCCATCATTATCAAATGTTGCAATTTGGTTTATTGAAATAGATTTAATCATTTAGTTTGCGGTTGGTTTTGTGCTTGTTGGTAACGTTGTTGTATATGGTTAGTTGCGTGTTTTAAGCACCTAATTTAGCAAATACAAACCGAATTAAAAATCTGTGAGGATTTTTAAAAGTGGGTGAGAACTAGTAATTACTTATAGCTATTTTTGTACAATGTTTTTCTGATTTCTAATAAAATAGTTTCGGAATTCTACATCACTCAAAACTCAATTTTATTGATTTTTATCATTATTAGATTTTGGTTTGGTAAAGTTATATGTTATTCCAAAGAAATGTCCAAATTTAAATTTTTCATTAACAGGAACATTTCCGTCTGTACCAAGGTCATATGTGGTTTCTCCATCCACTACATATTCACTTTTCAAAACATTAACTCTTCCCATTGAAATACCAGCATGAATAACGAATCTTTCATTTTTTCCTAGAATTAACCCCATACCAGTAAGCAATTGAAATTTTTGATTTGAGGTAAACATTGCGCCAAAATTTAAAGTTGGTCTGGCCCAAGAACCACCTCTGAGAGAAATATTAACCATAGTCCCAAATCCAAAATCATAATCTCCTAAATCATTTTCATAGATATATTTTTCATTATTTTCTGAATCTGTTGTGTAATATTCTTTATCAAAAAGTGATGTTAAATAAACTCCGCCACTTACATCAATTTTTAATCCACCTTTAATCCAAACTTTATATTTATATGTTTCAGGTGTTTCATTTTCTCCATCATATATATCCAATTGAATTTCAACATAGTCTATATTGTCTCCATTAATATCTAATGGTAAGAGATAAATGTTTTCTCTTGTATTTAATAGTTTTTCTATCAATAATCTTGTAGATTCTAAAATACTATCAATCTCATTTTGAGTTACTGATATACTAGAACTCAAATTATCTACTTCATTTATTTTCTCTTTTAAATCTTCTGTTTCTTTTAAGTAGATTAAATACTGTTCTTTAAAAGAATCCTTCATTAAATTAAACTCATCAAAATTTAATTTGTCGTCATCAGAAATATTGGAAATAAAGCTATTTATTGACTTTTTAAGTTCCAAAATTTTATCTTTTAATTCACTTTGAATAGCCTTAACAATATCTTCTGTAAATGCATTTGGTGTATTAGGGAATTCATCCAATGACTCAGGAATTCCATCTCCATCAGTATCTTTTTGGAATCCACCTTCATCAATATTTGAATCACTTGCGGAAGGGCTGAATGTTTCATTTGTAAATAAGTTTACTTTATTATAATTTAAAACATATCTATATCTGAAAGGATTCCCATTAACTAAATTAAAGGCTAATGGATTTCTATTTTTGACTATTAATTTATTCTCATTGCTAGAATGGTTTATACTTTTTTTGGTTGGTTTTGATAAGTCCAAAGTAATTACGGAAGTAGTAATGTTTGTTTCGTCAGTAGTATTTTCATTCTGTGAAAATGAATTTTGAATAGAAACTAGAACGAATATTATAATTAATATTTTTTTCATAAATAATGGTGGTTTTTGTTTAGTTGAATTATTTCTAAAAGTTATAAAAAAATGTTAATATTTAATGTCACTATCTGAATTTTATGATTTTGTTAAATGTTGTACAATAATGGTATATAGTTAAATAAAAAAAACAACATTAATTCTGGTTCTTTTACAACCTCTGTATGTTGCCGTTTTAAAACGGGGCATTTTTATACTAATGTGCTTTGCTATAGCCCAAATGGCAGTGTTCTCATTAAAACTATTTTTTTAAATGGCCGTATTTACTATTCTTAATTAACGAAGCTACAGGATTATACTTACATAACCTATACGTAGAATTACGTATTTTTTGTGAAGTTATAAATGTTGGTTGCCAATATATTACGGGTAACCGGAAGAGGGTGGAATAGGTGGGTTTTAACTAAAAGACGCCTTTCAAGAAAAGCGGGTTTTCTATTAGTTTGCTTTAAGCCTTACTATTTGGAAAGTGGCAGGGGGTTTGTAATACGTTGGTAAAACAGGTTTTTGCCATTGCTAAATCAGGTTTACTATGGGATGCTAGGTATAAAAGTGCGCTAGTGAAAAATTAATAGTTTTTACTTGTTTTTTGTTAGGGTGCTTTGTTGTACGGCGTTTTTATAATTCCCAATATCTAATCCAAATAGGTTTTAATAAAATTGAATTTCTTTCATTAATATATTCGATTAGTTTTTTTTCCTCAACAGTCAATTTTATATTTTTCTTTTCAGAAAGGTATTCTAAAGATTTTGCACCATAATTTTGAAAATCGATATTATATGATTTTAACCACTTACGATATACTTGTCTAAAGTTTACATCACTTTTATAATAAACAAGTTTTGCATCTAAAATTTCTATTTCACTATTTTGGTTAATTACATAATCGAATTTTGTGTCAATCATTGACTCGTTGATGAAATCAGAATAATCAGATTTAACATTGTAAAACGAATTATGTTTATCAATAACTTTAGCGAGTTTTTCAAAGTCAAAGTAGAAGTTTACTTTGTTTCTGTAAGGCTCATAGTTTATTAATCCAATGATAGAATCATTTTCTTTATAGACATTAACTTTATAGGATTTTGTCTTTAATCCTGGTTCTTTTTCAGAATATAGTATGTTAACATTATAAATATTTTCTGTTAAACCAAAATCTATATTTCTTTGAAGCATTTCTTTTGTATGGAACTCATTTACTTTAGTAATATGTGTAAATTTTTTCATTAATAAACTATCAATGTCAAAATCAGTAAAGTTTTTAAAATAGCCTTGTATTTCATAATCAGCTTCTATTTCTATTCCATTGTCTTGAGCAACAGAATTTAAGTGTATTATGAATAAAAATATAAAAGGATAAAATTTCATAGTTTTGAGTGAGTTCAAATGACGTACAACAAAGATATATAGTTATTATTCAATACATTTAAAGAGAGTTAACTAATAAGTAAAATTAGATTTACGACATTAATATTCTTTCTTGTATTATTTATTGCGGGTAACCGTAAGGGCGTGGAATACTTGGGTTTTAATTTGAGGGAATCAAGATTTAGGGTCATGCATCTAGTGAAAAACAAAAAGCCCTAAAAAAGGGCTTAAGTGGTTTCAATTATTAAATTGTCATGGTGTCGTATGACAATAAGAAGCGGTGGATAGACCCTCTTTTTTAATATATGAATTCTGTTTTTTCATTTGTAAATGTAGTAGTTTCAGGAGAAGGTAGTGTTCTTATAGTAGTTCCTGAGATGATAATTTCGCTTAGCCTTTCATTTGAATCAAGGACATATTCATAAGTAATAGTTTCATATTCACGTCTGATTTCTCCTTCAAACGTATTGTTTATTGATATAATATTGTTTTGGTTGCTTAGTCCAGTTTTATCATGTAATAAGATGTAGTCGAATCCTAAATTTAATGGGCTTTCAATAGCAAAACCGCTATATTTTATATTCGTCTTATTATCATAGGTGTAAATACTGGTCTTAATTAGGAAATTTCCTGTAGATACAGTTTTTACAACGTTTCCGTTCTCTACCGTAAATTCGATTTTTTTATTTAATCTATAGTCTGGATTTGAAAAGGGACCTGTGGATTTGGAATAGAACTCAACTTTAGAAAGGTATTGATTTTGGTAAGTATAATTAATAGAATCTTTTGCCTCTATACTAGGACTATTCGTATACGAAGTCGTTTTTTCGTCTATTATAAATTGAACGGTGTTATTATTTAAATGGATAGACCTTTTACCAGTGACATCACCTGATGTAATTTCGGCTATTATATCTAATTCAATCAAGTTGTTGTTTATATAATTTACGCCATAGGTGTAGGGAAAATTGTATATTGTAGAAAGCTGATCATTATCATAATAAAAATCAAGGTTAGTATTAATCCCAGCCATCCCGTTGGTGTTTGAGGAAGTAGGGTATTTTACGTTTTTTACATTTTTATTTACAATAGGTGTTTCGGTAGGCGTCTGTTCTTCATCAGACGAAGAACAAGAATAGCTCAGGATAAGTAAAAGGGTTAGCAGTTTTAAAGTTTTCATAGTTTTAATTATGGGTTTTTAATGATTATACAGAAATAGGGTCGCATCACAAAGTAAATTCAAACAACTACATTGTATTAAGTCATGTTCAAATTTGAATTTTGAAGTGCAAATATATATGTAAACTCATTTCGTTTTACAATTTAATTTTATTTTTTTGTGTGAGCCATTATAATAAAAAACTGTAAGCTTCCCCACATAGGGCACCTCTAAATTCATCAAATCTGGGCAGATACTCTTTAGTAGTTTTATTTCCTAATGACTTGTGTGGGTGATTGTAGTTATAATCTTCTCTCCAGTTACTGCTGATTTTTTGAAGTTGATAAATGTCATTAAATAATAAGCATACAATATATCCTTTCAAGAAAAGAGGGTTTTCTGTGTGTTGTTTTAAGCGTTATTATTTGAAAAGAGGCAGACTGTGTGTAATAAGTGGTTAAAACAGGTTTTTGCCATGACTAAATCCGCCTTACTATAGGATGATAGGTATAAAAGCTTGATAGTGAAGACTTAATGAGATTTTAGTTGTTTTTTGTTAGGGTGCTTTGTTCGCAAACGTTTTTAATTCATATTCGACTTAAACCGTAAAAATAAATTCCACCGATTATTAAAATTCCGATAAAATTTATTTTCAGAGTTGTGCTTTTTAAATCAGTCCAGATTGATTTTAATTTTTCTTTTTCTGATTCGACAACTTTAGTATTTGCAATAAAATCTCCAATTCGTCTATCTGGATTTATAAATCCGATAACAACTTCTAAAGGCCAAGCAACACAGATTGTCAAATTCCGCACGAAGCATTGTAATTCGGTTGCTGGTTTTTCCGTTTTTCGATTTATTACTCGATAGCCTAAAATCCGTTTAGCAGGACTTTTGCCTTTAAAAAAGTCTTTATTTAAATAAACAAAAACCATTATAAAGAAAGCAAAGAAACCCATACCGTCATTCATTTTCAATCCGATATTTTCAGATAGTATAGTCAGGATAATTGCTGGCGGAATAATCAAAATACAGATTAGAAAATGGTCTAATAGCATACTCGAAATTCTTCGAAGTCTATAGTTTCTATCAACTGTTTTTTTTAGTACTCCAACAGCTGAAATTCCGTTAGAATTTTGATTGTTTTCGGTCATTTCTTAAATGTTCGTTAAGGGTATGCTTTACAAAAGTTAAAGATTAGACTGCTAATTTAGCAAATACAAACCGAATAGAACCGAGCGAAGCGAACTGGCGGAGCCAAATTTTCGAGACAGGAGCAAAGCGAACTGGCGTCAGCAATTTTCGTAAGTAGGCTTACACTAGCAATTAATTTTATACGATGTTACCAACCGTTTTTTAATTCAGTTCGCACGTTCATTGACATACTGAATACTTTATTTTTTGAGGGAAGACAGATTGCTGACAGGCGGAAGCAAAGAAATATTAACAACTCTGAAGTTTGTTACTTTGTTCCATTATTATTGTCGTTTCTATAAAACAGATATTTTAAAACAAGAATGTAAAATGCAAAAATTGAAGCGGTTAAAGAGCCTATGACAAATAAAAACTCAGCTTGAGACAAATAAAAGCAAGTCCATTGGTCACCAAATCCTTTAAGTAAAATGATTACACCTATAAATATTGCCCAAATTGAGGAAAATTTAAAAGCTAATTCTGCATTTTTCTCTCTTAATTTTCTTTCAGATTGATTATTTAATTTTTTTATTATAAATTCTTCGTGAGTTAAATACTCTCCGAAATCTTTAAAATTGCCTGTAAAATTAAAAAGAACATCTTCTTCTTTGCTAGATTTATTATCTTCTTGGGAATCTATATCACTTGGAGGACTTTCATTGAAAAAATTTTCAGCCTCTGAACCAATTTTAGGCTGTTGCTGTTGCTCTTTTTCTTCTTTTTTCATCAATGAAATTTTTGTAATACTGCTCTATAGTAAAATTGTCTATTACTCTATTATGTAGATTGTTATAGGTATTGTGCCAAGGAGAGCCCTCTTCGTGAGTACTAGACGATAGTTGTAGTCCATCGAAACGCTTATAAGCATTCCATATTACATTTATAAATTTCGAATCTTCTTTACTTAATTCATTTTCCGAATATATACTAACAGCTTCTGGGTCAACTGAACGTTGAGCATATCTTCTTATTATATGGTATAAATCTGGAATAACAGGACCGAATTTCCATGCTTGTATTTCATTAGAAAATAAAGGCTTGCTAGTGAAACCTAAATAATATCCATGCGCTATGTAAGTCAGTTTAAGAAGTTTCATTGGAGGCATAGACACACCTTCTTCTTTGGCTAACTCAATGAATTTTTTAGCAATGTCAAAACAATTATACATTTTCAATGAGTGAAATTTAGTTTAATCAAAGTTACAATATAATAAAATATTATGTAATTAAATATAAGTTAATTTATATGTTAGACGTATTTAGTCTGTTATAAGTTACATTATTAAGTTCATATACTAAAACGTTTTGTGTTAAAGTATATTATATCCGCAAGCAAGCTAAAAAAGGAAGGGAAAAATAAAGAGATTTCAGTAGTCAAGATAGTAATGAGTGAGTAATGGTTGGTAACAAAGAGATGTAGTTAACTAAAAAAATGACATTAGTGGTTTACATAATTTTAGTTCTTATCCACGCGCTATGTAATACAGGTTCAATAGGGGGCATTTTTATACTAAAGTGCTTTACTATTCTTAATAAACGAAGCTACAGGATTATGCTCAGCTATCCTATACTTAGCATTACGTGTTTTTTTGAAGTTATAAATGTTGGGTGACTATTTGTTGCGGGTAACCGTAAGGATTAGAAACGAATCGTCTTATAATCACGAAACTACGGTAATTACCGATAGTTTCGTGATTTTTAAATGGTCTTTACTAGGCACTTATCTTATGCCTAGCGCTTAAAGCACCCCATAAAAGGGGACTAAGAAGATTTTAAAAAAGCAGTTAAAAAGCAAAAGCTTGTTTTTCAAGGCTTTTACTAAGTATCCTTAAAATCTATTTTAGATCAAAAAAGAAAACTTCACCGTTGGTGAAAACAATTAAAAATCCAACCAGGTTCCCATTGTTGTAAATAGGTACAATGTTTTCTATTCCGGGATCAGAAGTTATAGCGCTAACCGAAACCGTTTTAGCAATTGAATTAGTACTAACAGCAAGCTCCTGGTTACTTGCACTCATTGAAAAGCTAGATAAAAGAATTGCTAAGCATGCAATCTTAAAAAAAATCTTGTTCATAATCAAATAGTTTTAAATTAATAATATTGCTAATTAACTTGAAAATGAGGGATGTAAAAAACTAACGTGAGTCCTATTTATAAAAAGGACTATCAAAAACTTTGTAATTTATTATTTACGTACAGTTTTAATACTCGTAACTATAATCCGGCTTTCGGAGCACTTTATGAGCGCCTATTTGCCAAAGAAAACCGCAAATTAGCATTAATTGCTGTGTGTAATACATTGTTAAAACGGTTTTTGTTAGGGCTAAATCGGGCTTACTATAGGATGCTAGTTATAAAAGGAGGTTAGTGAAGACTTAATGAGATTTTAGTTGTTAGTTAGGGTGCTTTGTTTTCGTTTGTTAGTATTGCTTTCTTTTTAAAGGCATTATTATCGCAACCATTTTTTCATTATCGGAAATTCTTCTGCATTGCATAGAGACATCCACTCCAAGAGCGGCAAGCCTATATAATTTTTGCTTTTGAATTGTTCCATTAACCATGCTGAGTCATTTTTATATCCGTCTGGATGAAAGACAATTTCAAAATCCAGTTCTAAATGATATGCTGCGGCATAAGACCAAAGAATAGCTGCAATTTCGTCCCCTGAAGTTGGCCAATTCTCACTAATTTCAGGTGTCCCTATAAGTGCCCTGTTTTTTTTGTCTGTTACAGCTATATGCCCAGCTTCATGCAATAAATCACCTGGATATTTTAATTGTTCTAAATCCATTAAAATGGTATTACTATAAATACTGAGACCTGGTAGAAATGTATCGTTTGGCAACTGCTGTTCAACTACTTCAATATTTATGGCATGAAGAAAGCTAACGATCACTTCTCTTATATTTTGATTAGTGTTTAATTTCATAAAGCAATAGGCCTGTTTTTAATGACACACAGGTGTTGTGTATGGTTAGTTAGGTGGTTAAGCAACTAATTTAGTAAATACAAACCGAATAGACGCGAGCAAAGCGAACAGGCGCAGCAATTTTCGTAAGTAGGCTTGCACTGGTATTTAATTTTATATGGTGTTGTCTTTAGTGCTTTCCGCAATATTTGTTTTTTACAATCCAAATCCGAACGGTTTTTTACCTTTAATTCCGTTATTCAATTCAGTTGGAAATTTCCAAATATCTAATTTAATTTCCCAATCAGTTTTATATCCTTCTTTGGCTGGTATGAACTCAAATTTACTTGCTTTAAAATCATCTTTCTTAAATCGCTCGACAATCTTTTGAAGCATATGCCAAACATCAGCTTGATAGCTTTCGATTGTTTCCGCTGTATAATCGTAATAATAATCAGGTTCCGCTCTCCAAAAAATCAAACACGCAGTTCCCTTATCGCATTTTGGGCTATTAATTATCCAACCCAAAACAAGTGTTCCGTCATCCCAATTATAGTTGTCCGCAAGATAATATTGTTCCGCTGAATTTAGAGTTTGGAATTTTTTGAAATCGGGAACAGTTTCTTCATCATTTTCAATATCATCGTCAAATGAGAATTCGATAAAGTTCTTTTTTATCATCAGAATTTTATTCGGGCGTATTATCATTTCCTATCCATAATATTTTTAGTTTGCTCGTCTACTCTGTTCGCTATTCAGCCATAATTTCATCGCTCGAACAATGTTTTCTTCATTAAAGACAACAAAAAGATATAGTTAACTAAAAAAATGACATTAGTGGTTTACATTAGTTTTAGTTCTTGTACACGCGCTATATTACCGGTTCGTTGTTTTCTATTTGTGCCATTTAGGCAACTTTCCAGTCTGCTCAACAAAGTCTTTTAGCATTTCAACTTGTTCTTTCTTTTGGTCGTCTTTGTCATTTGTTACATACCAGTAAATGTCAAGTGCATCTGTTCTGTCTTTTAACATTTGGTAAGTCCAACCTGTTTTTCTTGAGTTTTTATCGTAGTGAATTCCATTTACAATTTCGTTAAATAGTCCGCCAGAATTTGAGTAGCCAATATAAACCAAGTTAATATTTCCGTTTCGTAATTCTAATACCTTAAAAACACCATCTTTGTCTTTTGGTGCATTGCAAACTTTTTCTAATTCTTTTTCTGCTTCAAAAAAGAAATGGTCTTTGTCTGTATATTTTTTCGGCTCTTGGAACATGATCTAATTGCTATTTCCTTGTTTTTTTATTCAACCTGTCTGCTGTAATTATTCTATTGGTATAAGAATTAATTGTCAGTCTCACATTTCTATAATTGTTTGTAATGTAAATATTTTTTCCTGTTTTTTGAAATTTTTTTGTATCTGTTCCTTCAATGATTTCATAAATCATTTTCTCAATTTCATCTTTTTCGAGTTGTGTATTTAGTTTCTTATTAATCCGGTCATAAACAAGAGCAGTATAACAAATTTTGTTTAAGATTTCTGATTTATAGTCTTCCATACTAAGTTTTGCTCAATTTTTATGATTTAGGTTCAGTGTGTTAGTCTTCCAGTGACGGCTAACGTTTGGTGTAAGGATAGTTGCGTTGATAAGCCACTAAAATAGTAAATATTAGCGAGCCAGAGGAAAATCCGCAGGATTTTTCGAGTAAGAGAGAACCAAGCAATTATATTTACACATTGTTACCAACTGTATTTTTTTAAATTAAATTTTTTAAATCTTGTCGACCAACAATAGCCATTATCTCAACAATATCACCATTAATTTTATAGAACACACTATCCGATCCACAGACGCAACGTCTATATCCAGTTTTAATAAAATTAACTGATTCGAATGAATATGGCCTTTGAGAGATAATATCAAAGTATTCAAAAAAAGAGTCAAAATATTTGTCAGCTTGCGCCATACCAAATTTTTTAACTCCGTAATGATGAATTCTAATTAAGTCCTCTTTTGCAGTGTTACTTAATTTGTATTTAGCCATTTAATAAGCTCTTAGATTGAGATAAAATCTGCTCTTTACTATCAGAGGTAAACCCACTGCTTTCTGCCTTATCTAACTTTGCAGCAATCCAATCAATTTGTTTCTGCTGTTTGCGTGCTTGTCTAATTAAGTCATTAACAAGTTCACTTTTGCTTGAGTATTCATTATTCTCAACCTGAGTTTTTAACCAATTATCATTTGGTTCAGTAAAAGAAATGCTTTGTCGTGCCATGAGATGCGTTTTTGATGTAAAATTACACCAAAAATCTCTGTTTCCCAAATTTTTTAATTAAAAGTATTGGTTTTTTTGAGAGTAGAGTGGTTATAGTTGGTAACAAAGATATATAGTTAACTAAAAAATGACCTTAGATGTTGATATTAATTTTAGTTCTTGTACACGTGCTTTGTTTTACCGGTCTAAAAGGGGACATTTTTATACTAATGTGCTTTGATGAAACCCAAAACGGTAGTATCTTCATTAAAACTATTTTTTAACGGCCGTATTACTATTCTTATACAGCCTATAGGTAGAATTCCCTGTTTTTTTTGTGAAGTTATACTAGTTTTTTACTACTTATTAGGCGTATTTGTAAGCCAACAAAATAAATAAGTTTTAACTAAAGAATCATTTTAAGAAAAGAGGGTTTATGTGAGTTTTCATAATCTTTTTATTAGAAAACACAGTGTGAAATCCGCTGCTTTTTAATGTTGAGATTGGGAGGTTGCGCAGAAAGGTAATGCTTGGCTAAAAATCACTTGCCACAACAAAAGCAAGACACTCATATCGGAGGAAGAAGAAAATCGAATACGATGTAAGCGTTTAATCAACGTGGAAATTACTTTAATAGTGCAAGAAGAATTTAAAAAAAAATAGGATTGCGTTTATTCTTGAACCACAAAAAAACCATCATTGCCCTGTTCTTGGTACAGTGGCATAAAAATATACCCGTCCCATTGGCTTATAATTCTTTTGTTATTATGTATCGCTAAAAAGTCCCCTTTTTTAATGGGTTGAAAATTTTCATAACCAGGTTGCATTTTAAAAGCATCTCCATCTTCAAGTCCGTGCCTATATATTATTGTAAAGGTTTTTTGTGATGGTGTGCTTCTCTTTGTTTTTAATACAGCTTTTGGAATTTCTGAAAGTGCTTCAAAGTTTAAATCACAAGCTTCTTGAAGTGCAGTCCAAATAATCCCCTCATGATAGGTAGCAGCATCTTTGCTCTCGTGCTGTCCGGCTTCTACCGCGAAACCTGTTAATTTTTTTTCACTAAAATAGCCATCAATAGTGCCCTTAACAATATCTGAAAATCCCTTGATAATATGAATGGGAAACCGTTGTGCCCATGCTAAATTATTGCCAATCTCCTGCACCGAAATATAGGGCAAGCTCGCTGAAGAAGTGGTGTGGCAATCTATAAAATACCGCTCACTGAAACCGCTTTCCGAAAATTTTTGCAGGGTTTCAATGATCTCAAACATTTCTTTTTGTTCATTAGTCACTTTGGTATTAGTTGCAATAGTCTGTTTGGTCCACGTTCTGTTTAAATCTTCATCTATAAAGCGCACCTTCTTTTGCGCCGCTGTGGTATTTCCTATTATGCCTACAACTGTTCCGTTAATAGTCGGTTTTTCTGATTTCAAGATTTTAAAGATATGCTCCAATGCTTTTATGCCACTGGGTTCATTGCCATGAACCGCAGCAGTAACAAACAACAATGGTCCCTTTTTGTCACTCGAATATGTTCCTATAATTCTTTTTGTCATCTTGTGTTTTTAAATAGTGTTCCTTTTGGTTTTAAGTAGAGATCTATGCGTAGGCTAAGCCAAACAGCTTGCGAAGTGTGTTTAACAGCATCGCCTACTCAGGTTACCCTTTTAATCCATAGTGGCTAGCACCTTATTCTCAAGTGTGTTATGGTATAGCTTTTTGTACTCCATTTTGCGTTCAATGGCTTTTATTACTGTTGTTGTAAAATCAGGCAAGCCGATGGCCTCACAATAATCCAAACCTCCGGGACTAAGCACGTTTATCTCAATGAGTTTGTCCTCTACAATGTCGAGGCCTACAAAAAAGAGCCCATCTTTAATGAGTTTTGGAGCAGTGATATCCACAATGCGCTGCATGGCTTTTGTGTATTTTGTTTTTTCTGCCTTTGCACCAAGAGCCAGATTGCTCCTAAATTCGTCTTTATCGCTATTTACACGTCTTATTACTGCTTTCTCACCATCTTCTTCAAGAACTTTTCCATTCATTAAAATCACACGTACATCTCCCTTTGATACCTCTGGTAGAAATTCTTGGGCTATTACATACCCTTGGCTGCTTAAGGTTTCAAAAATTTGGTTAAGATTCTTTTTGTCTTTACCTATAAGATATACATTCTGACCACCCGAACCTTCTAAAGGTTTTAAGACCATTTTTTTTCCTACTTCTTCCCAAAACTTAATAAGATCGTCCATATTTCTGGTGACAATGCTATCTGGTTTTATAACAGAAGGCAGTTCTTCGAAATAAAGTTTATCAATAAAGGCATGAGACATTGCAAAAGCGTCATTGAGAACCAGCACGCCCTCCTGTTGTATCATTCTAGCAAAGGCAATGCCACTGTGTTCTGCCCATTGACGGTCATCTGCTTCTTCGGTTGGATTGTTTCTGAGGAATAAAACGTCTAAATCTTTACTTGTAATGACCTTTGGCTTACTAGAATCTTCCTGTACCTGCGTCCAGAATTCTGTGACAGAGGTATAGTCAAGATTTTTCTTCACTTTTTTGCATCTCAAACTCATTGGGGCATCGTGATGAAATACAAAATCACCTACGCCCATTACATATACTGTATGACCGCGTTCATAGGCTTTTTTCATTAATACGACAGAAGTCCCAACGGGTTCGTTTTCAATAGCGCTTATTACAAAACAGATGTTCATGGTTATATCATTTTTGAAAGAGAAAGTCCCTTTTTTAGATTAATTAATTTTTTGTTGAAATTTTTATGCTCGAAATAGCGAGGGGTTAATTTAGGAGCAATCACCAAATCCCGGTCTGTAAGGTCCTGAATGACGTTGACGTGTTTTAATGCAAATTTCCCCTTTAACAAGGGCTGCAGTTCGCCACCATTGACCAAGTAGTTCCTAAGCCTCACCAGACCTTTCAAGTAGATAATGTCTTTTAAAAATCCGCCCCCTTGAAACATTCGTGAGGTCATATTAAAAGCACGTTCTTTAGTAAAATCGTAACGGGAATAGAGTTCAAAAAATACTTGGTGAAAATCTGCTCCTTCCATAAGGGCTGCTCCCGCGACTACACGTCCTGCCAAGATGCGAAGCCTGTTCCCCGAAAGGCCACCACATAAATACTCGCTCAAAACGGCGATACCCTCCTGTAGTGCATCATAATTTGCAAGCCCAGAGGCCATTTGCGTGAGTGGCTGCTGTGCCCCATTATAGTAGGTGAGGACATGAGTACCTATTTCGTGTTGTATGAGTGCTTTTGCATCTTTTTTTGTCATCGTATAATCCCGGGGGAGATATAATTCACCTTTACTTATCATCATCACATTTACGTCGTCCCGTATGTGCACTTTGCACTTAAAATTGGGATCCTGTTTTTTGAAATAATCAAATTCGGAATGTGCTAGTTTACTAAATTCTTGGCTGTTTATCTGTGCTTTTTTTTCTTCCTCATGGTTTTCGTTTATATTCTGTAAGATGAGTTGGGCTTCTGCCAACACATCTTTATCCAGCCCTTTGTAAAGGCGCACACTGCTGTAAAAAAAATTTTTTGAGCCACGTTCTTTTAGCATGGTGAGCTCGTGATCTATTTCTTCCCGCTTTTCGTCAAACAGATAAGAAATCGCCGGGTCATCGATTTCGTCAATGCGAAGATTGTATAATTTTCGTTTTAAAATATCTGGATCTACCGGCAATAAACGGTAGTGATAACGGTCTAGTTTTTTAAAATGTGATTCAAAAAACTGACTCCTTAATGCCTGAATATTTACTGGCGCCACCAATAATAAAAACGGGTAACTGTTTTCAATCTTAGAAAGTTCTTTGTCTATTTTAAATACTTCTTTATGAATGGCGCGCTTGCCCAATGCATTATAATTTACAAGGGATGAGGTGGTTTGTATACGTACAAATTCAAAAATCGCTTTTTGTATAGCCTTGATAAATTGATCTCTAAAATCCCTGAAATAAACAGGATATATCACACCTTGTTGGTTTTGATAGACAGGAGGAACCTCCAGACTTATATAGGTTGCCCCTTTTTTTCTGATGCCTGAAATATCAAACAGTGGCTCTTGCTGTGCTTGACGTTGTTTTAGCTGCTCGATAGTCACGCCTAGCGTTACATTATATTGTCTGCTTTTTATTTTAAGTAGTTCTTTTTTTAATACATCCAATGATACTGGTAATTTATGCGAAGGCCCACGGATAATAAAATGCTCACTATTTGTTGCTCCTATAGAAATTTCAAGAACAATAAAAGCTCCAAACTTTTCAGACATCAAGGCCGTAAGGTCATGTATGAATTTTTTATAGTAATCAAACTCATTTGTGCCAATGATTAGGTAAGATGCACCACCGCGCACTAATCTTTTGCTTGTTGTTTCATTAGGACCATCGCGATAGATTAGGAGTGCTGGAACGTCGTGTTCTAAAAAGAGATACCCTCCGTGAGGGAGGGGTGTCACTGTTCTATTACCTTGTTCTAATGCTGGAACTAACGCTTTGACGCTAGGAGCCATATCTTTTGAGGAGACCTCGATATTCATGATTGATTCTTTAACGATTTAAACTAAAGATACTAAAAACAATATTTTTGAAAGGTGGGTTTTAAATATGTTTAACACTATTTGCAGCGCGTTTAAGATGAGAATGCTGTATGCGAAAAACTGAATATTCCCATTTAAAGTGGTAATAAACTGCCCTTAAAATCACTTCTTTTTGTAAAACAGAAGTGACAGGCTATCGCAATTATTCGATGACAATTCTTCAGAGATTATTATGTAGAAGGGTTAATAGTATTATTAAGGCAAACGATAGGTTTTAAAGCCGTGTTTCTTGGGCAATACATACCCTCCTATAACTGCGAAAACAGAAGTCATGAAACGCAAAAGTGCTGTCTGTTCGAAACCATTACACGCTATTTGCATTTGTAAGCGTAACAGCAGTTAGTAAATTACTAGCTGTTTTTTAGAAACTTCAACAATTGCGTCTAGGCACTATTCGCCAAACCACTAGGGAACGGTCTGTACGCGTAATACTGTAAGACTTCTTCCAAGGCTAATTTTAGGGCAATAGTAATAGGCACAATGCGGTTTCCCATATTAAAATCAATTTGAGACAACTGCATATAGTAGTCTGTAAACATCGGGACATATAGCCCCTTGCTAATCGCGGCTACAGTAGTTTCATAGCTCTCTTTCTGGTTGTCTTTAATAATTTTGCAGGTTGCTAATCGTTTTTGGCCATATTTATCGTTGGTAGCAGCATAAGCAAAAAGCCGGCATATTAAGCCGCGGTATTTATAGTTGCTACACTTCCCTAACGTACTGTCTACAATGTTTAGTGGCTGGTATATGTGGCAAATAGAGTGCTTTTCTTTGGTGTTTAGTATTTTAAGCGTGGCTTCTGCTTGTCCGTTTAAAAAGAGATGAAACGCCCAGGGCAAAAACTCTAAAGGTGAGGCTTCAACAGTGGGGTTGGTGCAACAATTACCACAGCCCGCTAGACAATGTAGTTTGGTCTTGTCTTGAAACGCCGAAATTTCTAAATCAAGCTGCTCATATAATCCTTCCACCAATCTCACTCTTCGCGCTATAGACATTCCGTTTTTTTTGTTGAAGGTACGCTATAATTCTATCGTTTAGTGGTTTTAACAGTTTATTCGTATCTAGTAATAAAACGACAAAGTAGGGCTTAGTTTTTTCTCTGGAAAAGTGTATAGGAGTAAGGAAAGTTAAATAAAAAAACCACCTTGTGTTTACAAGGTGGTTTTTTTATTCAAAGGCTTTAAAAGTAAAGGCCTGTAATTCTCAAGTAGAGGATAACTATAAGGAACAGTTTCCAGAATTAAAATCTGAAACGCTTGGATTGTAAGCATTGTTTGACACACTTAATGTATTAAAATTCCCACTGTTGATGACGTTATTTAATGCACAAAAATCAGTCAAGTTCGAACAGTTATTTACATAGATGTTAGCACCAACAGCCGTTAAATTTTCTAAACCATTGAGGTCCGTTGAGGTGATGCTAGAGATAAAAAGATCACCAGTAATATTGGTTAAAGTGTTTGTTAGCCCTGTAGTGTCAGCACCACTCACTATGGCAAGTTCTCCATCTATTGTTGTATAGTTTTTGCTAATAAAATAATCACGCGCACTCGTGTCGCCAATTCTTATAAAGCCATCGTAAACGCCATCAGCAACTGCCTTTTCGCATTGGTTTATAATAGCGCTTGCGCCAGAAGGGTTGTATCTATTATACCGCATCTCTACAAAGCTAATAAATTGTAGGCCCTGTGTTTGAATTAAATTGACTAATCCGCAATAGCTAGATAATTGTTCATTGAAGGAGATAGATATCGTGTTTCCCACATGAATAACATTCGTTAAGCCATCTAAATTGGTAAGTGACACGTTGTTAGTGATCTCAAGCTTATTAATGATCGTAGTTAAGTTTAAAAATACACTAAGGTCCGTTATTAAATCATTATTTGAAAAAAAGAGATACCCCAGGGAGGTCATGTTTTCAAAAGCACTTAAATCATTCAAATTGGGGTGTTGGGCAATTTGTAAAATACTAAGCGTATTAGAAATGCCAGAAAGCACATTGTAGTTCTCGATTAAATTATTAGCAACCAAAACTAAACGATTTTCAATGGCGAGATTCTCCAGTCCTTGTAGACTACTCAATTGCGGGTTGTATTTAATATCTAGACCATTTGTTGCTTCAAGATTAGACAGTGCCGTTAAATCTGTAATACTTGGAGAGCTCGCGTCTCCTATATATAAGTTGCCAGTTATTTCTATATAACCCAGCGCTCCAAAATCGTCTATTTCTTGTTGACTACGTAAAATCACATCGCCTTCAAAAATGTTGCTCGTGCCAATCCCCGAAAGTAAAAGACTATTTTCTCCAGAAATCGCGTTGCTGATAATGATTAAATCGCCACTAATTGCGCTCATTGTTTCAGGGCTAAAGGTGACTTCAACAACCACCGTAGCGCTTGGAGAAACAGTGACAGCATTTTGGTTTACTGTAAAAGCGGCAGGTGTGGTAATATTTGAAATAATTAAATCTATAGAGCCCGTGTTTTTTATTTCAAATTGCTTAGTAAGTGCAGCACCCTGTACTACTTGTCCAAAATCAATAGTCGTATTGTTTTCAGAAATTATTTCTATCATGGCGTTTTGTGCCATTTCATCTTCTTTTGGGTCATTCTCGCTACTACACCCTATTAACAATAGCGCAATTAATAATAGTTTTAATTTAAATAGTCCCGGTAGGTTTAATTGTTTAATCATCTTTAACCGTATGTTTAGAGTTTGTAAAAAAATTCTGGCAAAGATACTTTTTTATTAAATAGAAAAACCACTCTATTTTCACAGAGTGGTTTTTAGTATTTAGATTCAATTAAAAAGATTGCGACGACCTGCGTCCTCGGAATGACAGACTACATTTTTATTTAATCATTTCATAGCTGCGCTTAATAAAATCGCTCAATTCTTTTCCTTTTAAAAGTCCTTGAGATAAACGCGCTAAATCGATGCTTTGCGTGATTAAACGTTCTTGTTTTTTCTTCGTTTTGGTTGCTAAAATCTCACCAACCAATTCAGAGTTTGTATTCACCACTAAGTTATACATGTCTGGCATATGACCCATGCCAAACATACCGCCACCCCCGCCAGAAGCTTGCATGTCTTTCATACGACGCATAAACTCTGGTTGTGTAATCATAAATGGTGCCGCTTCACTATCTTGAGGCTCTAATTGTACCATGAATTTTTCTGAAGGAATCAACTCTTTTAGTAACTCGTCCAACATTTTTGTTTGGTCTTCGTCTAATTTAGAAATCGCAGTTTCGTCTTTCTTAATTAACTTATCGATAGCATCTGCATCGACACGTGCAAACGTCATGTTCTCTTTTGAGCTTTCTAATTTCTGCATTAAGTGCGATACGATAGGCGAATCTAATAACAAGACTTCGTAACCTTTAGCTTTCGCTGCTTCGATATAAGAATGTTGCTCATCTTTATTACTGGCATATAAAACCACCATTTTACCGTCTTTATCGGTTTGGTTTGCTTTAATGGCGTTTTCTAATTCTTCGTAGGTGTAATACTTACCGTCTACCGTTGGGTAAAGTGCAAAAGCATCTGCTTTTTCAAAGAATTTGTCTTCAGAAAGCATGCCGTATTCGATAACGATTTTTATGTCATTCCACTTGGCTTCAAAATCTTCACGGCTGTTATTAAACAGTGATTTCAATTTATCGGCTACTTTACGTGTAATGTATGATGAGATTTTCTTCACAGCACCATCCGCTTGTAAATACGAACGTGAGACGTTTAATGGAATATCTGGCGAATCGATAACACCACGTAACATGGTTAAGAATTCTGGTACAATACCTTCAACATTATCGGTGACATACACCTGATTTTGGTACAACTGAATCTTGTCCTTTTGCGCTCCCATATCTGGAGATAACTTAGGGAAATATAAGATTCCTGTTAAGTTGAATGGGTAGTCTACATTTAAATGAATGTGAAATAAAGGCTCTTCAAATTGCGAAGGATATAACTCTCTGTAAAAGCTCTTGTAATTTGTATCTTCTAACTCTGCTGGCTGTTTGGTCCACGCCGGATCAGGGTTATTGATGATATTATCTACCGTTATTTTACGTTGCGGTTCCTTTGTTTCTTTTCCGTCTTTATCTTTAATAGTCGCTGGTTCATGCTCAGGATCATTAATCTCCTTAGTTCCAAATTTAATTGGAATAGGCATAAACTTGTTGTACTTAGAAAGTAAGGCGCTAATACGAGCGTCTTCTAAAAATTCTGTCGAATCTTCAGCAATATGTAAGATAATTTCTGTGCCTCTTTCTGTTTTATCTGAAGCTTCTAAAGTAAATTCAGGAGAACCATCACAGGTCCAATGTGCTGCAGGTTCATCTTTATGCGATTTAGTAATAAGCTCAACTTTTTCTGCAACCATAAAGGCAGAATAGAATCCTAAACCAAAATGACCGATGATTCCTGAGTCTTTTGCTGAGTCTTTGTACTTGTCTAAAAACTCTTCAGCACCTGAAAAAGCAATTTGGTTAATGTATTTTTCTACTTCTTCAGCAGTCATCCCTAAACCTTGATCGATGATGTGTAATTTCTTGCCTTCTTTATCGATTTTTACTTCAATAATAGGGTTGCCATACTCAGATTTCGACTCTCCAATACTCGCTAAATGCTTCAGCTTTAAAGTTGCATCTGTAGCATTACTAATGAGCTCACGTAAAAATATTTCGTGGTCACTGTACAAGAATTTTTTAATAAGTGGGAAAATGTTTTCAACTGAAACATTAATATTTCCTTTTGCCATAATTTAATTTATTAATTATTCCCACGAAAGTGGGAAACTGTTTGTTATTTATAATTCCCACGTAGGTGAGAATCTTAGTTATTGTATTTAAATGATTAAATCATCAATTTACAAGTCAACAAAAATGCCAAGTCATTATTTGTGACAAGTTGACATAAAAAAAAGCCACTCGGGAGAATGGCTTTTTTGAAGTGAAAAAAATTATTCTTTTATTGATTCTTTAGGCGTGTCAATTGTTTCTTTATCTTTTAAATATTTTTCTAGCCATTGATCTTGTTCCCAAAGTAAATGCATAACAGATTCTTTAGCTCTGTAACCATGACTTTCTTTAGGTAACATAACTAACCTTACTGGAGCACCAAGGCCTTTAAGGGCGTTAAAATAGCGCTCGCTTTGTAAAGGATAGGTTCCAGAGTTGTTATCTGCTTCGCCATGGATTAGAAGTAGCGGAGTTTTCATGGTGTCTGCATGCATGAATGGAGACATATTGTAATAAATTTCAGGAGCCTCCCAGTAATTGCGTTCTTCACTTTGGAAACCAAAAGGTGTTAACGTTCTATTGTAAGCACCACTCCTTGCAATTCCAGCAGCAAATAAATTAGAGTGTGATAATAAATTAGCAGTCATAAAGGCGCCATAAGAATGGCCACCAACCGCTACTTTATCTCTATTGATATAGCCTAAACTGTCTACGGCATCAATCGCTGCTTTAGCATTAGATACGAGTTGTTTTATAAAGGTGTCATTTGGTTCATCACTTCCTTCCCCAACGATAGGAAAAGACGCATCGTCTAAAACAACATAGCCTTTGGTTACCCAATAAATTGGTGACCCGTAATAGGGGTAGGTGAACGCGTTAGAACTCTTGGTGTTTTGTCCAGCATTACTTTTATCTTTAAATTCTTGAGGATAGGCCCACATTATCATCGGGTATTTTTTTCCTTCTTCAAAATTAGTAGGTAGGTATAGCGTGCCAGAGAGTTCCAAGCCATCTTCGCGATTATATTTAATCACTTCTTTGTGTACATTTTGGATACTGCTAAACGGGTTTTTAAATTGAGTTAAAGGCACAGGAGCCGTTTTCTTTTTAATATTCCTAATGTAGTAGTTAGGATATTCGTTTTTAGACTCTAATAATACTAGTATTTCTCCTTTTTTTAGATCTAAAGCAGATGAAATATTTTCAATTTTATCTGTTAATTGTGCTTGATATAATCGCACCGTTTCTTTAGTTTCTAAATTCATTTCATCTATAAAAGGAAACTTACCACTGTCACTGTAACCATCTCCCATTAAATACACATTATCTTCTACCATATCTAAAGTATAGCGCCCATACTTATTGCGCTTAGAAATAAATGTCCCGGGATCATTATAACGATCTTGGTAATTTCTATCGATAAACACAACGGCTTCAGAGGCTGCATCTGAAGGGTTAAACAGGTAAGATTTTGTGTTTCTGGTATTCCACCAATAGTCATGCGCGATTGCTGTGTTATAATTTCCCCATTCTACATTATAAAAACGACCAATAGTTTTTAACAGCGATTTTGGGTTGCCTTCAAAGGGAGCATCTAATTGAAAGACTTCATCTCTATAAGGGACTTCTATTTCTGGATCACCTTCATCAAGAGCTTCTGCCCAAACTAATGATGCAGGTTTATCATCTCTCCAAGAAAGATTTCTTTTACCTTTTCTAACGGCCATAAAGCCTTTTGGTAAATCTTCTATTAAAGGAACTTCTAGAGCAGTCTTTACTAGTTTTGCTTTTTTATCGACTATATTTATTTTAGAAGGAAATCTAGAATAAGGAACCAAATAAGAAAAAGGTTTTTCTATAGTGGTTACCATAATATAATTACCATCTGGAGAAAAAGAAATGTCACTATACATAGCACTTTTCATCCATAATTCGGCAGTTCCTGTTATAGCTACTTTTTGTAATTCAGACACTACTAATTGCTCAAAATTATGTTCATCTGTTTTATTTTTTAAAAGATCTTGATAGGTTCTGTTTTGTGCTTTTTTGCCAGCTTCACTCACAGAAATCGTTGGTCCAGTTGGAACAGCCGTTTTAGTATCAATTAATGTTTTTCTGTTTTTATTCAAAGTCTTAACGAGTAGTGATTTACTATCTTTAAACCATGAAAAAGGAGTTCCAGTATTCGCATTTAAATTTGATGCTGTGATTTTATTTACGGCTTTAGTGGCAACATCTAAGATCCAAAGTTCTACACCATCACTTACCGTATTTGTAAATGCCATCATTTTTTGGTCTGGAGACCATGTGAAATTGGTATATCGGCCTGCTTCTGGCAAGCCATTTACTGCAGTCTCTTGCTCATTTCTTCCGGTTCTAACTTTAATATCATTATAATAGGTTTGTCTGCTATTGATATTTGTTTTTGGATTTATTCTTAAACCACCTAATCGCATTTCTTTTTCAGAAAGGGTTTCGATGCTTTTAAAATTACTTCTGTAGAGGAAAACAATATTTTCTCCTTGATCATCCATTCTTATCGAAGGGGCTAGTGGTGCTTCAGCCAGTTCTAATATTTCATTAGAGGGTTTTTGATAGTTGAGGTTTTCTTGAGAAAAGGCGAATGCGCATAAAAATAATGCGGCTAAAAAAGTGGTTTTTTTCATGTTATGTTTAATGATGAGAAGGTAAAACTATTCAAAAGTGTCTATTTTTCTATTAAAAGAACGTTAAATGTAAAGACGGGTTCTCAGCTTTTCTTACTGCCTTATGGAAAAATGTTTTCTTATTATTAAGAGACAGCAAAAAGAGTAGCAGGCCAAAAACGACCTTTTTTAAACAACATGGTAAATTAGGAATCTGATAAAAAAGCCTAAAAATATTATGCACGCATAATGAATAATACATATTATTTGATTGTTTATAGCTGAAATACTTAAATTGCGCGACTGTTTAAAGGGCAATAACTCCTTCCTGAAGATTCAGAATAAATAGCAGTAAATAACAATAAGACTTCCGCCTAAGTTTATCTTGAGAGAAGACGAAAGCTAGAAGCGAAAATAAAATTTTTCGATGTACAATTCAAAAATAATTGGCTTAGGCAAGTACGTGCCAGATAATGTAGTTACCAATGAAGATCTGTCAAAAATGATGGATACTAATGATGCGTGGATTACAGAACGTACAGGTATAAAAGAACGCCGTTGGGCCGTTGAAGGCTCTGGAGATACTACGGCAACAATGGGCGTAAAAGCTGCTAAGCAAGCCATTGAGCGCTCAGGACTAGATAAAGACGACATTGATTTTATCATTTTTGCAACCTTAAGTCCAGACATGTATTTTCCTGGTCCGGGTGTACAAGTGCAGCATGCCTTAGATATAAAGACGGTTGGTGCTTTAGATGTACGTAACCAATGCTCTGGATTCGTCTATGCTATTTCGGTTGCCGATAATTTTATTAAAACCGGCATGTACAAAAACATACTGGTAATTGGTAGCGAACTGCATTCTCATGGTTTAGATAAAACAGACCGTGGACGTGGTGTTTCAGTGATTTTTGGAGATGGAGCAGGGGCTGCGGTATTAACGCGAGAAGACAATAATGCTAAAGGTATTTTATCGACGCATTTGCATTCACAAGGGGAACACGCCGAAGAACTGGTGGTAAAAGCACCAGGAATGGGAACGCGGTGGGTCACCGATATTATTGCTGAGAACAATCCAGATGACGAAAGTTATTTCCCGCATATGAATGGACAATTTGTATTTAAAAATGCAGTGGTTCGTTTTAGCGAAGTGATTATGGAAGGTTTAATGCAAAATAAATTAGGCAAAGAAGATATCGATATGTTAATTCCGCATCAGGCGAATTTACGTATTGCACAATTTATACAGAAGAAATTTGAATTGGGTGACGACCAGGTGTATAATAATATTATGCGCTACGGAAACACAACAGCCGCTTCCATACCTATTGCCTTAACTGAAGCTTGGGAAGAAGGGAAAATAAAAGAAGGAGATACGGTTGTTTTAGCTGCTTTTGGTAGTGGTTTTACTTGGGGGTCAGTGATTATAAAATGGTAATTTCTCAGCTTAATCCTCCTAAAGGGTGGAGAGCTAGTTGTTAAAGGATGAAATTCGCTTAGTGTTGTCTCTTTTAAGGGAAGCGCTCAAAAGAAGCGTAGGCTTCTTGAGTCTGTGTCTTAATTATATAAGAATAAAAACTCCTGGTTTTACAGAAAGACATAAAAAGCCCGAAACTTACGTTTCGGGCTTTACAACTATTAATCATATAAACTGTTTACGACTCTTAATTGGAAGACTAATTCAAATGTAAGGATTTCGTGTTTTATACAAGTATTACCATTAAGACGCTTAATTTTGGTTTTTATTACACTGATAATCAAAGTTTAACGAATTTTAACATTTCAATCCGTCTTGAAATACAAAAATCCCGAAGCTTCCGCTTCAGGATTTTTTCGCTATTAATCAAATATGAATCTAATCGAAGACGATTAGTATCAAATTTGCTACAAAGATAAAGTGGAAGTGTGATATAGTTACTTGAATTTCAATGTTTAATAAATAATTAACAGGTAAGGTCTCCTTTTATTAAGAGTTGTATTACAAATCAAAATCAAAATCAAAATCAAAATCAAAAACCCAAAGCCGATCAAACTTTGGGTTTTCTTATTTAATAACCTCGCCTTAACACTAACCATCAACTGTCAAGCAGGTTACTAAAACTAATTAGCATCTTAAATATTTTTTTTGAGGTGGATTTTTAAGAATCCGCCACTAGATTTTGTTTTTGAGGATTGATTTTTAAATTTTTTATATTTGCTATTAAAATAAAGACGTCTAATTTTACAATCTGTTACAGGCGTTTCTGCCTTTTTTACATTTATAAAATACTAATATGACTACAAATAAGAAGACTTTAGTACTTGGAGCATCTACAAAGCCTCACCGTTACTCTAATATGGCGATGCGAAAGTTGACGAATTACAAGCACGATACAGTCGCTTTTGGCCTTCGTGAAGGTGAAGAATATGGGGTGACTATAGATACAGAATTAAAGGATTATGAAAATATAGATACGGTAACACTTTATCTTAACCCTGCACGTCAAAAGGACTATTACGATTATATCGTGTCATTGCAGCCTAATCGGGTGATTTTTAATCCAGGTACTGAAAACCCAGAGTTTTATAGCATTTTAAAAACAAATAATATTGATTTTGAAATTGCTTGTACCTTAGTAATGTTATCTACAAATCAGTATTAGTTTTATTTGTAAGATTAACACTGTTTTTGTTGGACTTGTATAATAAAGGATCTAAATGATCTGCTTCATTGGTTTTTCTTGAAATTAAGAAAAGTCCTATAAAGGTTAGAATACCATTTACTATTAAAATTTCGAAGCCAAATTTATAACCACTAAATAAGATTTCAGAATACAGATTCATGATATAGGATACCAGTGGTGCAACTAGCGCAATAATCCAAACATAGTGATCTTTAATATGCTTTCTAGTAAAAATACCAAAGGCAAATAAACCTAATAAAGGACCATAAGTATAGCCTGCTGCTTTAAATAGTTCCCAGATTACAGAGACATTGGTGAAGATGGTATCGAATATTATAATGACAATAACCAAAATAATACTAAATACAACGTGAATACGTTTGCGTATTTTCTTTTGATCTGTAGCAGGCTTTTTGTCTAATTCGATAATGTCAATACAGAAAGAGGTTGTTAAGGCTGTTAAAGCAGAATCTGCACTGGAATATGCTGCAGCAATTAATCCTAAAAGAAAAAACGCTGAAGTTACCACACCAATTTGAGGCAGCATAGCAATAGCCGGAAATAGGTCATCTTTCTTTGCGGTTATTCCATTTTGCTCAGCATATTGGGTGAGCATTAAGCCTAAAGCTAAAAACAAGATGTTTACAAAAACAAGAATAACGGCAAACGTAATCATGTTCTTCTGAGCGTCTTTTAGATTCTTACAGGTTAGGTTTTTCTGCATCATGTCTTGATCTAAACCAGTCATGGTGATTGTAATAAAAATACCCGCTAAAAAGCTTTTCCAGAAATACTGAGAATTATTAGTATCCTCAAAAAAGAAGACTTGACTGAATTCGCTTTTGGTTACATTCGCATATATTTCAGAAATGCCATTTAAATCTAAAGCAGAAGCTAAAAACGAAATAGTGACCACAACAGAAATTAGCATAAATAAAGTTTGAAGGGTGTCCGTGAAAATAATTGTTTTTATACCGCCTTTAAAGGTATACAACCAAATTAGCGCAATAGTGATAATTACAGTTATTGGAAACGGAATGTTAAATTGGTCGAAGACTAATAATTGCAATACTTTAGCCACTAGAAATAAACGAAAAGCAGCACCCACAGTACGGGAAATAAGAAATGCTATCGCCCCCGTTTTGTAACTTGTATTACCAAAACGATCTCTCAAATAGGTGTAAATAGAGGTGAGGTTTAGTCTATAATATAAAGGCAATAAAACATAAGCAATAATTAAGTAACCGATAAAGTATCCTAAAACCACCTGGAAATAACCAAACTGTTTTGTTTCAACAGCTCCAGGGACTGAAATAAAGGTTACTCCAGACAATGAAGCGCCAATCATACCAAAAGCAACCAAATACCAAGGTGCCGACTTGTTTGCTTTAAAAAAAGCAGCATTGGTATCCTCTTTTCCAGTAAAATAGGAGATTAAAATAAGCACAGCAAAATAGGCGGAAATTAAAAGTATAATTTGAGTTGGAGACATCTGTTCTAGTTTTCGGTAGCCAAAATACGGAAAAAGTCTTCAGTTAGCAGTTTTCAGTGTTTAGTTTTTTTTAATTGCTGTTACAGGTACTTCTTAGCTTACGAGCAAACGCAATGAAGTGCTGCGTAAACTTCCAAACCATTATGTTGTTTTTACTAAAAAAAAAGTAGGAGAATATATAATGCGGACTTAGAATTTGTGATCACAACGTCTCAGAAGAAAAAAAACAAGGCGATAAAATTCTCTTTAGATCAGTCAGAATTAAATAGAGCTTTCAGAATTGATGCCTTTAAAATCTTTATAGGCAAATCTTAAGAGTCATATTTAATTTAATAGTATTAGTGTAATTAACGGCTAATGTTTAATTTCGCAGTTATGGAATTCTCTTCAAAACTTCTTGAAAATGCGGTTAATGAAATCTCTCAATTACCAGGTATTGGTAAGCGTACGGCGTTACGTTTGGCATTACATTTACTCAAGCAACCCAAGGAGCAAACACAAAATTTAACCAAGGCATTATCGCACATGCGTGAGGATTTAAAATTTTGTAAATCCTGCCATAATATTAGTGATGTCGAGTTGTGCGAGATTTGTGCCAACCCATTACGGAAAGAAGATATTATTTGTGTGGTTGAAGACATTCGGGATGTTATGGCGATAGAAAACACAGGCTCTCATAAAGGCTTGTATCATGTTTTAGGCGGAAAAATTAATCCAATAGAAGGTATCGGACCTCATGATTTAAACATTGTAAGTCTGGTTGAAAAAGTAAAAAGAGGAAGCGTTACAGAACTCATTTTTGCATTAAGTTCAACGATGGAAGGTGATACCACGAATTTCTATATTTTTAAACAGCTTAATGGTTTAGAAGTAAAAACGTCAACCATTGCAAGAGGTATTTCAGTAGGTGATGAGTTGGAGTATGCCGATGAAATCACATTGGGGCGCAGTATAATAAACCGAATTCCATTTGAAGGCTCACTAAAACAATAAATGCCTTTGAAACTCTCTGTCATCATACTCAACTATAACGTACGCTACTTTTTAGAGTTGTGTTTGCACAGTGTAGAAGCTGCTACACGATTAGTAGATGCTGAAATTATTGTGGTCGATAACCACTCTCAGGATGACAGCTGTGAGATGGTGAAAGCGCTATTTCCTAAAGTAAAACTTATTGAGAATCAAGAAAACTTAGGGTTTTCAAAAGGGAACAATATAGGAGTAGCAAAAGCCAAAGGTGACTATATTTGCATTTTAAACCCAGATACAGTAGTCGCAGAAGATGCATTTAGAACCCTTTTAAAATTTGCTGAAGCACAAAATAATTTCGGGAGTGTTGGTTGCAGATTAATAGATGGGAATGGTGATTTCTTACCAGAAAGCAAACGTAATATTCCAACGCCAAAAGTGGCAATCAATAAAATTTTCGGAAAAACAAAAGGGTATTATGCAGCACATTTAGAAGCTGCTGCTATAGGTAAAGTTGCGGTGCTTGTTGGTGCATTTATGTTATTAAAGCGAAGTGTTTATCAGCAGGTTGGTGGTTTTGATGAAGACTATTTTATGTACGGTGAGGATATCGATCTGTCGTATAAAATAACACAAGCAGGCTTAGATAATTACTATCATGGAGAAACCGTCGCCATTCACTTTAAAGGCGAAAGTACATTAAAAGATAAAACCTACGCCAAACGCTTTTATGGTGCTATGCAAATTTTCTATAAAAAACATTTTAAAAGGAATCTTTGGTTTGACACTTTGGTGTGGTTTGGTATCCAGTTGGCTAAAATTTTACAAAGACGAACGTCTAAAACCAAGCTAAAATTTTCAAAATATGCGTTTGTTTCAGATACTGAAAACATCAAACTTAAGTTAAAACTTAAAAAGCCAGTCTCTCTGGTCGTTATGGAAACACCAATTTCAAAAGAAACACAGTTGGTTTTTGATGCGAATGTTATTCCATTTAAAGATATTATTGCTTATTTTTCCGATTCTGAAAAAAATAAAAATATTACATTTAAAATACTACCAAAAAACGCTAATTTTATCCTCGGAAGTCATTCAGCGAAAAGCAGAGGTGAAGTGATAACCTTTTAAAAATCATTTTATTAAATAATATAAAATCAAAATAATATTGAATAGCTAAGTAAATAGGCTATTTTTTATTAATTTTGCATTCTTAAAATATAAAAAGAGACTATTTTTATCAATATGGCAAGATTTGAACTAAAATTACCGAAAATGGGCGAAAGTGTTGCTGAGGCAACAATTACTTCATGGTTAAAAGAAGTTGGCGATGCGATTGAAGCAGATGAGGCCGTTTTAGAAATTGCAACAGACAAAGTGGATAGCGAAGTACCAAGTGAGGTCAATGGCATTTTAGTTGAAAAACGATTTGATGTCGATGATGTGGTACAAGTAGGGCAAATAATTGCCGTTATTGAAACTGAAGGTGAAGATGCGGCAAGTACTGAAGCGCCAAAAGCAGAAACAGTAGCAGAGGAAGAAACAGCGCCAGCAGTTGCTGAGGTTTCGCAAACGGTGGTTGCTGCAAAAGAAACGACTGCGCCAATTAGTTCTAACGGAGACCGTTTTTACTCACCTCTGGTAAAAAACATGGCTAAAGCAGAAGGTATAGCACAAGCTGAATTAGATGCTATTCCAGGAACAGGAAAAGAAGGGCGTGTGACTAAGGCAGACATGCAAGACTATTTAAAGTCTAGGGGGTCGCAGCCAGCAAAAGCAGCTGGATTGGGAACACCTGTTGCAGCAGTAAAAACAGAAACAGTAACAAAAACCGAAACCAAAAAAGAAGCAGCCCCAGTTATTGCTTCTGGAGGAGACGAGATTATAGAAATGACCAGAATGGGCAAATTAATTGCACATCACATGGTAGAATCTGTACAAACAAGTGCTCACGTACAAAGTTTTATAGAAGTCGATGTAACCAATATCTGGAACTGGAGAAAGAAAATGAAAGGTGAGTTTATGAAGCGCGAAGGTGAAAACCTAACCTTTACACCTATCTTTATGGAAGCGGTGGCGAAGGCATTACGTGATTTCCCGATGATGAATATTTCATTACAAGGCGATACGATTGTAAAAAAGAAAAACATCAATCTAGGGATGGCTGCGGCTTTACCAAATGGGAATTTAATTGTGCCGGTTATTAAAAATGCAGATCAATTAAACCTGGTAGGAATGACCAAGCAAGTTAATGATTTAGCAGGTCGTGCAAGAGACAATAAATTAAAACCAGACGATATTCAAGGTGGGACTTATACGGTAACTAATGTTGGTACTTTTGGTAGTATCATGGGAACCCCGATTATTAATCAGCCACAAGTAGGTATTTTAGCTTTAGGTGCGATTAGAAAGGTTCCTGCAGTGATTGAAACACCTGATGGTGATTTTATAGGGATACGTTACAAAATGTTCTTATCGCACTCTTACGATCACCGTGTAGTCAATGGTGCGTTAGGCGGACAATTTGTAAAAGGCGTAAAAGATTACTTAGAGGCTTGGGATACGAATCGCGAAATCTAAATTCCTGCCCATGCAAGGAATCTCATGTTTAAAATTCTTAATCATAAAAATAGAGTAAAAAAAAAGCACAGTTTAAGGCTGTGCTTTTTTTTTGTTAATACATCGGGAAAATAAGTTAGCCAAATGCTTGGCCACCGTGTCTTCCGCTATATAGGCTATTCGCTCCGTAATATTTTTTCCATTTTTCGGCCTTTTGCTAATTCATCAACTAATTTGTCTAAATACCTCACGTGTTTGGTCAAGGGGTTTTCGATGGCTTCTATTCTATAACCGCATATAACGCCATGAATGCGGTGCGCATTGGGGTTTATTGCTGCTCTTTGAAAGAAGGTTTCAAAGCTTGCTTTTTCAATAATGAGTTCTTGTATTTTGTTTTTGTCAAAGCCTGTAAGCCATTGAATGACTTCTTGTAGTTCTTCTTGTGTTCTGCCTTTCTTTTCCACTTTCGAGATGTAGTGTGGATATACCGAAGCAAATGTCATTTTTGCTATTCGGGCATTATGTTCAGGAGTTGTTTTCATGGTCTTACTATGCTGTTTTTTTTAGTTTACAGGCGTTCTTGGAGCCAAGGTTTTCTTAATAATAAAAGCACTACAAGACAGCAACAATGTCAAGGGAATGTTATTTTAATTTGCGATTAAACTAAGTTCGCCTTTTTTCTTTAAAAAGTCAAATCAACTCTTGCCATAAAAGCTTCTTTTAGGCCAGTACTCAGAGGTTCAGTGGTTTTATTTAATCGTCCCCGTATAAAATGAGCACATCATAATGTCCTGCTGCTCCGCACTGACAAAAAACAAAACAGGGCTTATTTTGAAGGGACCAAGTGCGGCCTCTAGAAGTGTTTTTGAGAAAAAAGGTTTTACAAACTAAAAGTAATAGAATACTTTTATATTTGCATAAATAGCACCTTAAAATATGGAATTAAATCTTACAAAACCAGTTTGTTTTTTCGATCTTGAAACGACGGGAATCAATATTACAAATGACCGTGTCGTAGAAATATCAATATTAAAAGTATTTCCAAACGGAAATAAAGAAAGTAAAACCTGGTTGGTAAATCCAGAAATGCCTATCCCTGCGGAAACCTCTGCCATTCATGGCATCACCGATGAGCGTGTTGCTAATGAACCCACCTTTAAAGAATTAGCGAAAGACATCTTTACGATGATTAAAGACAGTGATTTAGCGGGGTTTAATTCCAACCGCTTTGATATTCCGTTACTAGCAGAAGAAATGTTGCGAGCGGAGGTAGATTTTGATATGAAAGGACGGGTGGCTATAGATGTGCAAACCATATTTCATAAAATGGAACAACGTACCCTGAGTGCCGCTTATAAATTTTACTGTGATAAAAGTCTGGAAAATGCGCATAGTGCAGAAGCTGATACTTTAGCAACGTATGAAGTGCTTAAAGCTCAACTGGAGCGTTATGATGAATTGGAAAATGATGCTAAATTTTTAGCAGAATTTAGTTCACGTAAAAAGTTTGCCGATTTTGCTGGTTTTTTAATGTTTAATAAGGCGGACGAAGAGTGCTTTGCTTTTGGAAAACATAAAGGCAAAAAAGTAACAGAAGTCTTAGACCAAGAGCCAGGGTATTTTGGCTGGCTTTTAAATGCAGATTTTCCACTGTACACGAAAAAAGTCCTGACGGCAATAAAATTGCGCGCCTTTAATAATAAGATATAACTGCTATTCCTGAGAAGGTAGGACCTTATTTTTTAAACAGAGAGTACACTAATAAGATTCCTGTCTTCGCGGGAATAACAAACAAGATGTCGATGAAACTAATCTGCATAGGAAGAAACTACACAGACCACATTAAAGAGCTGGAAAACGAAAAACCAACAGATCCTGTCGTGTTTTTAAAGCCGGATACCGCTATTCTACTAAAAAAGCAACCCTTTTTTATTCCGGAATTCTCAAATGATGTCCATCATGAAGTAGAGATTTTGATAAAAATAAATCGGGTAGGTAAGTATATAGATAAAAAATTTGCGCATAAATATTATGACGAAATAGGACTCGGCATCGATTTTACAGCACGCGATTTACAAGCGCAATTAAAAGCAAAAGGATTGCCTTGGGAAAAAGCAAAAGCCTTTGACGGTGCTGCAGTAGTAGGAAATTGGCTACCTAAGAGCACATTTGCTACTGTTGATGCGATTAACTTTTCTTTAAAAAAGAATGACATTGTTGTGCAACAAGGCAATACAAGCCATATGTTATGGAAAATTGATGAAATCGTCGAATATGTGTCAAAATATTTCACTTTAAAGATTGGAGATATTATCTTTACGGGAACACCTGCTGGAGTTGGCAAGGTCGTTGCTAACGATAAACTAAAAGGATACATAGCGGATAAAGAACTATTCTCTATTACCGTAAAATAAATGGAAGAAAACTACAAACTACACAGATTAAGAGATTTAGCAGATAACGACGAAGACTTTATTATGGCGCTAGCAGAAACTTTTTTAGAAGAAGTGCCTGCAGATGCTATTGTATTAAAACGAGCCGTTGAAACTCGAGACTTCTTACAAACGTATCAAACGGCACATAAAATGAAACCAACAATAGATGTTTTCGAATTGGGTGTTTTAGACAAACTCATAGAAGTTCAAGACTGGGGAAAACACGAGAAAGAAGGTGATGACGTCACGGCACAATTAGCTGAGGTTCTTGATGCGATTGAAAGAGCAGCCAATGAAATTAGATCAGATTTCAATTTATAAAACTAAATTGGTTTAAAAGTATGCAAGCCGAAATTATTACCATTGGCGATGAGATTCTCATTGGTCAAATAGTAGATACTAATTCAGCATATATAGGAAAAGCACTTAACAGTATTGGTGTTTCTGTATACCAAATCACCTCTATACAGGACGATAAGCAACACATTCTTAAAGCCTTAGCTGAGGCAGAAGCCAATGCTGATATTATTATCGTTACTGGCGGATTAGGGCCAACAAAAGATGATATCACCAAGCATACTATTACAGAATATTTTGACGATACTTTAGTTAGAAACGCTGAGGTAACAGAAAATATTGAGCGACTTTGGCGGGATTATGTTAAAAAACCACTGCAGCAAGTTAACTTAGATCAGGCATTAATTCCTTCCAAGTCAATTGCGTTAATGAATACCGTGGGAAGTGCACCAGGCATGTGGTTAGAAAAAGGTGAAAAGGTATTTATTTCTATGCCAGGCGTCCCTTTTGAAATGAAATTATTAATGGAGCATGAGGTGCTTCCCAAGTTAAAAATAAAATACAAGCGCCCTTATATATTGCATAAAACACTCCAAACCTACGGTATGGGAGAAAGCATGATCGCGGCAATTATTGAGGACTGGGAAAATCATTTACCAGACTTTATAAAGCTAGCGTATTTGCCAAATTTAGGAAAGGTAAGATTAAGATTGTCTGCCAAAGGTTTTGATCAGCAAGTCATTACAATCGAAATGGAAAAGCAAATCCAGACGGTATTACCACTACTTAAAGATATATTTGTTGGTTTTGAAGAAGAAGGTGATTTAGCCGTTTTAATAGGGAAACAATTAGTATTGCAAAACAAAACATTGTCCTTAGCCGAAAGTTGTACTGGTGGAAAACTCGCTGAAACCTTCACAGAAAATTCAGGAGCATCTGCATACTTTAAAGGCGGATTAATAACGTATGCTACGCAATCTAAAATAGATGTTTTAGGCGTTTCAGAATCGGTAATTAGAGAGCATTCTGTAGTTAGTGCTCAAGTAGCCGAAGCTATGGCGCAAAAATGCTTACAATTATACAAAAGTGATTATGCTTTAGCGACTACTGGAAATGCTGGACCAGCAAAAGGAGACTCAGAAGCAGAAGTTGGAACGGTATACATTGCAATAGCTACTAAAGATAAGGTGTATTCAGAAAAATTTGAACTGGGAAATAACAGAATACGCGTGGTAAACAAAGCTGTAAATAAGGCTTTGGAAATTCTTCAAAAAGAAATTTTTAAAAATTGATAAAAAACAGATTGTCAATACTAAAAGATTTCATATATTTGCACCTCGAATTTTAATAACATATTTAAAGTTATATATAATGTCAAGAGTTTGTGAACTTACAGGAAAGAAGGCAATGGTTGGAAACAACGTGTCTCACGCAATGAATAGAACTAAGCGTAGATTTAACGTGAACTTAATCAAGAAACGTTTTTTTATTGCTGAAGAAGACAAGTGGGTAACTTTAAAGGTATCTACATCAGCATTGAAAACTATCAATAAAATTGGTATCGTTGCTGCGTTAAAAGATGCAAGATCTAAAGGATTTTTAAAATAATAGCCACGGCATTTAAAGAATAAGATAATGGCAAAAAGAGGCAATAGAGTACAAGTAATATTAGAGTGCACGGAGCACAAGGAATCTGGAAAACCAGGAACTTCACGTTATATTACAACAAAAAATAAAAAGAATACGCCAGATAGAATGGAGATAAAGAAATTTAATCCAATCTTGAAGAAAATGACGGTTCATAAAGAAATTAAATAATACATAATACTTATAAATTATGGCAAAGAAATCAGTAGCATCGTTACAGACAGGATCTAAGAGATTGTCTAAAGCAATAAAAATGGTAAAATCTCCAAAGACCGGAGCTTACATGTTTGTAGAATCAATCATGGCACCAGAATTTGTAGACGACTTCTTGAAAAAGAACTAAGTTAATGAAATAGTATTTTGATTTTTCAAAATACGTAATTGAATTAATCCCGCTGTTATAGCGGGATCTTTTTAACACAATATTGAGCTGTTTTCATTTAGAGAGCGGCTTTTTTAATGCATAGTATTTTGATTTTTCAAAATACGTAATTGAATTAATCCCGCTGTTATAGCGGGATCTTTTTAACACAATATTGAGCTGTTTTCATTTAGAGAGCGGCTTTTTTAATGCATAGTATTTTGATTTTTCAAAATACGTAATTGAATTAATCCCGCTGTTATAGCGGGATCTTTTTAACACAATATTGAGCTGTTTTCATTTAGAGAGCGGCTTTTTTAATGCATAGTATTTTGATTTTTCAAAATACGTAATTGAATTAATCCCGCTGTTATAGCGGGATCTTTTTAACACAATATTGAGCTGTTTTCATTTAGAGAGCGGCTTTTTTAATGAAATAGTATTTTGATTTTTCAAAATACGTAATTGAATTAATCCCGCTGTTATAGCGGGATCTTTTTAATACAATATTGAGCTGTTTTCATTTAGAGAGCGGCTTTTTTAATGCATAGTATTTGTAATCATTAAAATACTTGATTTAATTAATCCCGTTTTAAAAGCGGGATTTTTTATGTAACAGCAGAAACGCTTCTATATTTCCTAAATATTGTGTTTCTTTACGTTAGTAATGACAATGTAGCAGTTTTAAATAAAAGGCCTGACTATTGCTATCCTATTTTGGCAAGCCGAGCAGAATTTGATTCAAATCCTATACTTTAGAACGTAGTTAGAATTGGGCAAGTTTGACATTTCTGTTACTCCTACCTACAGCGTTTTAACCCTAAGGTTGGGAGTAGGATTGTAAAAGTCGCGCTTTACGCATGAATTTTAGTTTATATCTTGAATTCGTGAATAAAAATATTTTGGCAGTCACCATATGAGGACGTTAGCAATCTCGAAGATTTATAAGGCCATTCCTAACGGAGACCGAGAAAAGTTTCAGGGTTAAAACTAAACACAAGACAACAAAAAAAATGAGTTTTTTAAAAAAAATATTTTCTTCAGAAAAAAAGGAAACCTTAGACAAAGGTTTGGAAAAAACAAGTGCTAGTTTTTTAGGTAAATTAAGTAAAGCAGTAGCTGGAAAATCTAAAGTCGATGATGATGTATTAGATAATCTAGAGGAAGTATTAGTATCCAGCGATGTTGGTGTAAATACAACCTTAAAAGTCATTGGACGAATAGAAGAACGCGTAGCAAAAGATAAGTATTTAGGAACCGATGCGCTAAACAAAATCTTAAGAGAAGAAATCGCAGGCTTATTGAGCGAAACCAATTCTGGAGAAGCTACAGAATTTACCATTCCTACCTTAGCAAAACAAGCCAACGGTACTAAAACACCTTATGTTTTAATGGTCGTGGGTGTAAACGGCGTTGGAAAAACGACAACGATTGGTAAGTTAGCGTATCAATTTAAAAAGAAAGGTTTAAAGGTGGTTTTAGGGGCAGCAGATACGTTTCGAGCAGCGGCCATAGACCAATTACAGGTTTGGGCTGATCGCGTAGAAGTACCAATGGTGCGTCAAGACATGGGGAGTGATCCGGCAAGTGTAGCGTTTGATGCCTTACAATCTGGAGTTACTCAAGATGCCGATGTTATTATTATTGATACCGCAGGACGTTTACACAATAAGGTGAACTTAATGAATGAGTTAACCAAAGTCAAGCGCGTGATGCAAAAAGTGATTGGCGATGCGCCTCACGATGTGTTATTGGTTTTAGATGGTTCTACAGGTCAAAACGCATTTGAGCAAGCTAAGCAGTTTACAGCTGCAACTGAAGTAACCTCGTTAGCAGTGACAAAACTCGATGGTACTGCAAAAGGTGGTGTTGTGATTGGTATTAGTGATCAATTTCAAATACCAGTAAAATATATTGGAGTAGGCGAAGGGATTGAAGACTTGCAGGTCTTTAATAAATATGAGTTTGTAGATTCGTTTTTTAAATAATAAATTCCTGCCAAGACGGACTTTTTTCATTCCATTATAATTTTAGTAATTTGAAAAACGAAAAGGTATTAAGAATTATAACAATTATCGCTCTAGTCTTTTCATTATTCCAGGCCATCCGTTGGATTGTTTCTTATTTTCAGATAAAGTTTAATTTAAATAATCCTTTGATTCCTTCGACGCTTGTTGATTACGTAAGGTTTCCAATTTATTTGCTCTTTCCTATTTTTTTCGGAATTGCTAAAGTCTGTTATGGCTTTATAATAAAAAAGGAATACAAACCAAAAATCGTTTTGCCAATATTTGGAATATTAGTGTTATACTTCTTTTTTGGAGCAGATGTTTATCAATGTATTCAAACTTTTAATCCGTACAATTCATAGGAAATTAAAACAAAAAAAACACATTAACGCTATCAGGTTAATGTGTTTTTTTAGTCCATTTGTGTTTTGTCTCTTATGGTAAGTTTGGCATCATAACGCGATTAATTGCATGCACAACACCATTTTTGGCATTGGTATCTGCCTTTATGACTCTAGATTTGTTACCGTTCATGTCCATAATAATAATGTTGTCTCCTTCCATAGAGGCAAAGAAGTTTTGACCCATGGCACTGGTAATTATAAATCTGTTATTGTTTTTCTTGATATTTTCTACCAACTTATTGGCTTTTAAATTCCCCATGAAAACATGGTATCTCAAGATTTTGTCTAATTTAGATTTGTTTTCAGGTTTTAATAAATTTTCCACCGTACCCTCTGGTAGTTTGTCAAAAGCAGCATTTGAAGGGGCAAAAACGGTAAAGGCATCGTCCGTATTAAGTAGCGCTGTTAATTCAGCGGCTTTTGCAGCCGCAACTAAGGTAGAAAAATCTTTACTACTTCCTGCGACATCTAAAACACTAACAGAGACGTTGTCTTTTAAATCATTGCTTTTTAAGTCTGTTTTTGAATCTTCGCTGGTGTCATTATAACTTAAATCTGTTGTATCAGTAACAGGCATCGTTGTTTCATAGTCATATTCGTCACCCTCTTCTTCTACTTCAAGAGTTGTCGTGTCCACATCTGTTTTTTCTTTTTTATCTTCTCCGCATGCCGTTAAAATTAGTGACACTACGAAAAAGGGTAATAGTAAATACTTGAATTTCATAATTAATTGGTTTTTTATGTTTCTTATGAAATTAGTAAATATATTTTATTCTAGTTTGGTTTTCAATCATTTGAGGCAATTAAAATAGGAAATAAGTTAGTATTTTATGCAACGGTACTTATTTTAGACTTTAAAAAACAGTTAAACAAAAAAACGTCTATTACTCATGTGAACTAATTTAGAATGTGATTAATCAATTACTAAATTAATTTGCTCCCATAAATCATTGTCAAAGTTGGATAATCCAAAACCTTCGGCGTCTGCGGCATCTCCCATTCTAATAAGTACTAATTTTTTACTGGGAACGATATAAATTTTTTGATCATTTTTACCCAAAGCAGCATACATATCTTGCGGTGCATTTGGTATTAATTCACCAGGAAATTCAATTTGAGTCTGTGGTAAATGATAGGTCGCCTTTCCATTAAGCCACCACAGATAACCATAGGCTTCATTTAAATCTTGAGAGGCTCTAGTCGCTTCGTTTAAAAAGCTTTCAGAAATAATTGGCATGTTTTCCCATTTGCCTTTAGCAGAAATCATTAAGCCAAAACGGGCCATGCTTCTTGTATTGCTCCAATAGACACTCAATTCGTCAATGGAAATCCAACTTCCAGTCATACCAATTTTGTTTTTTAGTTTCACATTAAAATACTCAGACCAGGTTTGATTGCTCACTCGAGCAACTACCTCCTGCATTTTGACATAGACATTATGATAAGCCCATCGTGCTCCAGCATCTGCTGCGTACTGCAAGTTTTCTGGTGAGACTGAATCGCCTAGACTGTCATCCAGCCCGGAGTTCATTGATAGTAAGTTTTTACAGGTGATTAAATCTTCTTTTTCCGGAGCTGCACTTGTCCATCCCGTTCCTAAATAATCAGATACTTTATGAGTAATATTTAACAGCCCTTCATCTTGAGCAATTCCGGTAACTGATGTGGTTAAGGTCTTTCCTGCGCTCGCCCAATACCAGAGCGAACGTTCTGTATGACCCTTAAAATAGTGTTCTAGGACAATTTTTCCGTTATGTAGAACAATAAAGCTTTTACTATTTTTAGCTTCTAAAAAATTTAAAAGCGGCTGTAAGTTATTGGTGTTCCAACCTAAATGCTCTGCTGAAGTTGTTGCCCATACGTTGCTGTCTATTGGCGGAAAGTAAAGGGTATTGGTTTCGGTTTCAGAGTTGTTTTGCTCAAGGACGTCGTCCGAAGCACAAGTGCTAAAAACAAGACATAGGCTAAGTAAAAAGGGTAAGGCTAGCGTTTTCATTTGGGCTCATTTTTAAACTTTGACTGCTAAAATAGTAAAAGGTTTAAAATAACTTGATTAAACGATAATCATAAAGGATTATGTATCTTTGCAATCCAAAATTGAGGTATGCGCACAAAGTCACATAAAAAGAACAAGATCAACGTCATAACACTAGGTTGTAGTAAGAATGTTTACGACAGCGAAATATTAATGGGCCAACTAAAAGCCAGTGGTAAAGATGTTGTACATGAAGAGGAAGGTAATATTGTGGTGATTAACACCTGTGGCTTTATTAATAATGCCAAAGAAGAAAGTGTCAACACCATTTTAGAGTACATGCAGAAGAAGGAAGCTGGTGAGGTCGATAAAGTGTTTGTAACAGGTTGTCTTTCTGAACGTTATAAGCCAGATTTGCAAAAGGAAATTCCAAATGTTGATCAATATTTTGGAACGACTGAATTGCCAAGTCTTTTAAAAGCCTTAGGTGCAGATTATAAGCATGAATTAATTGGCGAGCGTTTAACCACAACGCCTAAAAACTATGCGTATTTAAAAATTGCTGAAGGTTGCGATAGACCTTGTAGTTTCTGTGCGATTCCATTAATGCGCGGAAAACATAAAAGTACACCTATTGAAGATCTAGTAACCGAAGCTGAAAAATTAGCAGCTAATGGGGTAAAAGAATTGGTTTTAATCGCGCAGGATTTAACCTATTACGGACTAGATATATATAAGAAAAGAAACTTAGCAGAGTTACTGGAAAACTTGGTAAAAGTAGATGGTATCGATTGGATTCGTTTACATTACGCGTTCCCAACGGGTTTCCCAATGGATGTGTTAGACGTTATGAATCGCGAACCAAAGGTTTGTAATTATTTAGATATCCCATTGCAACATATAAGTGACGATATATTGAAAAGTATGCGTCGCGGTACAACAAAAGAGAAAACGACTAAATTACTTAAGGAGTTTAGAAAGGTGGTGGCAGACATGACCATTCGTACCACTTTAATTGTGGGGTATCCAGGTGAGACGGAAGAAAACTACCAAGAACTTAAAGAATGGGTGCGCGAGATGCGTTTTGAACGTTTGGGTTGTTTTACCTACTCTCATGAAGAAAACACACATGCGTTTAATCTTGTTGATGATGTACCACAAGAGGTTAAGCAAGAACGTGCCAATGAGATTATGGAAATACAATCTCAAATTTCTTGGGAATTGAACCAGCATAAAATCGGCCAAGAATTTAAAGTCGTTATTGATAGAAAAGAAGGGGACTATTTTGTGGGGCGTACAGAATTTGATTCGCCTGACGTGGATAATGAAGTGCTTATTGAGGCGTCTAAAACCTACTTGAAAACAGGAGAGTTTACTACCGTGAAAATTACTGAAGCTGCAGATTTTGATTTGTATGGCGAGGTTGTAGCGTCCTAAGCACAGATGAAGCCTTGATTTGTATGGCTTGGAGGTATAGAAAAGGTTTAAAAATAGTATTTAAATCTTGTCTTTTTTATAGTATAGCCGCTGTTTGTATTATTCCGCTGTATCTTTTACAACTTTAGTTTTTGATAATAAATCGTGAATTCCATTTTTTGTAAATAGAAACGAAAGCCGGTCGAATGGAATTAATCTGCAAAAAGTTCGCGTAATAATAGCGCTACTTTCAGGTTTTTCTCCATTCAGTTTCACAACCTTAGTTTTGGTGATAAATTTACCAAGCGTTTTTTGAAACCTATTTTCCATTATGCCATAGTAGCCAATATATGTGATAAACATAATCACATATCCTGGGAGCATTTGAGTACCATTGTTTGCGCTTAAAGGAAAAGTAAGAGTTGCTGCAAGGACAAACCAAATAATAGAATCAAGACTGAAATTCAGAAACCGAATTCCAGAACCCACTGCGTTTGAGTCAACCTTTTGTTTTTGTTCTTTTACCATACTGGCGTTTCTCTTAATTTTTTCAAATGCGCTCGTGTTTATATTTCGTTTTTCAATTTCAGAATCAGCAGCTTTAATAGCGGTCGGGTTATAGTTTTCTCTTTCGACGGTTACTATTTTTATTAATTCTTCATCTGATCTTTCAGACATTACTTTTTGAAATTCGTTTTCCATGAGTTCGCTGGTTTTTAATACCCTTCTTGATTAAGCCTTTAATTTAGCAAATACAAACCCAATCGGTCTAGCTGTAGGCAGATAGAAAATCTAGAAGGTGAAGTATTTGGATTCGCAAAATAGGCTTGTTTAAGCAATTAATATTATAGGTTTTAAAAATAGTTTTTAGTTGTTCAAATATTTCGTTTTACCACATTGGGCAAAATTGCTGTCTTTTTTATATTCAATTCGGTTGTTTTTGGCAAATGAAGAAATCAAATTGGCATATTCTTCTTTTTTTTCTATACGCACCGTTTTATTTAAAACATTAAAAAAGTAATTTTCAATGGCGCCTTGAGGAGTAAAATAGATTTTATGAACAACGGTTATTGTGCTGTCTTCTACTTCCCAATTGAATTTGTTTTCAGAGAGGTGATTACCAAGTTTTTGATGCAAATTAGCCCATGATTTCATTACTAAACTGTGGTCTGATTTTGAAATTTGGGGATTTAATAAATTTGGATGGGTATCATCTAAATTCAGTTTGTTGTATTCAGTCAATTGCTGTTCATTGTCATAATTAAATATACCAATGGCGTTTCTATTATCTACCGTTTTTGTTTTGTCAATACAGCTGCTAATCCCAATAAAGATTGAAAAAATGAAAACTGTTTTTATGATCGTTTTGAATGTCATAATATAAATTGTTTTGATTGAATTCAAATATAACTAAAAATTTAGTTACAACTAAATTTTTAGTTCATTAATCTATTCTATTGTTCGAAGCTAATTAGTCATAGCTCGTTTTAGATTGAGCAGTCTTTTACTTGATTAACACTTGGAAAGAAGTTGGCTATTTTGGTTTGTTCTCACAACAACAGGTAATTCACAAGGATACTCGTGCTAATTCTGATTTGGCTATTTTTAAAAAGTGCCATTAGTGATTTTAGACTTCACGCAAGACAAGGCCGGGCCAGAATTTTTGTTTTTAGCTGTAGCTATAAAAAGGAGTGAATAGGGGTGTTTGTAATGCACTCAAATCATCAAAACTATCAGGCTAAACCAAAAAAAATCGCCCAATTATCATTTGTAAAACCGTTGTAATTGTTTCCAACAGGGGTTCAGTTGGCGGCTAATTATATTTTTAGAAGCGCTTGATCAAAATCAGCAATAATATCTTCTATATTTTCTATTCCTACTGCACAGCGTATTAAGGTTTCAGGAATACCCAGTTGTTTTCGTTCTGCTGCTGTAGCTTCCACATGACTTGTTACTTTTGGAGGTCCTATTAATGTGCTTACTGATCCTAAACTTGCTGCTAAATGCGCGAGCTCTAAGCTATTCAAGAATACCTTCACGTTCTCGAAACCTCCTTTAAGAGAAAAGGCTAATACGCCTCCGAACCCTGTCATTTGAGACGATGCGATTTGGTGTCCTGGGTGTGATTTTAGTCCTGGATAAAAAACCCCTTCAATTTTGTCGTGTTTTTCCAGATGTTCAGCCAAGGTCATGGCATTTTCATTTTGTCGTAAAACCCTTAATTCTAGCGTTTGAATACCTCTTAATAACATGTAAGCCGTATTGGCGTGCAAGCTGGCACCATTGATTTCTCGATAATGAAATAGTTGTTGTATTAAATCTTTTTTACCACAAACAACTCCTCCCATGGCGTCAGAATGTCCTCCCAGATATTTTGTAGCGCTATGTAAAACAAGATCAGCACCAAGTTCTAGAGGCTGTTGGTTAATAGGGGTAGCGAATGTATTGTCTACAACAACTAATGCCCCAACTTCGTGGGCACACTTAATGAGCCGCTTTAAATCTAGTATTTTCAACGTGGGATTTGTAGGTGTTTCCAAGTATAACATTTTACAGCCTTTTTTTACCTCTGCTTCAATTTCTTCATGATTTTCGGTGTCACAGAGGGTGACCTCAATGCCACATTTAGGAAGAAATTCTAAAAATACTATGCTCGTACCACCATAAGTGTCTTTAATAGAAACAACGCGATCGCCTTGGGATAAAAAAGTGTACAAGGTATTGCTTATTCCAGCCATTCCCGTTGAAAAGCTAGTAGCTGCTTCGGCATTTTCTAAAACTCTTACTTTTTCTTCGAAAACGGCTACCGTCGGATTGGTGTTTCTACTATAAATATGTCCTTCTTTTTTTCCAATGGCCACATCAAACCAATCGTCTACATTGTCATAACCAAATGTTACACTATTTACTATAGGTACTTGGGTTGCTCCCTGATAAAACAATTCGTTTTGTCCTCCCCAAACCGCTTTCGTACCTTGTTTCTTACTGTTTATTTTGTCGTTTTTCATTTTTTGCTTTTCATTTTTGATTTGTTAATATGACATCAATTATACCTTTGAACATGTTCATTCCTGTTTCTATTAGTTCCTCAGGAAAGTCATAGTTATTGTGATGTAGCGCAGGGGATTCTAATCCTGCTCCAATGCCAAACATAGCTGCCTTATATTTTTCAGAGAACCAGCCAAAATCTTCTCCAAATTTAAAAGGGACGCTTTTATTAATTATATTATAATTATACGTTTTAGCAGACGCTGTAATAACTTGATTACAGAAGCCGTCATTAACAACGGCGGGAAAATAATCAAACCATTTTGTTGTATAGGGTAATTCGTGTTTTGGGCAAACCTCTAATAGAATACTGTCAACATTCTTTTTTAGGCTTTCCATTTTTTCTATACTTTTAGTTCTTAGCGTGTAATGTATCTCGCCAAACCCAGCAGAAATACCATAAGATTTCTTGCCCATATTAGAATAAATGGGCACACATAGCCTAAAATCTTCTTTCGCCGCGTCATTATTATTGAGCTGATTAAATTTTTGTATCAACTCTGCAATGCACATTGCCGGATTCACTCCATGTTCGGGTTCAGCAGAATGCGACTCTTTACCTGTTAGTTGGATGGCAACACTCTGTACAGTAGAAGAAAAATTACCGTTAAGAGTTATAATGGAATGTAGTGGGTGACCGGGAACGTTATGCAAGGCAAACATATAATCCGGATGTAACGCACTAAATATATAATCGTTTAAAACACTAGGGGCACCAGTACCTGTTTCTTCAGCAGGTTGAAAAAGCAATAGTACTTTTCCATGCTTATAATCCTGTTCTTTTAACCAGAAGACCAGTCCGGCCACAATGGCCATATGACCATCATGCCCACATTTATGGGCTACACCTTTATTAATAGAACGGTGTTCAAAATTATTGGCTTCTTTAATAGGAAGCGCATCCAATTCACAACGAATTACAATAGTGGGACCGCTGTTTGAAAACGTATGGATAACAACTAATCCATGCCCTCCAATATTTTCAATGATTTTGGCATTATGATGTTGTTCTATGAATTTCTTAATCCGTCCAGCTGTTTCTTTCTCTTGCCCCGACAGCTCAGGATTTTTGTGGAGTTCTTTTCTGAGCAATTTGATTTTTTCTATAGTCATCTATTTTGCTTTTTCGGCAAAGTGCCTTTTTTTGCGGTCTCCATAAGGTACTAAAAGTCTTTAATTTTTAGTCGACCTAGTTTAGGACGAGTGGTGTTTTTTACTTGTTCGTAAACAAGTTAGATCTGCTCATAAATTTCATACAATTCCATGCTTGCCATTAGGCTTTAGGATCTTGATTTTAGCCTGTGCTGAGCGCAGACGAAGTATTGAAACCCATATAGATTGTCCTTTAAAAAAAAAACGTTCTTATAACTAAAGATATAAATTATTTTGTACTGTGAAGCATATCATGGGTAGCTATTAAAAAAAATAATGATAGGACTAAATTTGGATTAGCTAGTTAGTATTTGATATTATCCATCCTAATGGCCGTTATCATCAGTTTAAAAATTTGTAACGGTCTTAAATAATAATAGCTCTTATGTGATGGCGGTTATAGGTTATTATCTGATAAAAAGGTTTTATAACGCGCTGAATAAAAACAACTATATTTTTTTTAATGCTTTATTGTGCGGGAAAATCAATTTTTAGTAGCCTATTTTAGCCATGTTTCTTGCTTTTAAAAAGACACTCTGAAACTCAAATTAGGGGTAAAGCCTAACGATTTATTATCTATTTTAGTTAGCGTATCGCCAGTTATGTTATAGTAAGTATTCGTAGTGTTTTTTTTGTTGAGTATATTCCATAGAGAGAGACCTACAGTCGCTTGGTTTTCGCCTAATTTAAATTGATACGTTGTTGAAAAATCGGCTCTTAAATAATCAGCTAATCGGTTACCGTTTGGTGCTTGATAGTTGATGCTGTTATCAATAATAGGGTTGTCATTATCTGGTATTGTAAATGGCTTTCCTGAATGCCAGTTAACACCTAATGCTAATTTTAAATGCTTTAAAGTACAGGTGCTTGCAAAATTAACAACATGTCTTACATCTGCAGTATTAGGAAAGGTTCTACCGTTATTTAAGGTGTTGAAAGTGTACTGGTTTGAGCTGTAACTATAACTTAGCCAAGTATTGAAGATGGTATTAAATTGTTTGTTGATTAAGAAGTCTACCCCTTTTACGTGGTAGCTACCTATGGCGTTTAGAAATTGATAATTATTCTGAAAACCTTGACTTCTGGTAGTAATGCCGTCGACTTCTTTACTATAACCTTCAGCGCTTATTAAGAATTTATTTTGGTTGTAGGTTAAACCGAAGCTCACTTGTTTACTTTTAATAATTGGAATGGTACTATTGTTAGCCAAAACCCATCTGCGTTTTTCAATGCCTAAAAAATCATTTTGTAAATCTATAATCTGTGAAGTGGTTTGGCTTTTAAGTTCGCCCGAAAGTTCTGCTCTGAAAACCTCTAAAAACTGCTGACTTATATGTAATCGTGGTTCTATACGATGTGTATTGAATTTTCTAAAATAGTTATCTCTAACACCTAGTTTAATCAAAGTACTTTTGTCTTTTGATAAATAATTAGCTTCAGCATAGCCCGAATACGTCCGAATGACACGTTTTATAAAACTTCTAAATAAAGGGTTGTTAACGTCTTCTAAATTACTAATACCAACTTCTGTGAATTGAAATCCTGTGTTTAGGTTAATCCCGTTATTTAAATGATAACTGGCTTCTAGCTTTAAGCCACCATCGAGTACTTTGTTTTCCTGAATAAGACGTTGGTCATTTAAAATGTCATAATTAGTGCCGTCTAAATCGTAATTAGAATAATAGAGCTGTGCGGTTGTCGTTAATTTACGATTCCAATAACGTTCGTAAGTGAGGCCAGAGGCTAGACTTTTTTGTTTCAATTCACTTTCTGAAGCTTCGTTTACCGTGTTTTTTGTGGCTTGCTCTTCATAATTTAAAGCATTATAAATAGTTAAGAAATTAAGACGAAGCTTATCTTTTTTAGAAATATCATACAGAAATTTTACCGATGTATCATAAAAGTAAAAGTTTTCATTTTTTGAAGTGGAAGCATCGTTTTCATTGGTAAGATCAGAATCTTGAAAGACACGTTGAAAGTAAGCGTCGTAAGTTGGGGTGTTTGCAAAATCGGTTAGCGAGCGTCTAGCCGCTACTTGTAATTCTGTTTTTTTACTTAAAGGAAAAACTGCAAAACCATCTGCATTAATTAAGTTAATACCCAACCCTCCTTTAAAGTCCTGCCTAAGTTCATTAGATAATTGCATATCAATAACCCCAGAAACGCCATCGCCATATTTAGCACTTGTTCCGTTTTTATAGACAGAAACATTTTTTGTTAAATAAGGATTGAACGCCGATATTAAACCAAAAAAGTGGCCAGATTGATACATTTTTATACCCTCATAAAGCAGTAAGTTCTGATCATGAGTGCCCCCGCGAATGTTAATATTTGATACCGATTCATCCACACTTAAAACACCTGGAAGTGCTTGTATGGTTTGCAATACATCTGGCTCAATCAAACCTGGTAAAATGCCAAATTGTGACGGTTTTATGGTAATGTTTCCCGTGTTATTTTTATAAATTCCAGAGGTAAGATAATTTGAAATGACTACTTCTTCTAACTTTTGTAATGAAAAAGCACTGATAACTTTTTCAAGTCTGGTGATAGTAATAAATTCATTATTTAATTTATTGAAGACTAATGGTGTTTGCTTTTCCAGAGATTTTAAAACAGCATCTAGAGAGTTTTCATTGTTATAAATAGCACTAATACTATTGATATCAGAATCAACGTATGAAAAACTAACCTTAAATTCTTGCTCAATTAAACCCAGTACTTTGGCTAAAGGTTGCTTTTCGTTTTGAGAGAAAACGGTCAGGTAACCTACAAAAAAAACAACTAGAATGAGTGTAAATTTTGGCGATTTATTCACGCGTTAAAAGAATAGTTTTGTTTGTTTGAATATAGTTCAACTGTAAGGGTTCTATGATGGACTTTATAGCAATATCCATATTATTATGAATAAATTTTCCAGTAAACACTTGTGAGGTGTCAATTGCGCTAGCATCAATGGTCACATGGTATTGTCTTTCAAATTCAGCTAAAACTTGAGTTAACGGTATACTTTTAAAAGCACTTATGTTATTTATCCAGCTTGGCTGATTTGTATTAACAAGATTCTTTTTAATTATTTTTCCGTGTAATGATAAAAACGATTCACCCGGTTTAAGTTTGGTTTTAGTGCTGTTGAAGGTTACTTCAACTAAGCCTTCGTAGCAAGTCACTTCAAAGTAATCTGAGCGTTGCTTTACATTAAATTGCGTGCCTAGAACAGTAACCTTCCCGTGGTCTGTTAGCACATTAAAAGTACTTCCTTTGGCAACTTTAAAAAAAGCTTCACCATCTAATGTAACGACTCTATTTTTACTCCAATTCTTTTTATTAAAAGAGATTTTAGATAAAGCGTTTAGACTTACAGAAGAGGCGTCTGGTAACTCAATGCTCGTTTTTTGGGCGAAGTCAGCGCTGTAATTTGTGTCTAAAGTCGTTGTGTAATAATAGGATCCTAAACAAATAAGTAAAACAGCAGCAATTCGTAAAAATGGCTTTAGCCAATTTTTAGAGGACTGTTTTTTAGTTTCAATTGTTTTTAGAACGGTTTGTAAAGTTGTCTCAGTATCAAACGCTGGCGCTTTATATTCTTTGCTGTAATGGGATAACTTTAATAAGGCGTCGTAATCATCAAGTGCTTTAAAAGCCTCAAGCTCTTGCGCATTCAAGTCGTTATCTAACCATTTTTTTATTAGTATTTCTTTTTCCATAAGTATCTTCAACTATATAACAGGTTGATTAATATAATTCCTACCTAGCGGTAAAATATAAATGCGTAAAGCTGTTTTGAAATTAAAACGGGTGTACTAAATTCCGTCAATTTCCTTTCTTATTTTTTTTAGTGCGCCGTAAATGCGTTTTTCAACAGCCTTTGTGCTTATCTCTAATAGTTCTGCAATTTCTTTAAATCTTTTGCCTTCCGTTCTATTCATTAAAAAAGCGACACGCTGTGGTTCGGTTAAATTGGCGATTGCTTTTTCTAGTTTTTTACGGTATTCGGCTTCTTCCATTAAAAACTCTGGCGACTCATTAGAGTGTTGCTTGTGATTAAGCTTGGTGTATTTTAAAACGACTTTTTGGTGTGCAACTTCATTCAGCATTAAATTATGTGCAATACTGTAGACGTAACTTTTTGCTTTTTCAGGCGTAACTTTTTTGCAATTCTCCCATAACTTAATAAAGGCTTCTTGTGTTTTATCTTGAGGGTTTAGTCGCTCGCCAAACTTATAATACAAAAAGTCATGCAAGTTTTTAGAGTGCTTTTTAAAAAAGGCCTCAAAACGGGATTGCTCACAAATATCCTTGTAAAGGGACTTGCTCATAGTAGGTGTTTTGATCAGAGTGTTTAGTAAAACTAATTATTTTTATAGTACAAGGTAGGAAATTTTGAAAGTATTTTGTTTTATATATGAAGTGCCGAAAGATGTGCTTTGCAATAAAACAAATAAGACGTCTAAATTTTTAACACCGAATGATATCTCTCAAATTAAAAAGAGAATTAAAAACATTCATTAAAAAATCACATTATGAAATCAACCTTTAACAGTATGAATTTTAAGAAACTAGTTTTGCTGCCTTTAATTGTTTTTGCATTTATGGTATCCTGCCAAACGGAAGAGACTGATATTACAAATCCACCTCAGGAAGAAATAATTGAAGCTAATTCTCAAACAGCGACTTTAATGAGTAGAACAGCATTAAACGATGGTTCTGTAGATAATATTATAGATTATGCTAACTGCTTAGAAGTTGTTCTGCCAGTTACAGTTACTGCAAATGGGGTTACAATAACCATAGAAAACTATACCGATTATGACGCATTAGAAGACCTTTTAGATGCTTTTACAGATGATGAGGATAATGTGGACATTGCATTTCCTATTTCAGTAATTTTAAATGATTATACTGAAATTGTAATTAATAATCAAGCAGAATTAGAAGCGAAAATTGCACTATGTAATAATGAAAATGAAGAAGATGATGATATTGAGTGTGTCGACTTTCAGTATCCAATTTTATTTTCTATTTATAATACAGACTTTCAGGTTGTAGACACCGTAACGATTCAAAATGACGAAGCCTTATATCATTTTTTACAAACCTTAAATGGTCCTGTTTTAGCTAGTTTAAACTTTCCAGTGACGCTTGTTTTAGCAAGTGGAGAAACAGTTGTAGTTAATAATAATCAGGAATTAGACCTTGTCATTACAACAGCAGAAGATGATTGTGATGAAGATGATGATTACGATTGGAATGATGATGACGATTGTTCTGAACAAGACATGGTGCTCGCTTTAAAAGAATGTGTGTGGAATACAGTGAGCTATAATGGTGATGATCATTTAATAGCATTCGATTTAGAGTTTTCTACTGGCAATGCTCTTCTAATTACCGATACAACAAATAATAATACGTATTCAGGGTATTGGAATGTGTCTACAACTGCAGCAGGAGGACTATTGTTAGAATTAGCGAATATTAACGGGCCAAATATTCAAGCACTAAACGGATTTTGGGATGTTATAGATTGTGATTTAGATAGATTTAAATTTATTAACGATAACAATACTTACTTTATTATGGAGCAAGATTGTACCGCATCTGCCGGCTGCGAAGTAAATGCTGTTGAAATGAATTTGAAGGATTGTAAATGGAATATTACAAGTTATGATAACGATAGCAGTTTTGATATTTTCAATATTGATTTTCAAGTGAATGGAGCAGCGGTAATTTATACACCAAATTCTAGTGAAGAGTATTCGGCTAATTGGACGATTTCACTGGATGGAGAAATATATTTGGACTTGTCTAACATTTCTGGAGGAAACGTTCAAATCATAGAAGGTAATTATATTCTAGTGGAGTGTACTCCAACACAATTAATATTTCATGATGCATCAAATACAGCTATAGCGTTGATTTTAGATAAAGATTGTAATTAATTTAACAGAATAAAGTAATGCCATAATTACTTTTTTTAGTGGGTTATTAATCAGGAAAGGGCTGCCAGTTTTGGTAGCTCTTTTTTTGTTTTAAATTATGTTGCTGAAACTTTATAAATACGCTTCAAATTCCTAAATTTGCTGTTCTTAAAAAGATATAGAATCATGTTCAATAATTTAAGTGAGAAGTTAGATAAAGCGCTACACGTATTAAAAGGTCACGGAAGCATTACTGAGGTTAATGTTGCCGAAACTTTAAAAGAAGTACGACGTGCACTTTTAGATGCCGATGTTAACTTTAAAATTGCGAAAGATTTTACCAACCGCGTAAAAGAAAGAGCATTAGGTCAAAACGTATTAACAACCTTGCAGCCCGGCCAGTTAATGGTTAAAATTGTAAAAGATGAGTTAACCGAGTTAATGGGAGGCGATGCAGCAGGTTTAAACTTGACGGGTACACCAACCGTTATTTTAATGTCTGGTTTACAAGGTTCTGGTAAAACGACCTTTTCAGGTAAATTAGCGAACTACCTTAAAACTAAAAAAACTAAAAAACCTTTATTGGTAGCCTGTGATGTCTACCGTCCGGCTGCGATAGATCAATTACATGTTGTTGGAGATCAGCTTAAGATTGATGTTTACAGTGATAAAGGCAATACTAATCCTGTAGCCATTGCACAAGCAGGTATTGCCCATGCAAAACAAAATGGGCATAATGTGGTGATTATTGATACTGCTGGTCGTTTAGCTGTAGACGAAGCAATGATGACCGAAATTTCAAACATTCATAAAGCCATTCAGCCACAGGAAACCTTGTTTGTGGTCGATTCTATGACAGGTCAGGATGCTGTAAATACAGCAAAAGCGTTTAACGATGTGCTTAATTTTGATGGTGTTATCTTAACAAAGTTAGATGGTGATACACGTGGTGGCGCTGCGATTTCTATAAAATCGGTAGTGAATAAACCAATTAAGTTTATTGGTACTGGTGAAAAAATGGAAGCGATAGATGTCTTTTATCCCTCACGTATGGCAGATCGTATTCTTGGAATGGGAGATGTCGTGTCTTTGGTAGAAAGAGCGCAAGAACAGTTTGATGAAGAGGAGTCAAGAAAACTTCAGAAAAAAATAGCTAAGAACCAGTTCGGGTTTGATGATTTCTTAAAACAGATTCATCAAATTAAGAAAATGGGGAATATGAAAGACCTTGTCGGCATGATACCGGGTGCAGGTAAAATGATGAAAGATGTAGATATTGATGACGATGCCTTCAAGCATATTGAAGCGATAATTCACTCTATGACAGTGCAGGAAAGAACAAACCCATCGGTTATAAATTCGAGTAGAAAACAACGTATAGGAAAGGGTTCAGGAACTTCTGTGCAACAGGTTAATCAATTGCTAAAACAGTTCGATCAAATGAGCAAGATGATGAAGATGATGCAGGGCGGAAAAGGAAAGGCAATGATGCAGGCGATGAAAAATATGAAGTAAATAGTAATCAGTCTTCAGTTTGTAGTTTGCTAACAAAAAAGTATTTACAAAACAGACCTAATTTAATGTGCTTTGCGCTTTTGCGCTTTTGCGAGAAATACCACAACAAAACATGACAATCTTAGACGGTAAAAAAGTAAGCAACGATATTAAAAACGAAATCAAGGCTGAAGTTGACAGAATGAAAGCTAATGGTGAGAAAGTACCTCATTTAGCGGCTGTTATTGTTGGAAATGATGGTGCGAGTTTAACCTATGTTGGAAGTAAAGTGCGGGCTTGCGAACGTGTCGGTTTTGAGTCTACAATGGTGCGTTTGTCTAATACAACCAGTGAGATAGAGTTATTGGATAAAATTGAGGAATTAAATAATAATGATGCTATTGATGGATTTATTGTTCAGTTACCATTGCCACCACAAATTGATACGCAAAAAGTATTAATGGCTGTAAATCCAGATAAGGATGTTGATGGGTTTCACCCGATGAACTTTGGAAAAATGGCCTTAGACATGTCTACTTTTATTCCCGCAACACCATTTGGTATTTTAGAATTATTAGACCGCTACGACGTCTCCACAAAAGGAAAACATACGGTCGTTATTGGTCGTTCGCATATTGTTGGAAGACCCATGAGTATTTTAATGGGACGTAAAGGTTTTCCTGGAAATTCAACAGTGACATTAACCCACAGTCATACTAAAAATATCACACAGATAACGTCTCAGGCAGATATCATTATTTCTGCACTAGGTGTGCCTAACTTTTTAAAAGCAGAAATGGTTAAAGACGATGTGGTCATAATCGATGTGGGTATTACAAGAGTTCCAGATGAGAGTGCACCAAAAGGGTATATTATTACTGGTGATGTGGATTTTGAAAATGTGAGTAAAAAAGCAAGTTTTATCACACCAGTTCCTGGAGGTGTTGGACCAATGACCATTGCTATGCTTCTTAAAAACACCTTGTTAGCACGAGAGCGTCACAGACTTTCATAGTCTGTTTTTTGCTATAGAATAGCCATGTTTTTTATACACCCTATTTATAATCAAGAATTTATAATTGGAAGTTTGCAGCATATTCTACCAATTACCTTGGGGATTTTTCTTGGTACTGCCATTATTTATTTTGCTAAGAACAGGTGTCAATTAAAAAGACAACAGCAGCTTTTTAATGGCTTAGGTATTTTTGTATCGCTCTCTACTGTGTTTTACCATTTACATTTGGTTTCGAAAGGGAATTACAATGTTATCACAGACTTGCCGCTGTTTATATGCAGTTTTATCTCGCTTTTTATTTTTGTTTTTACCTATTACAGAAAATATTGGATATACGAAATTCTGCTATTTTGGATTATTGCTGGAACAACACACGGCGTCATAACACCAGACATTCCCAATGCTTTTCCCGACTTAGATTTCTTTAGGTATTGGATAGTACATTTAGGATTAATTATTATCATCCTATATGCCACCGTTGTTCTTAAAATGCGACCAACGCTAAAGAGTGTTTTTAAATCTTTTTTAGCATTACAACTGTATATGGCAATACTATTCAGAATCAATGCCCTTCTGGGTTCAAATTATTCTTATCTTAATGAAAAGCCAGTGTCGGCTTCAATCCTAGATTATCTAGGCGGTTGGCCTAGCTATATTTTTGTGATTGAAGTATTATTAATCCCTTATTTCTTATTGATTTACTTTCCTTTTTATATTTCAGAAAAAGTAAAAAAGAAAACTACTTAGCAAATAACTGGGAGGGATCTTTAAACGCTTTAAACTCTAAGGCATTACCAGCTGGATCGTTAAAAAACATGGTGACTTGTTCGCCAACCAAGCCTTCAAAACGAATATAAGGTTCAATGATAAACTGAATGTTTTTCAATTTTAAATCTTCAGCAAAAGCTTGAAAGGTTTCCCAGGGTAATACCACACCGTAATGTGGTACGGGTACCTGCTTACCATCAACGGGATTTGTGATAGTACCTTCTTTAGACGGTGCTTTATAATGAATAACCAATTGGTGACCAAAAAAGTTAAAATCTACCCAATGGTCACTACTTCTGCCTTCTTCACAGTTTAAAGTGTCGCGATAAAAAATTCTACAATCCTCTAAATTATGTACGGGAATAGCGATATGAAAAGGCGTGAGGGTTTTTGTGTTCATATGTCTTTATTGGTCTGTGGCTGGTGCATCTTTTCTGTATTTAAGCATAGATACGCCTGCTAAGAAAAAAACAACACCTAAGATAGTTAGTGCCCATGGACTTAAACTAACAATATTGTTTCCGAAGATGCCTAATACACCTAGTATTAATCCGATCATTCCTCCAACGGTTAACACTAACGCTAAAACTTTAATCATAGTTATATGGTTTTTGATATTGATATAAAATTATGAAAATTTAAATGCTATACTAATAAAAATACGTTAAACTCTTAAAGGTGTTTTAATACTACTGTTTTCTTCTGCTAATGGTCTTAATTTTTTCAGTTTCGATATTTTGTTTGTAGTTTTTGTCAGAATCTTCTAAAAGTAAGTTGAGTGTTTTTAATTCTTCAGCAGTAAATTCACGGTATTCACCAACAGGAATATCTAATTTTATATTCATAATTCGCGTGCGCTTCAGAGAAGTTACTTCATAGGTTAAATACTCACACATGCGGCGAATTTGACGGTTTAAACCTTGTGTTAAAATAATTTTAAAGGTATGGGAGTCTACTTTTTTAACCGCGCATTTTTTGGTGGTTTTGTCTAAATCTTCTAAGTAAATACCACCGGCCATTCTTTTTATAAAGGTTTGAGATATTGGTTTATCTACGGTGACTAGATATTCTTTTTCATGATTGTTACTCGCTCGTAATATTTTATTTACGATATCGCCATCATCTGTTAAAAAAATCAACCCTTCACTGGGTTTATCTAAACGACCAATAGGAAAAACACGCTTTGGATATTTTAAAAAATCGATAATGTTATCCTTTTCCACACGGGTGTCTGTAGTACAAACAATGCCAACGGGTTTATTAAAAGCAAGATAGACGAAATCAGATTTACGGTCTGTAATTGGTTTTCCATCCACTTCAACTAAATCACTTTCGGTTACTTTTGTTCCCATTTCTGGTACAACACCATTAATAGTTACACGTCCAGCATCAATTAAACGGTCGGCTTCACGGCGTGAGCAGTAGCCTACTTCACTAAGGTATTTATTAAGTCTGGTGAGTTTTATATCCATTACATTTTAATAAGTAAATTGATTTTAATTGTCATGGCGCTATTAAAAATAGAAATAACCCCTAATAGATTTCCATTTTGCAAAGTTACAATTTAACTAGCAAGGAAGTCTAAAACATGATCGTAAACCGTTTCATTTCTTAATCCGTGACCAAAACCGTTGGTAGTAATGAATTCCACATTACTATGGCTTTTGGCAATTTGTTCAGCATCGTCATGGGGAATAATTTTATCCTCTATATCATGAATAATGAGCGTCTTAGTCTTAATTGTTTTAGCAAAATTGGCTAATGAAAAATAAGAAGGCGCTTTGTTAAAACGTTCAATAATTAGTTTATTAAGGCCATTTTCAATACGTTTATTATAGCCTAACATCTCAACATAGCGCTTAAAAACACCTGTAAATTCAGAAGGTGCTCCTAATAAAATAAGCTTTTCTATGGACTTGTTTTGATAGGTGTATTGATAGAAGCCTGTAGACATACCGCCTACGGAATGGCCGATAATTACTTGCGGATTAAAATGCTCTGCTGCCACATGTATACATTCAGAATACATTACGGCATTAAATTTTTTACCACTGGAAGCGCCATGTGCAGGTGCATCAAGAGATACCACATTATAATCTAAATCTTTTAAAAGATGAATTAAATCTTCCCAACGGTGTGTGTTACTTTCCCAACCGTGAGCCAGTAGAATGGTTTTGTCATTCCCTTTCCATTGGTACGTTGTAATTTTGAGGTCTTCATATTTTAAATGAACCGTTTCTGCAGTGTTTAAAAAGGCTCTCTGACTGTCTAAAATGCGACCTTGTCTTGGTGTAGCAAATAAATCTAATGCTTTTTCTGAGGCATATCTTGGTGAAAAATAACTTAGGAGATTGAAGGTGTTACCAATAATTTTAATAATTGAATTTGACATTTATACGTGTTCTTTTTAAAATCCATTTAAATGAGAAAAAGTATTATTCTTCTCTATTTACTTTATCCATAGAAAAAGCAGGTGTACAAATCGCTATATATTCACACGCCACTGTAAACGGATTTGAGTATTGTACGCGTGTATTGCGTTCTATTTTTATAGAGTGACCTGCTTCAAGAATAATTTCTTCGCCTTCAATAATGAACTGTTTTTTGCCTCTTATAATGTAGGTATACTCGTCGAACTCTGGTGTTTGAAACGGTTCACTCCAACCAGCAGGTGCAATCATATGTGCAATACTAATTTCTTTATTGTTATCTGTTGCTTGTCCAAAATGCTCCTCTATTAATTTTCCGTCTGTAGTTGGCACGACGAATGGTTTGTTTTGTATTGTGTATTTTTTCATAGTATCTATTTTAATGGCTTTCTTTTTATCATACCGCCTTTTAAGTCTTTTACAACATTCATAATAATAAAAGCCTTCTTGTCAACTTTATCAATCTCTGTCTGTAAGCGTGCTAGTTCCAGCCTAGTAATAATAATATAAATGATTTCCTTATCAAATTTGTCTCCTGGTTTTCCAAAACCACCTTTACCAGCATAAACGGTGCATGCGCGTCTTAATTTTTCGGTAAGCATGATTCTAATTGCTTCGTATTCTTTAGAAATAATGGTTACCCCAATATATTCTTCAACACCATCTACAATAAAATCTACAGTTTTTGCAGCAGCGAGATAGGTTAAAATGGCATAAAGTGCCGTTTCAATGGAAAGCACGTAGGCCCCTATGGAAAAAATGATAATATTTATTAAAAGGAGTACATCACCGATTGTTAATGATAGTTTTCGGCTCAAATAAATCGCTAATACCTCGGTGCCATCAATAACACTGCCACCACGCATCGCCATACCAATACCCAATCCTAAAAAGAAGCCACCAAAAATTGAAATTAATAGCTTGTCTTCTGTGATTATTGGATAATCAATAAAGTGAACAGCTAAAGCTAACAATGCTATGGCGACAATACTTTTCATGGCAAACTTTTTACCAATGGTTTGAGTAGCTAAAATTAGGAAGGGAATGTTTACAAGTACGAGTACAATACTCAATGAAAGCGAAGTGATATTTTGCAGTAATAACGAAATACCAGTGGCACCACCATCTATAAAATGGTTGGGTAGCAAAAAGCCTTTAAGCCCAAAACCAGCTGAAAAAACACCAATAATAATGAAAATAGATTCTCTTATGGCATGACTTAGTTCAACTTTTATGTTGTTTAGAACTGGTTCAATTTGAATGCGGGTTACCGGTTGTTTTTTTAGCTGTTTCGCCTCAATTCTTTTACGAGCTACATCTATTAAAAATTTAGAAAAAAGTGGATTCATGAGTCTTGTATTTTAGCTTTAAAAGTTTTATACTGGCATATGAAACCGCCTTTAAAATTCTCTTTACTATTAATTCATAATTTTAAAAACCTAATAATGCCATTGTAACGGCGAATCAAGTGCTACCAACCAATCATGAAAAACTTGATTTTAGCTGCATCTGGAATTTGAATAGCCTCGATATCCTTAGTCATGTCAAAGCGTAAATTTGCAGGTAATTCTTGTTTTGCAATGGTGAAATACATGTTGCTTTCATTTACAAAAACAACAACGTTTCGAAGTGTGTTTTCAATACTTGAAATTTTATAGTTAGTTTTAATATCACCAAATGTACTAAGAGTACTAAGACCTTTATCTGTTTTATAACGACTATCAGTAATTTTTACAGTTCCAATTGTAGCCGTAGAATCGAAGGCTTGTTTTGGTGATAATGACATTAAATGTTTACCGCCTTTCTCATAAATCTCAATATCATTCACGTTTCCTAAAAATTCATCTCCTGCTATTTTTGTAACTACAGAGTCACTGGCGAAAATGGTTTTTATGTCTTTAACTTGAGTCGAATCTGTTAATAGACCAACACTTTGTTTAGAAATTAAAAACGGATTTACTTCTTTATCACAAGAAGTCATGATTATAGAAATCACTAAAAGGGTAAACATTATTTTTTTCATAGTTATTTCCCGAGAAAGCGGGAGCCTTATTTAATTAGTTTTTTTTCATTTCTTTGTCCCGAAACTTGAAACTGGGAGCAGAAATCTTATTTGTTTTGCTTAAAATGTAAAGATCATCAAATGTTTTATTTTTTAGATACTTTACATCGCTTAATATAACATTCTTTTATCTATTATTAGGGTCAGCTGTTTTTTAGTAGGTGTTCAATATTGTGATAGCCATACTGTAAACCATGGGCTCTACCTTTTAGCGAAGGACTAGATGACCTTTTTTAAAATCCCAAACACACTACGAATAAATGTAGCACTGGTTAATACTTTAATTATTGGATTTTGGGCGCTGCTTCTCCGTCTCGTAGTTGTTCGACTATCGACCTTTCGCGCTCTAGCTTCAGCTTCTTCTTTTTCAGCTTTAGCCTCTGCTTTTGCCTTGACTTCTTCAGCTTGCTCAATTTTTTCGTTTAAGAGTTCATAGGCACTTTCTCTATCAATAGTTTCGTTGTACTTTAAAACTAATTTAGAATCATCCAGTAAGGCTTGTAATTCATTAGGTGTTAAAATGTCCATGCGACTCATTGGCGCACGCATCATGGTTGCAGCTAGAGGTGTTGGGCGGCCTTTCTCATCTAATGCAGAAACTAGCGCTTCGCCTGTTCCTAATGAGGTTAGAATCTCAGCCGTGTTATAATAGTCTGTATCAGGATAATTTTGTGCAGCCAATTTAATCGCTTTTCGATCTTTAGCGGTAAAAGCGCGCAGTGCATGTTGAATTTTTAAACCTAACTGACTTAATACACCTTCTGGAACGTCTGTTGGGTTTTGAGTCACGAAGTATAAGCCAACACCTTTACTACGAATTAATTTAACAATGCTTTCAATCTGATTGAGTAAGGCTTTAGAGGCTTCATTAAAAATTAAATGCGCCTCGTCAATGAACATAATAAGTTCTGGTTTCTCAGAATCGCCTTGCTCAGGTAGGGTTTCATAAATTTCAGCTAATAAACTTAGCATGAAGGTTGAAAATAATTTTGGTTTATCCTGAATATCTGTTAGACGAATGATATTGATATAGCCTTTTCCATCTCTATTAGTGCGCAGGAGATCTTCAACCTCAAAACTCTTTTCTCCAAAGAAGCGGTCGCCTCCTTGTTGTTCTATTTCTACAATTTTTCTTAGAATAGCCCCAGTAGATGCACTAGAGATTCTTCCGTATTCTGCTTCAAATTCAGCTTTACCTTCAGCCGTTGCGTATTGTAATATTTTTTTAAAATCTTTTAAATCTAAAAGGGGTAATTTATTGTCATCACAGTATTTAAATATGACGGCTAAAACACCGCCTTGGGTGTCGCTTAAATCTAAAATACGAGACAATAAAACGGGGCCAAACTCACTAATTGTTGCACGCAAACGCACACCATTTTGCTCTGAGAGCGATAGAATTTCGACAGGAAAACCTTTGGCTTCAAATGGTAATCCAATTAGTTCGTGACGTTCCTCAATTTTTGGGTGACCAGGACTTGGTTGCGCTAATCCGCTTAAATCTCCTTTTACATCCATAAGTAACACAGGAATGCCTTTATCGCTTAAATTTTCAGCTAAAACTTGAAGTGTCTTAGTTTTTCCTGTACCGGTAGCACCAGCAATTAAACCATGACGATTCATTGTTTTTAAAGGTACTTTTACAAAAGCACCTTGTACTGTTTGACCGTCAAGCATCGCCGAACCTAAGGTTATAAAATCGCCTTTAGTTTGGTATCCCTTAGTAATATGATCTAAAAAAAATGCTGTGTTTGACATACTTTTGAATATTTATTCAAAAATAACAAAATGTAGTAAAGCTTTAAGCGTTTAAGAGTTTTAAAATTGCAAAAGCAATTTTTATTTGGATTTAGTTGAATTTAGTCATTCCTATGTTTAAAAATTTCGCATCAAATGATGAAGTTCCATCATTTATTACATAACGAAACGCTATGATGTCGTCTGTTTGGAGAGCATACATTAATACACCTGTGGTTCCCCAATAATCAACCGCTGTTCCGTTGTTATTGCCTCTGGATAAATAACCAATCAATACACCGTTTCTTTCTGCAGCAAGAACATATTTTGTGCTTCCCGGTGGCATGTTTGATACAGAAATCTCAGCAGACATGAGGTAAATACCATTTGTTTTTACTTTTATTTTGCCGTTACCAACAACTTCAAATACAGAAGGATTGGTAGAAATAATATCGGTTGAGTTTAATGGGAAATCCTGATAATTGTTATTGTTAGAAATGATGGCATTGTTGCCGTTGCTATACTCCTTATTCAATACAATAGTTTTGTTGTTACCTATAGAGAGGGGCTCCCACGCTGCATTAGTCCTAATATTTAGGGCTTGATTAGTAGTATTGTATACAATCGCGCCGTTTAATGGTGTGGGAATAGCATTCATTTGTATGTCATTCATTCTGGGAGGAACAAGTGCACCAGTAGTACTTTGAATTTCTAAAATAGAACCATCGTCGGGAGTGGTGGTACCAATACCAACTTGAGCATGAGTTAGGTTTATAACACATAATAGTGTTACTAAGATGAGGGGGCTTTTCATAGTCGTATAATTTCTGGCGAAAATACAACTTTTTTAAAAATAAAACGATGATTTTATGAGAAATCATCGATTAAGAGTACGATATATCTGTTTAAATGAAACATGCCCCAACCGCAATAAGCGGTAAGTTTCTTTTTGTTTTCTTGTTTTTCCTGCGGTTTTAGAACCTGCAATTATCTCTTAAGCGGCATTTTTTAGAGGGTTTTTAAGAAAGGGTCTTGTGCAGTTTCACCATCACCCATCGCCGACTCTAGCTGTAAAATGGCCTTTGTTAGTATTTACTTCGTTAAAGTGTAACGCGCTTTGTTCGCCTATGTTTATTTAGTCAAAACAAAAGAAACTACTAATAATAAATAAACTATCTAAACTTGTGAAGTTTATCTATGAGCTTCAAAAAGAATCACAAGACTGTCAGCATAACTATCTACATTCAACGTGAATCCATTCGGATTAAAACTTGAAATAGTAGCAGAGGTGATTCCTAAATTATCACCATTTTGGTTAGAATATCTCATGCCAATACAATGACTGCTTGACGCGTATCTAGAAATATCATTAATTGAATTCCCAGAACCGCCAACATATATCGTTTGTTGGTCTATGACACTACTATAGTTGGTAGCAAAACCAGACATAGATCCAAATGCATTTGCAATACTAGAGTTATTGTTTCCAACACCGTTATCTGAGTTTAAATTGTAGGACTCTACATTAGCGTAGGCGGTAAATTTAATTTGCGTAGGTTGAAAAGGCAAGCCGCTAACAGTTATTGCACCAGTGCCAGAAATAATAAATTTACCCATGTGTACGGCTCTGTCTAAATAGGCGCCGCCATCGGTTCCTGTAGTGATAACGTTATCAGAATCACTACTCACAGGCTGTGTATTAGTAATAGACGACCATACAGGGCTAGCGCTAGTTCCAGTATTATAAGTGAAATTATTTGTATCAGTGTTGAATATCAAAAGACCGTGAGCAGGATTTGCCACTAAACCAATCTCTGTAGCTGTCATTCTTGGGAGTAAAAACCCCTTATCTGTACTCTGTAAATCTAAAATGGATGATGGGTCAGGTGATGATGTGTTGATGCCAACTTGAGCATGTAATGTTGTTCCAATAGCGAATAGCACTATGAAAATTTGGGAGAATCTTTTCATGGTTTTGATTAAATAGGTTGTGGCGAAAGTAGTACAGTTTTTATTAACTCACAATTTTTTTATTCTTTTTTTAAAAAAAAAAGAATAAAAAACGTATATAGTGATCCTTTAATTAGAAGATTATTTACTGTATTTTTGCGGCAAATATGAAACAAGAAATTCAAGATTTAGTAAACCAAGGAAAAATGTTACCTCTAATGGAGGAGTTCTACACTATTCAAGGCGAGGGCTTCCATAAGGGAACTGCTGCTTATTTTATTCGAATAGGGGGTTGTGATGTAGGGTGTCATTGGTGTGACGTCAAAGAGAGTTGGATAGCAGACTTACACCCGCCTACAGCAACTGAAAAAATCGTAGCCAATGCAAAAAAGTATAGTGATACTATAGTGGTAACAGGAGGCGAACCACTCATGTGGGACATGACAGAGCTTACTAGGCAATTAAAAGCAGAGGGGATGCAAGTGCATATTGAAACCTCTGGCGCTTATGAGTTATCTGGCACTTGGGATTGGATTTGTTTGTCACCAAAGAAAATGAAACTCCCAACAGAAGGTGTTTACAAAAAAGCCAACGAACTAAAAACAATTATTTATAATAAAGACGATTTTCGCTTCGCGGAAGAAGAAGCCGCTAAAGTTGGCCCTGATTGTATTTTATATATGCAACCAGAGTGGAGTAAACGAGATGCAATGATTCCTCTTATTGTAGATTATGTGATGGCAAATCCAAAATGGAAAGTGTCACTACAAACGCATAAGTATTTAAATATTCCATAAAAAAAAGTCTTCTCCCATGAGTTTCAGGGTGAAGACTTTTTTTAATTGTAATGTTTGTATTTTACTTTGTGAAAGGCACTGCAACTCTCGTTTTGTCCCACCCTAAGTACATATGAACGCCGTCTTCAGATTTTTCAAAAGCAATTGAAAAGGCTTCTAGAGATTCATCAGCGTCTTTTACAGGGACTGCAAGTCTTGCAACATCATTGGCTTCATTATAATAATAACTCCCCCAAACATTTAAATCTTTGCTAATAATAGCAGTCCATTCTTTTTCACCAGGAATAACATAAAAAGTATAAGTCCCAGCAGGGATAGCTTGGTCTCCCATTTTCATATCTACGTAAAATGTAATCTCTGCGGCTTCGTTTGCTCCCGTTCTCCATACTTTTTCATTAGGTGCCAATTTTTCTAGAGTTCTTCCTTTTAATTGAGGTCTGCTGTAAGTAATTTTTACAAGCTTGTTAGATTCTTTATAACTTGATGGGAATGCAGCAACATCCATTGGGCTTTTGTCTAAATCTGAAAATTCTTGTGCGTTAAGATTTACTGATAGGAGTGTCAAAAACAAAAAAGTAATAGCGGTGAATAAAGTTGATTTTTTCATAATAATAGTGTTTGTTAAATTTGATGTTTAAGTAAAGTCGTAAAATAAATTTACTATTTCAACCAAAAACAAAAATTAACTAAAGCTTAACAAATCTCTTAGCAGTCCTTCCTGAGTTATTATGAAAATTTAAAATGTAAGTTCCTGGAGTTAATGCTTCTACTGGAAATGAATAGGTTTTAATTATGGTGTCTCTAATGGTATCACGCGTTAATTGTTTAATGAATTTACCATTGATATCATATAAATCAATAAGAAGGTTATCATGAGCATTAAAATTAATTGTAAGTTCTAATACTTTACCAACTGGATTTTCTGTAAATTTTATCTCGAGGTCTTTTTTTGTTATTATTTCAGAGGTATTCGTGCTCAAGGTTTCTGAAGTATACTTATATATGGAGCTTCCTGAAGCATAAGCTAGCGCGTTGCTCATTATAAAAATACGGTTTAAATTGCCACCAATATTCAAATCAGTCCAAGTAGCACCGCCATCTAAAGTTTCAAAAAAACCGGTATTGTGACCTCCCATCCAGCCCTTTGTTTCCGATATAAAACCAACAGCTTCAATATCTGTTTCTGGAGCATTGTAAACTGTCCAAGTAACACCGCCATCTAAGGATTTAATTAACTTGCCAGGATTAGGAGCACTCGCATATAGCGAACCGAAAATGACATCAGTATTGCTTTCTAAAATTTGAAGTTTCCATATGTACTCCCCGGGAATTGTTGCATTGTAAATAGTGCTCCAGGTTGCACCTCCATCGTTTGTTTTTAGTACAACAGCTCCTGTATTATTTCTTCCGGCAGCAAAGCCATTTAGTTCATCTAAAAATTTTATTTCAACGAGTGCATTTGCATGGGCTGACATATCTGTATAGGTCCATGTCACGCCGCTATCTGTAGACTTAATAATATGTGCTGGTTCAAAATAAGCACCACACGCATATATTGTTGAGGCGCCAACGGCGTCTATACCACAAATTGCGGGGGGATTGGGGGTTATTATAACGTCTGCCCAGTTAGCACCACCATCTGTAGTTTTGTAGAATTTGCCATTTAATGTACCTAGGAATCCGATGTTTTCGTCTAGAAATTCAATATTTCTAAAATAGTGGTTGCTGCCTAGTATGGTATTGTTAAGTTGCTCGGTCCAATTTAAACCGCCGTCTATCGTTTTAAAAACGGCTGCGTTATACCCATTGGCAGCCCAGCCTAAGCTTTCATTTAAAAAAAAGACATCATCAAAACGAGTGCCATTAGTATTTGAAGGAATGTTTGGTGCCTCCTGCCAGGTTTGAGCAAAAGTATTGAAGCTAATTAATAGTAATAATATCTTCGTAAATTTCATGACTAATAGGCTATAAGTTTCTTATTAGTAAAGTTACCATTCTACTTTTACTTAATACCTATTTAATGATTTAATAACAAAAAAAAACGGGCTCTCAGACTATAGAGGCCGAAAGTTTTTCCTGTGTATTGGTTCATGAATTCCTATGAAAATCAAGGATTATTTTGGTAACACTTTGAATAATCTAGAATTGTGCTAGCAATAGGTTAAGGTTTTTTTCTAACGTATAAAATTTAACCTAATAGTGATAAAATCGCTTTTTATTATATTTATTTTTATTGTTTTTAATGAAATTAGTTGTTATTTGTAATCATTATTAACTTATGTGTTTAAAAAATGAAACATTAATCTCATATTTGCTTTATCAATTAGAATTAAAACATTAAAAAATATAAAATTATGTGTGGAATTGTATGTGCTTTCGACCTTAAACAAAAATCTGATGATTTAAGACCTCAGGTATTAGAAATGTCTAAAACCATCCGTCATCGTGGGCCGGACTGGAGTGGAATTTATAGTGATGACAAAGCAATTTTAGCACATGAGCGTTTAGCGATTGTGGATCCTGCTTCTGGTAAACAACCCTTATTTAGCCCAGATAAAAAATTGATATTGGCTGCCAATGGTGAAATTTATAATCACAGAGCATTACGTAAGCAGTTTGAAGGTACCTATGATTTTCAAACACAAAGTGACTGCGAAGTAATCTTAGCATTATACCAAAAGAAAGGTGTTGATTTTGTAGATGAAATGAATGGGATTTTTGGTTTTGCAATCTATGATGTTGAAAAAGATGAATACTTCATAGCACGAGACCATATGGGGATTATTCCGTTATATATTGGATGGGATCAAAACGGGACGTTCTATGTCGCTTCAGAATTAAAAGCATTAGAAGGGGTATGTACTAAAATTGAATTGTTTCCGCCTGGGCATTACATGTCAAGCAAAGATGGGGCCTTTGTAAAATGGTATAAGCGAGATTGGAGTGATTATGAGGCAGTAAAAGAGAATGAGACTAGTATTGCGAAGATTAAAGAAGCCTTAGAGGCGGCTGTACACAGACAATTAATGAGTGATGTGCCTTATGGTGTATTGTTGTCTGGTGGCTTAGATTCTTCGGTAACTTCTGCCATTGCAAAAAAATATGCAGAGAAGCGAATAGAGTCAGACGATACTCAAAAAGCATGGTACCCGCAACTACATTCTTTTTCAGTAGGATTGGAAGGGTCGCCAGATTTAGCTGCAGCACAAAAAGTAGCCGATTATATTGGGACAGTACACCATGAAATTAAATTCACGATTCAAGAAGGTTTAGATGCTATAAAAGATGTGATTTATAATATAGAAACTTATGACATTACTACAATACGTTCTTCAACGCCTATGTATTTAATGGCAAGAGTAATTAAATCTATGGGTATTAAAATGGTGTTGTCTGGCGAAGGCGCAGATGAAATTTTCGGAGGCTACTTATACTTTCATAAGGCACCAAACGCCAAAGAATTTCATGAAGAAACGGTTCGTAAGTTAGATAAATTACACATGTATGATTGCCTGCGTGCTAACAAGAGTTTAGCCGCTTGGGGTATTGAAGGGCGGGTACCCTTTTTGGATAAGGAGTTTATGGATGTGGCGATGCGTATTAATCCACAAGATAAAATGATTAATGGCGAGCGTATGGAAAAATGGGTGGTGCGGAAAGCCTTTGAAGACATGTTGCCAGAGAGTGTTGTTTGGAGACAGAAAGAACAATTTAGTGATGGTGTAGGGTATAGTTGGATTGATACCCTTAAGGAAGTGGTTGCAGAAGCCGTTACGGACGAGCAAATGAAAAATGCTAAGTTTAGGTTCCCAATTCAGACACCTCAAAATAAAGAAGAGTTTTATTACCGTTCAATTTTCGAAGGGCATTTTCCAAGTGATGCAGCAGCGCGTAGTGTGCCACAAGAACCAAGTGTAGCCTGCAGTACTAAAATTGCGCTAGAATGGGATGCGGCCTTTAAAAACATGAATGAGCCTTCTGGAAGAGCTATAGCGAATGTTCACGATAAAGCGTATTAACTAGTATTCTGATTATAGAAAAAAGAAGCCCAATCTTTAAAAGTTGGGCTTTTTAATTTCAAACCAATACCACATTAGGCGTTAGGTGTTCTATTCTATCAATAACTTTAAAAAGTTCTGTTTTATCCAGTGGTTTAGTAATACAATCAATAAATCCAGCTTCATAAACCTCATTTTTAGTTTCTGTAGAGGAATAAGCCGTATGTGCAATTATTGGAAGAAAAGGCTTGAAGGTTTTAATGATTTTCCGGGCTTCAAAGCCACCCATTTTAGGCATTTTAAGATCCATTATCACTAATTGTATCGTGTTGTTTTCTCTGCATATCGCAACCGCTTCTTTACCATTTTTTGCCCTAATAACAGTATAGTTTCTTATTTTTAAAACACGCTGTAATAGCATAAAGTTTATGTCGTTATCTTCAGCGACAAGTATGTTTAAAGGCTTTACTTTATCGACGGTGTTGACTGCTATTTCTTTATCAGGGGTCGCTGGCAACCCATCCAGTTTTAAAGGAATAGTAAAAGAAAAAGTAGTGCCGATGTTTTCTCTAGATTCTAACCAGATTTTACCACCTAACATTTCTATATAGGCTTTTGAAATGGCTAAGCCCAAACCGAGGCCGCTTAATTTAATGGTTTTATCGTTCTGAATTCTATTAAAGCGGCTAAAGATATTCGAAAATTCACCTTCCGAAATACCAATACCAGTATCTTTAATAAAAAATTCTAGGGCGTTGTCTTCTGAATTAATTTTATAACCAAAATTCACAGTGCCCTGCTCGGTATACTTAACAGCGTTGTTAACTAAGTTTACAATAACTTGTCTTAGTTTTGTTTCATCACTTATAAGTTGATAAACAACAGAGTGTTTAGGTTCGTCAAAAAACACGTCTAATGGCTTGTCTTTTGGGATAGTGATTGCTATGGTTTGTTTGATATCTTTTAAAACCGCATTCAAATTAAAAGCAACATGATTTGGTTTAACTTGATTAGTATCTATTTTAGACATCTCAATGAGGTCATCTATAATAGAGACTAAGTTTTTGCCACTTCGTCTTATAATGTCTACATATTCTGTCTTTTCAGAATCGGTTAATTTTTGAGAGTTTAATAAATCTGAAAAGCCCAAAATAGCATTCATTGGCGTCCTAATTTCGTGAGAGAGATTAGTTAAGAAGGATGTTTTTAACAATTCGCTTTCCTCAGCTTTTTCTTTAGCTTGCTTAAGTTCTTCTTTTTGTCGATTACTACTTAAAAATAAATCACCAATATAAGAAAACTCTTTTGATGAGTTTTGAAGCTCTGCTATCGCAGAGGTGTCGTTTTGCTCAAGAACTTTTGTAATTAAATTTAAGGGCTTTTCAATCAGTTTTCTGTAGAAAAAGACATAGCAGCCCATGGTGATTATAAATCCAAGAATTAGGAAGGCTATAATTCTTTTATCTTGCTCTTGAATAAAATAAAAAGCAAAAAAACACATGGATAAGAATATAATCCCAGCAATAGCTATTAATGCTAGCATTCTTCTGTAGGTTGTAGAAAAATAATCTTTCATGTTGTATTCCAGTAGTTTTGGGGAGGTAAATGTAATAAATTATATTACAAGGACTTAGTTTTTATTTAGGATTTCTTGAAAACTTGGACGATTTTATAGATTATCTACGCTAACCTGTTATAAAACGTTTGGTTGAATCAACTTATTTATTTATAACGGGTTCTTTTTGTTTGTCAGGTTTATGATTTGAAAAAAAAATGACTTTTCATGTGCTAAAAGGTCTAAAGAAACGCTGTTTTTATAGAATTTTAACAAAAGTAAAAACCTGTAATTTTAGTTCTAAGGCAATTTTCTGTTTTTATACTTTTTAGAAGAAAGTAAAAACCAACAAAATCAATTTTAAGATGCTTTTTAAGCGATTTAAGCCACTTTTAAATAATTAACAATTGTTAATAATTATCAAGGTCTTTCGATAAAAAGCCTTTAAAAAGCACTTTGTTTTCGTATATTTGTTTGTTGTCAAAATTGAGAAAAGAAGAGCAATTAAAGAACCATAGAAATAAATAACACCTATTTATGAGCGATAAAAAAGAAGAGTTTAATAAGCATAATTATTCAGCTGATAGTATTCAGGCTTTAGAAGGAATGGAACACGTGCGTATGCGTCCATCCATGTATATTGGAGATGTGGGTACGCGTGGTTTACACCATTTAGTATATGAGGTTGTCGATAACTCTATTGATGAAGCTTTAGCGGGACATTGTAATAATATTACAGTAATCATTAATGAAGACAATTCGATTACTACAGAAGATGATGGTCGTGGTATTCCGGTAGATTTACATAAAAAAGAAGGCATTTCGGCGCTTGAAGTTGTTATGACTAAAATTGGAGCTGGAGGGAAGTTCGATAAAGATTCTTATAAAGTATCGGGTGGATTACACGGTGTTGGTGTAAGTTGTGTGAATGCCTTATCACAACATTTAAGAGCTACCGTTTATAGAGATGGTAAGATATGGGAGCAAGAATATGAGCGTGGAAAATCGTTATACCCTGTAAAAGCTATTGGAGAAACAGATAAAAGAGGAACGATAGTGACCTTTAAGCCAGATTCTACAATATTTATACACACGTTAGAATATAGTTATGACACTCTGGCAAGTAGAATGCGTGAATTGGCGTATTTAAATAAAGGAATTACCATTCATTTAATCGATAAAAGAGCAACTAAAGAAGATGGTTCTTTTGAAGGTGAAACGTTTCACTCAGAAGAGGGGCTTAAAGAGTTTATCAAATTCTTAGATAGCAATCGTGAACCTTTAATGAAAGATGTTATTTCATTTGAAGGTGAAAAAAATGGAGTGCCTGTTGAGGTGGCTATGGTGTATAATACGTCTTATGCAGAAAATTTACATTCTTATGTAAATAATATCAACACACATGAAGGAGGAACACACCTATCTGGTTTTCGTCGTGGGTTAACCCATACCCTTAAGAAATATGCAGATGAATCTGGCATGTTAGACAAATTGAAGTTTGATATTGCAGGAGATGATTTCCGTGAAGGTTTAACAGCTATTATTTCTGTAAAAGTACAAGAGCCACAATTTGAAGGGCAAACAAAAACAAAATTAGGAAATCGTGAAGTGTCTGCTTCTGTAAGTCAGGCCGTTTCTGAAATGCTTTCAGATTATTTAGAAGAACATCCAGATGATGCTAAAATCATTGTTCAAAAAGTAATTTTAGCTGCTCAAGCTCGTCATGCTGCGCAAAAAGCACGTGAAATGGTGCAGCGTAAAACAGTTATGAGTATTGGCGGTTTACCAGGAAAACTATCTGATTGTTCTGAACAAGACCCTGCGAAGTGCGAAGTGTATCTGGTTGAGGGAGATTCGGCAGGTGGAACGGCAAAACAAGGTCGTGATCGCGCATTTCAAGCAATTCTACCTTTAAGAGGTAAGATTTTGAATGTGGAAAAAGCCATGACGCATAAAGTGTTTGAGAATGAAGAAATCAAAAATATCTTTACCGCTTTAGGGGTTACCATTGGAACCGAAGAAGATAGTAAAGCGCTTAATCTTTCAAAATTAAGATACCATAAAATAGTAATCATGTGTGATGCCGATATTGATGGTTCGCACATTGAAACACTAATCTTAACATTCTTTTTCCGTTACATGAAAGAATTGATTGAAAACGGACATATTTATATTGCAACACCTCCTTTGTTTTTAGTTAAAAAAGGAGCGAAAAAAGAATATGCTTGGAGTGATGAAGAACGTAAGGCATTAATGCTGCAATATGGTGAAGGCGCTAAAATTCAACGATATAAAGGTCTTGGAGAGATGAATGCAGAACAACTTTGGGACACTACTATGAACCCAGAGTTTAGAACATTACGTCAAATTCAAATTGACAATGGTGTTGAGGCAGACAGAGTCTTCTCTATGTTAATGGGAGACGAAGTACCGCCAAGACGAGAGTTTATTGAGAAAAATGCGATTTATGCTAATATTGATGCATAAATTCGAGTTTTAATAATTTTTAAACGCCTTCAGAGATATCTGGAGGCGTTTTTGCTTTTATTAATAATATTTATATTCTATTTTTTAACTTTATACTATAAACGAAAACTAATTCCCGTTTTTTTTCGTTTATTATAGGTATAATCTAAATCCAATGTATCCATGAAAAAGAAACTTTCAATACTAATAATATTACTTTCAGGAGTAACTGTTTCAGCACAAGAAAATTTAGACGAGCTATTAGCGGCAGGTGTGGCAGATGCCCAACGTTTTTCTAGAGATTATCTTAAACCAGCAAACGATGGTTTGGCTTATGGTATTAATACCGGTTGGTTTAACAATGCAAAAACGCCAGAGCGTTTTGGCTTTGAGTTTTCAATTATAGGTAATGCTACTTTTATTAGTGATGAAGATAAAGCATTTATATTAGACGTTTCAGACTATGAGAACATTCGTTTTCCAGATAATGCACCAAGCAAGGTAGTCGCTACCGCTTTAGGTCATAACGATCCTGCTCAGTCTGTGATTATAACCTATGACGATCCTATCTTTGGCAATCAAGAGACAACATTAGAGTTGCCTACAGGTATTGGCTCGGCAAACGTGAACATCATTCCAACGGTTTTTTTACAAGCCAGCTTTTCGCCCTTTAAAGGGACACAGATAAAAGGGCGGTATTTTCCTAAAGTAGATAGAGAAGATGCTAAAGTGGGCTTATATGGGTTAGGTCTGCAACAGGATTTTACCGCTTTTTTACCAGCAGATAAATTATTGCCAATTACTGTTTCTGGTCTCATTGCTTACACACATTTAGATGGTAGTTATGACTTTACAGAAACAGGTATTGTAGATGGAGAAAATCAACAAGTACAGACAGAAACCAACACGATGCTCTACCAGTTAATTGTTGGTACGAAACTTAAAATGGTCAATTTTTATGGCGCTATTGGGTACATAGATGGTAAAAATCAAACCGATTTACTAGGGACTTACCGTGTTTCAGATGGTGTTTTCTTTTCAGAAAAAATTGTTGATCCGTTTTCAATCGAATCAGAAACTAAAGGCATCCTTGGAACGGTTGGAGCTAATTTGAGCTTAGGTTTTTTCGGTTTGAATGCAAGTTATAGTATCGGTGATTTTAATAGTGCTTCTTTAGGCATGAATTTTACGTTTTAGAAATTGCTTATTTTGAGGTATTTCTGACATAAAATCGTTAAATTTGTTGCTTAAAAAATACAAAAACTAAAAATATAATTAAAATGAAAGGCGCTTCATTTGATATATCAAAAAGCGAAGGTCATTTGTCATTAACTTAAAATTAAAAATCAAATGAAAGTAACAGTAGTTGGAGCAGGAGCAGTAGGCGCAAGTTGTGCGGAATATATTGCTATTAAAGATTTTGCTAGCGAAGTAGTAATCCTAGATATTAAAGAGGGTTTTGCTGAAGGTAAGGCTATGGATTTAATGCAAACCGCTTCATTAAATAGTTTTGATACAACAATAACAGGAACTACCAATGATTACAGCAAAACAGCAAATTCTGATGTTTGTGTTATTACCTCTGGAATTCCTAGAAAACCAGGAATGACTCGTGAAGAGCTTATTGGTATTAATGCCGGAATTGTTAAAACAGTATCAGCTAATTTAATTGAGCACTCTCCAAATACAATCATTATCGTGGTATCCAATCCTATGGATACGATGACCTATTTAGTACACAAAACCACTGGCTTACCAAAAAACAGAATCATTGGTATGGGAGGTGCTTTAGACTCTGCACGTTTCAAGTATCGTTTAGCGGAAGCTTTGGGAGCTCCAATTTCTGATGTAGACGGTATTGTAATTGGTGGTCATAGTGATACAGGAATGGTGCCATTAATAGGAAAAGCGGTAAGAAATAGTGTCTCTGTTTCAGAGTTTCTATCTGAGGAACGTATGCAACAAGTTGTAGAAGATACTAAAGTTGGTGGGGCTACATTAACTAAGTTATTAGGAACTTCAGCATGGTATGCACCTGGAGCTGCGGTGTCTGCAATGGTTCAAGCCATCGCTTGTGATACAAAGAAAATTTTCCCGTGTTCAGCATTGGTAGCTGGGGAATATGGATTAAACGATTTAGCCATTGGAGTACCTTGTGTATTAGGTGCTGATGGTATTGAAAAGATAATAGAAATTAGCTTAAGTGATGCTGAAAAAGCAAAATTAGAGGAGTCTGCTGAAGGTGTTAAGAAAACAAACGGTTTATTAGAATTTTAGTAAACGGTATTTTTATAAGAATAAACCTCATGCATTGTAATTGTATGAGGTTTTTTTATGTTCTTTAAATGCTAGGTGAGCATTACTGTGATTTTTCAACTAAAACCTTAAGGCTTATTAAACCTCAACAAAATCAATAGATTGACAACCATGTCGTGTAAATGTCGCAAATAAACCGTTACCAAAACGAGGGGTTCATTACTAGTTTTGTAAAAACTTTAAACGAAATTAATTATGAAGGAAGTCGGAAAAAAAATTAGAGCAATAAGAAATAAAAAAGGATTATCCCAAGAAGCGTTAGCGGAGTCTGCTAAAGTGAATTTAAGAACCATCCAACGGATTGAAAATAACGAAAGTGAACCTCGTGGAAAAACGCCGCATTTGATATGTGATGTTCTTGACATAAACACAGAAGATATTTTAGACTACGGAAAACAAGAGGACAAAAGTTATCTCATTATTTTTCATC